>NZ_CP053382.1:2887027-3207807 GCF_014931605.1 Halomonas sp. MCCC 1A13316 | reverse complement strand
TCTTCCAGCTCAACCGAATCCCCGTGGGTCCCATTCTGTTCCTGCGCGAATGGGGCATCTCCTGGCGCAAGCCCTGGCCGCGTCGCGCCGAGGAGCACAAGTACGGCATGATCCAGCACATACTGTCGATGCGCGACGAGCTGCCCTGTGTGCTGATCGGTGACAGCGGTCAGCATGATCCCGAGGTCTACACACGTATCGTGCACCAGTATCCCGAGCGGATTCGGGCAGTTTATATCCGTCGGGTCGAGCGCAAGCCCGAGCGTGAACGCGCTATCGATATGCTGCGTGACGAGATTCACCATACCGGCTGCAACCTGGTGCTGGCCGACGACAGCCTGGCCATGGCGGAACATGCCTTTCAACAAGGGCTGATTGCTGCCGAAGGATTGGAGATGGTGCGGCGGGAATCGGATCGATAGTTCGATTTGGCGCAAACCCTACTGTCTGTTATGTGCTTCGAGCGGGCTACAGAATCGTTAACCTGTGTGTCGATTTCTTGCGTTTTTCGACTTTACTCTGCGCCTGACGCAAGGAGCTTCGTTCAATTTTCGTTGAAGCTCGCGCCCGATCTACACCGAGGTACTCTCATGACTACAATCGTATGGGACGGAACGACTCTCGCGACGGATTCGCTGATCAGTGTCAATGGCTCGACCTACAACCATGCGCAGAAGCTGTTCCAGCTCGACAATGGTGAGTGGGTCGCCTTCGCCGGCGAACAACAGGAGTGGTGGGAGGTCATGGAGTGGCTCAACGCCGGGGCGCCACGCAACGACAAGCCCCACGTGACGCGGGTCGAGATGATCATTGCAGGCCCCGACGGTGTCTACGAGATGTTCAACAAGTTGGTGCGCATCCCGGTCAAGGGGCCTGTCGCCTACGGCACCGGCTGGAAATGGGCTCTGGCGGCCATCGACCATGGCAAGAGCGCCATCGAAGCGGTGGAGTATGCCAAGACCCGCGATCATGACAGTGGCGGTGAGGTGCAGTCGGTCACGCCTGCAACCAGGGCCGGTGTACCCTTCGAGACGCTGATGCGAGACGTCGAGTCGGCACCTGCCACGGCCTGAGTGTCGCCTTGAATAGCGCTGCATGCATATCGCCCCGGCCATCTGGCCGGGGCGATTGCGTTCTGCTGGTCGCGACAGCTTGAACCCGAACGGGGTACGCTAGGGCCTTTCCAGGATCTCTGAGACGAGACGTTTGACGCCATGATCGTAGTTGTCATTGTCCTGCTGCTGGCCATCTTCCTGTTGCCCAACGTCTGGGCCAAGTGGGTGTTGTCGCGCCACTCTCGTGGCCGCGACGACTATCCCGGCACCGGCGCCGAGCTGGCCGATCATCTGCTGCGCCGCATGGGTATCGAAGGGGTCAAGGTGGAGATGACCGAGCAGGGCGACCATTACGATCCGGAGGCGCGACGGGTGCGACTCTCCCGCGAGCACTACGAGGGGCGCTCGCTCACTGCAGTGACGGTGGCCGCCCACGAGGTCGGCCATGCCATTCAGCACCACGAGGGCTATGCACCGCTGGCCGCCCGGGCACGCATGGTCGGCGTGGCGCAGCGGGCCGAGAAGCTCGGCGCGCTGCTGATGATGGCCGCCCCCTTCCTGTTCATCCTGACTCGACTACCCGGCGGGCTGGCCATCGTCATCGCAGCAGCGGTGATCAGCTTCGGCACGGCGGCGCTGGTGCACCTTGTGACCCTGCCGGTGGAGTTCGACGCCAGCTTCAATCGCGCCCTGCCGCTGCTCAAGGAGTACGTGCCACCCTACGATATGCCCGGCGCACGCCACGTGCTGACCGCTTGCGCCTTCACCTACGTGGCGGCGTCGCTGGCGAGCATATTGAACCTGGGGCGTTGGCTGGTGATACTTCGTCGCTAGGACAAATGGCTGCGCCTGCGAATCGCTGTGTTGCGCGGTGCTCGTAATGCTCACCTATACCCCATAGGCTCCGCTTCCTGCGCTTCCTGCGCTTCCTGCGCTTCCTGCGCTTCCTGCGCTTCCTGCGCTTCCTGCGCTTCCTGCGCTTCCTGCGCTTCCTGCGCTTCCTGCGCTTCCTGCGCTTCCTGCGCTTCCTGCGCTCCGTGCGCCTTGCGCTTCATCAGGCTCGCCTATTTGTCTTATTGTGGCTTGTGGCGAAGTTGGCTTGTGTGCAAGCGGAGGGGATTTCTACAGTTCTGGATGTAGTCACAGGCCTTCATGGAGGAGGTGCGATCATGACGACTCCCCGGGATTACATCCGCGACAACGCCAAGCCGCTCGCCGGTCGCAGTGTCGATTACGACGACTTGCTGGAGCAGGTGGGTGAGCGCTCACTGGTACTGCTCGGCGAGGCCTCCCACGGCACGGCCGAGTTCTATCGCATGCGCGCCGAGATCACCCGGCGGCTGATTCGCGAGAAGGGCTTCGAGGCGGTGATCGTCGAGGCCGACTGGCCCGATGCGCTACGGCTCAACCGTTATGCCCGCGGCGAAGGCGACGATACCCTCAAGACCGCCTTCGACGATTTTCAGCGCTTTCCGCAGTGGATGTGGCGCAACACCGAGGTGCGCGATTTCATCGGCTGGCTCGAGGAGCACAACGCCGGCAAGGAGGCCAGCGAGCAGGTGGGCTTCCACGGCCTGGACATCTACAGCCTGCACCGCTCGGCGGAAGCGGTGATCGAGTATCTCGAAGGCATCGACCCGGAACAGGCGGGAATCGCCCGCGAGGGATACGGCTGCCTCGATCATGGCGGCGACCCGGTCCGCTATGGCCACGATGCGGCCTTTGGCCTCAGCCGAGTTTGTGAAGAGGCTGCGGTCAGGCTGCTGGCCGACTTGCTGGAGAAGTCGACCGGCTACCTGCGCGAAGATGGCCGGCGCTCGCGAGACGAGCAGTTCTTCGCCGAGCAGAACGCCCGCGTGGTGGTGAATGCGGAGCATTATTATCGTGCCATGTTCGGCTCACGGGTGGACACCTGGAACCTGCGCGACGAGCACATGACCGACACCATCGCCGAACTGCGCGAATACCTGCGCCGCCAGGGCGGGCAGGGCAAGGTGGTGGTGTGGGCACACAACTCGCACCTGGGCGATGCCTCGTTCACCGATATGGGCTGGCATCGCGGCCAGCACAACGTTGGCCAACTGGCGCGCCATCGCTTCGGTGCCGACCAAGCGCTGTTGGTGGGCTTTACCACCCATACCGGCTTCGTCTCGGCAGCCCATGACTGGGACGGCCCGGTGGAGCACCGCCGGGTGCGGCCCTCCATGCAGGAGAGCGTCGAGCGGCTGTTCCACGACAGCGGTGTCGGCGACTTTTACCTGCCGCTCGGCGAGCGTGCGGCCCCTCTGAAGGAGCCGCTGTGGGAACGTGCCATCGGCGTGATCTACCGGCCCGAGTCGGAGCGCATCAGCCACTACTTCAAGGCATCAGTGGCCCAGCAGTTCGACGCCGTCTTCCATGTCGACGAGACCCGTGCCGTGGAGCCGTTCGACAAGGGCGAGCTGTGGCGACCCGAGGAGGTGCCGGATACCTATCCTTTTGGGGTATAGAGCCTGACTGGAGGCAACAACTCCTGGAGGCAACAACTCACCAAGCTTCATCATTTGCCCACCTTCAGCGGAAGGTGCAAAGCCATCAGGCGCTCTGCACCTCCCGCTGGCGTGCTGGAGCGCCTTCATCCGCTTCGATCGCGATCGGGGGCCGGAAGCCCTTGAGGCGCAGCGCGTTGCTGAGTACACAAATGCTCGAGGCGGCCATGGCCACGGCGGCGAAGATCGGCGAGAGCAGGATCCCGAAGGCGGGAAATAGCGCGCCGGCGGCCACCGGGATCAGCACGGTGTTATAGGCGAAGGCCCAGAATAGGTTCTGCTTGATGTTGCGGATGGTGGCCCGTGACAGCGCGATGGCATTGGGCACGTTGCGCAGGTCGCCGGACATCAGCACCACATCGGCGGACTCGATGGCGATGTCGGTACCGGTGCCGATGGCGATGCCCACGTCGGCCTGTGCCAGCGCCGGGGCGTCGTTGATGCCGTCGCCCACGAAGGCCACCAGGCCGCCTTCTGCCTGCAGGCTCTTCACTGCATCCACCTTGCCGTCGGGCAGCACTTCGGCTACGACCTTGTCGATGCCGAGGCGACGGGCGATGGCTTCGGCAGTGCGCCGGTTGTCGCCGGTGATCATCGCGACCTGCAGGCCTTCGGCGTGCAGCGAGCGGATGGCGGCCGGCGTGGACTCCTTGATCGGGTCGGCGACGGCGATGATCGCGGCCAGGCGGCCGTCGATGGCCGCATAGAGCGGCGACTTGCCCTCGTCGGCGAGCCGTTGTGCGGTCTGGGCGAAGGCTTCCACGTCCAGACCCAGCTTGCGCATGTAGCGGTCGGCACCGACATCCACCCGGTGTCCCTCGACTTGGGCAGCGACCCCGAAGCCGGGGATGGCCTCAAACTCCTGGACACCGGCAGGCTCCAGCCCGCGGGCCTTGGCGGCGTTGACGATCGCCTCGGCGATGGGGTGTTCCGACTGGCGCTCGGCGGAAGCCACCAGGCGCAGCGAATCGGCCTCCTCGAAGCCCTCGGCCACCACCAGGTCGGTGAGTTCGGGCCGGCCCTTGGTCAGGGTGCCGGTCTTGTCCAGTGCGATCACCTTGGCGTCGCGCAGCGACTGCAAAGCTTCTCCCTTGCGGAATAGCACACCCATCTTCGCCGCTTTGCCGGTGCCCACCATGATCGAGGTGGGGGTGGCCAGGCCCATGGCACACGGACAGGCGATGATCAGCACCGCCACACCGTTGACCAGGGCGAAAGTCAGCGCCGGCTCGGGACCGAAGATAAGCCAAACGCCGATCGTGATCAGGGCGGCCATGAGCACGGCCGGCACGAAGTAGTGGGTGACCTTGTCCACCATGGCCTGGATGGGCAGCTTCGAGCCCTGGGCCTGCTCGACCATGCGCACGATTTGCGCCAGCAGGGTGTCGGAACCGACCTTGGTGGCGCGGAAACTGAAGCTGCCCACCTTGTTGAGGGTACCGCCGACCACGTCCGCACCGGCTTCCTTGCGCACCGGTACGGGTTCGCCGGTGATCATCGACTCGTCGACGAAGGAGCTTCCGTCGATGACCTGGCCATCCACCGGGATCTTCTCGCCGGGGCGTACCAGCACGATATCGCCCTGGCGCACCTCGTCGATGCCGATCTCCATTTCCTCACCGTCGCGGATTAACCGGGCGGTCTTGGCCTGGAGCTTCATCAGCGCCTTGATCGCCTCGCTGGTACGCCCCTTGGCGATCGCCTCGAAATAGCGCCCGACGAGAATCAGCGTGATGATCACCGCTGACGCTTCGTAGTAGACGTTCACCGTGCCGGCCGGCAGCACTTGTGGCAGAAAGGTGGCCACCACCGAGTAGCCCCAGGCGGCGGAGGTGCCTAGCATCACCAGCGAGTTCATGTCCGGGCCGCCTCGCAATAGGGCGGGCCAACCCTTCTGGTAGAAGCGCAGGCCGGGGCCGAACTGCACGATCGAGGCCAGGACGAAGAACAGGTAGAACAGGTTCTGCTGCCCCATGCTCATCTGCAGCCAGTGATGGAGCCCTGGAATGAAATGCGAGCCCATCTCCAGTACGAAGAGAGGGAGCGAGAAGATCCCGGCGATGGTCACCGCGCGCTTCAGTTCGGCGATTTCCCGTTCGCGCGCCTCATGCTCTCGGTCACTTCGATCCGGTGCGTCGCTGGCAGCTTCGGCATCAAAGCCGGCGGCCCGCACCGCCTCGATCAGGCGTTGCGGAGTCACGGTCTCGGCAACCACTTTCACTGTTGCCGTCGATGTAGCCAGGTTGACGCTGGCCTCGAGCACGCCGGGCACGCTGGCGAGCTTGCGCTCGACGCGTCCGACGCAGGAGGCACAGCTCATGCCATTGACCGTCAGCTCGATAGTGTCGGTCACGGCGGGATAGCCTGCGCTGTCTACCGCTTGAACGACACCGGCGAGGTCTGCCTGGTCGGAAACGAAGGCTACCTGGGCGCGCTGGGTGGCCAGGTTGACGGAAGCGTCGACGACACCGGGCACGCCAAGGATCGCCTTTTCGACTCGACCCACGCAGGAGGCACAGCTCATGCCTTCGATGGCCAGCGAGTACGTGTGGCTGGCGCTGGAATCGTCAAGAACTGCCGAAACCGCCTCGTTTGTTGACATGGCTTGTGACTCCGTCTCGATGGGAGGGGGTACTATGCATGCAACCTTCCAGTAGTGGAAAGGTTCTGATTATGCTACCTGATTGGGGTAGCCAGCCTCTTCGACGGCTGCCTTGATCGCTTCAATAGGTGCGTTGCTTTCAACGTTCACTTGCCGATGCGCAAGGTCGAATTCCATGCTGGCGTCGTTGTCCACGGATTCGATTGCCGCGGAGATCGCCGAGACACAGTGGTTGCAGGACATGTCAGGCACGTTGAGTTTCAGCATGAGGTCTCTCCTGTTTATGAGAGCGATGGATTGTGCGAGTGATAAGCAGCATAAACCTTCCCATTGTTGTAAGGTCAAGCATGACGCCTGCACCTGCCCTCGGGTTTCTTCCTGCGTCCAAGGTCTTCAAATAAGAGGTGGCTGATGAATATCGGACAAGCGGCGAAGGCTTCCGGCATCTCGGGAAAGATGATTCGTTACTACGAGAGCATCGGCCTGATTCCACCGATCAAGCGAACGGAGTCGGGATACCGGGTCTTCAGCGAGAAGGACGTGCACGCGCTTCGTTTCATCTCCCGGGCCCGTGATCTGGGTTTTTCGGTGGAGCAGATGGGCAACTTGCTCGCCCTGTGGCAGGACCGCCATCGGGCCAGTGCCGACGTCAAGGCTGTCGCTCAGGCACACATCGAGGAGCTGGATCTCAAGATCAAGAAGCTGCAGGACATGCGCCAGACCCTGGAGCATCTGGTCGATCATTGTCACGGGGACGAACGCCCGGATTGTCCGATCCTGAGCGGCCTGGCGGCAGAGGGCGTCGAAGAAAGCGCCGAGGTCGACGTCGAGACTTCCTAGCGCAACATCTACTCGTTACAGCGGTTTTGTCGCGATCACCACGGCGCGCCTTGGCGCCGGGTAGCCCTCGCGGGTCTTGCTCGGGTCGTTCGGGTCGAGGAAGTCGACCAGCGACTGGAAGGTCATCCAGTCGGTGGAGCGCTGCTCTTCCAGTGAAGTGACCGCTTCGTCCACCACGCGCACGTTAATGAGCCCGCAGCGCTCGAGCCAATGGCAGAGCGCAGTGGAAGAGGGCAGGAAGTAAACATTGGGCATGGCGGCGTAGCGCTCGCCGGGCAGCAGCACGGTGGTAGCATCGCCTTCCACTACCAGCGTTTCCAGTACCAGTTCGCCGCCGGGGCGCAAAGCGTCCTTGAGCTGCAGCAGATGCTCCAGCGGCGAAGGACGGTGGTAGAGCACGCCCATGGAGAACACCGTGTCGAAGAAGGCGAGCCGCTCGGGTACGTCCTCGATGCCTACCGGCAGGAAGTGGGTGCGTCCGTCGTCGGCGTCGCCGACGAAATGTCGCAGCGCCTGGAACTGGTAGTAGAAGCGCGGCGAGGGGTCGATCACCAGTACGAAGGCGGCACCGGCGCCGGCCATGCGCCAGGCGTGATAACCGCTGCCGCCGCCGACGTCGAGCACGCGCCGGCCGCGCAAGTCGGCCAGATGTGGTGCCACTCGCTGCCACTTCCAGTCGGAGCGCCACTCGGTGTCGATATGGATGCTGGCTAGCCGGTAGGGCCCCTTGCGCCATGGCGCGAGCTTGCGCAGCAGGTTCTCGCACTGACGACGCCGGCTTTCGTCCAGCTCGCAGGCGACTGTCACCGTATCGCTGTCGAGGTTCACGTCGCGCGCCTCGGGTAGCGCGGGCAACTTGGCCACCGCCTTCTCCCAGGCCGGCAGGTCGCCGTAGCGCTTGCGATCGAGCCCTTGGGCCAGTTGTTCGGGCAGGCGAGAGAGCCAGGCCTCCAGGCCCTGGTCGATAAAGGCGCGATAGAGAGGGCGCTGTTCGACGGGGATTGCCACCTCAGGCCTCCTTGAACGCGATCAGCGAGGCGAAGTTGAGGTACTGGAACCAGGTCAGCGAGCGCAAGAAGCCGGCCCGAGCGAGGCGTGCATGGTGTGCCTCGAGGGTGTCCGGTACCAGCACGTTTTCCAGCGCCGTGCGCTTCTGACTGATTTCCATGTCGCTATAGCCGTTGGCGCGCTTGAAGTCGTGATAGCGCTCCACCCGCCAGGCGTTGTCGCGCTCGTCGGGGTCGATCACCTTCTCGGAGAGTATCAGCACGCCACCGGGCTCCAGCGCCGCGTAGAGACGCGCCAGCAACGTTTCGCGGTCCTCGGGTGGCAGGAACTGCAGGGTGAAGTTAAGGATCACCATGCCCGACGGCCGGTAGTCGAGCGTGCGAATGTCGCCCTCGATTACATCAATTGCGTGCTGCGGGCACTCGGCGGCGAGGGTCTCGCGGGCGCGGGCGACCATGGCCGGCGAGATGTCCACCGCGGTGAGTCTGAAGGCATCGGCAGGCAACTGGCCGGCGAGCGCCAGGCTGGCCGCGCCCAACGAACAGCCCAAGTCGTAGACATGGGCGCCGTGGCGCAGGTGGCGCCCGGCGATCAGTCCCAGCATGCCCAGTATCTGGCCATAGCCCGGTACCGAGCGACGGATCATATCGGGGAAGCAGGCCACCACCCGTTCGTCGAAGGAGAAGCGCGCAACCCGGTCCAGGGGTGTGGAAAAGATCGCGTCGCGATAAGATGCGTCACTCATGAGCAAGCCGGTTACGTGGAACAGGCCAGCATTCTACGCCTGCCGCCGTCCGGCTGCACGGGTGACGCGCCGTATCGCCAGCGAAATATGCAGAGCCGGCATGCAGGCGAGACCCCGATGCGGTTCGCACTGTAGATTTACAGGCGGATACAAGGCTAGCCTATGGGCGAAGGATTCGCTCGTCTCACGCTGGCCGTCTACGACGCGGTTGCTCCCGCACGATGTCAAGGAGGATTGCTATGAACCACGCCCCCATCGACCAGACTGGCGCCTGGCAGCGGCTAATGGAACACGCCGAGGAGATGCGCACCACTCACCTGCGCGAGCTGTTCCTCGACCAGGCGCGAGGCCACGCTTTCACTCAGCAGGCGGCGGGGCTGACCCTCGACCTGTCGAAGCAGCGCTGGAGCGACACGACGCTTGCGTTGCTGCTGGACCTGGCGCGTGAAGCCGGGGTGCCGGAAGGGATCCAGGCACTGCTGGCCGGAGAGCGTGTCAATGTCAGCGAGGATCGCCCGGCGTTGCATACCGCGCTTCGCCTGCCCGCCGAGGCTTCACTGGTCGTCGACGGCGAGGACGTAGTTCCCGGCGTGCATGCCACGCTTGACCGCATGGCCACCATGGTCGCGCGCCTGCACGCCAGGCAGTGGCGCGGGGCCACCGGCCGACCGATTCACGATGTGGTCAACCTGGGGGTGGGTGGCTCCGATCTCGGCCCGCTGATGGTGACCCATGCGCTGGCCGACTACCGCCCCGCCGACGCACATCACGTGGAAGTGCACTTTGCCTCCACCATGGACGGCTCGCAGCTCGCCGACTACCTCAACCGCTTCAACCCCGAGACCACCCTGTTCGTGATCTCGTCGAAATCGTTCACCACCATCGACACCCTGTCGAACGCGCGTACCGCCCGCGACTGGCTGTTGGCGCGGCTGGTGAACGACGGCATCCAGGGCGTGGACGAGGAAATGGTGATGCGCCAGCACTTCGTCGGCGTTTCGGCCAAGCCCGAGAAGATGAGCGAGTGGGGCATCGCCGAGGCCAACCAACTGCTGTTCTGGGAGTGGGTCGGAGGACGCTACTCACTGTGGGGAGCGATTGGCCTGCCCATTGCCCTGGTGATCGGCATGGCCAACTTTCGTGAGCTGCTGGCCGGCGCCCATGCCATGGACGAGCATTTTGCCAAGGCGCCTCTTGGCGACAACCTGCCGGTGCTGCTGGCGCTAGCAGGCATCTGGAACGTCAACTTCCTCGACATCCGCGCCCACTCGATTCTGCCCTACGATGGCCGCCTGGAGCACTTCGCCGCCTATCTCGAGCAGCTCGAGATGGAGTCCAACGGCAAGTCGGCCACCCACGACGGCCGTCAGGTGAGCTACTCGACCTGTCCGGTGCTGTGGGGCCAGCTTGGTCCCAACGCCCAGCATGCTTTCTACCAGCTGTTGCACCAGGGCACCCAGCCGGTGGTGTGCGACTTCATCGCTCCGCTCACGCGCTACGACGACGTCGAGGATGCGGCGACCCGTAAGCACTTGATGGCCCAGCACCGCCTGACGCTAGCCAACTGCTTCGCCCAGTCGCGCCTGTTGATGCTCGGCGACGACGCCATTGACGAGCCGGGCGAGCGGCCGGGGCACAAGCGCTATCGCGGTAACCAGCCTTCCACCACGCTGTTGCTCGATCGCCTGACGCCGGCCACTTTGGGGGCGCTGATTGCGCTCTACGAGCACAAGGTGTTCGTTCAGGCCGCCATCTGGGGCATCAACCCCTTCGACCAGTGGGGCGTCGAGTTGGGCAAGCAGATCGCCGGCGAGACCGAACGCATCCTGGCCGATCATCACGGTCACGAGAACATGGATGCTTCTACCCGGGCCCTGCTCGAAGCGGTCTGGCATGCCGAGCGGGGAGAGTGACCGTTGAAGCAAGGCGAAAAGGGGTAGCGTGGAAGGGCTGGTAATGTATACAGTGGGTTCGGTATGCTGAATGCGCCCTTGGCGCCGCTGCAGGCCAGCGGCGTGCTTTACCTGCATGGCTTCAACAGTGGCTACGGCTCGCCCAAGGCGGTGCTGATGCGAGCTGCCTGCGCTGCACTGGCGCTACCCTGCGAGACACCGCAGCTGCCGCATCGCCCCGCGGCAGCCCTGCAGCTTTCTGAAGCCCTGCTCGAGGGGCTGGGCCCGAATCCGCTGCTGGTGGGCAGCTCCATGGGCGGTTTCCTGGCCACCTGCCTGGCCGAGCGCCATGACCTTCCGGCCGCGCTGATCAACCCGGCTGTACGACCGGCGCGGCTGGTGTCGGAGTGGGTCGGCGAGACCTTCGACAATGAGCATACCGGCGAGCGCTTCGTCATCGAGACGGGGCATGGTGAGGAGCTGGCAGCGTTGATGCCGCAGCGTGTCTCCCCCGAGCGCTACCTGCTGCTGCTGGGGACGGCCGACGAGACGCTCGACCCGAGGGATGCCTTCTCGCTCTATCGGGGCGCCAGGACCCTCCTGCACCCCGGAGGAGATCATGCGTTCAGCATGCTGGAGACGTACCTGCCGGCAATACTGGCGCACGGTGGGCACCGGCTGGAGCCGGGGCGCGTGACAGTCGCGGCCTCTGGTTGAGCCTTCCGTACTGGACAGGCATCAGGAAAGGAGCGGAACCCCGCTGGGAGCGCAATCGAATTCGTAATGGCTTTGGGACACGCATGACACAGTACAGTGCCAGCTCAATCGAAGTTCTCTCCGGTCTCGACCCGGTGCGCAAGCGCCCCGGCATGTACACCGACACCACCCGGCCCAACCACCTGGCCCAGGAGGTCATCGACAACAGCGTCGACGAGGCGCTGGCCGGCCATGCCCGCGAAGTCACCGTGCGCCTGCTCGAGGACGGTGGCATCGAAGTCTCCGACGACGGTCGTGGTATGCCGATCGACATTCACCCCGAACATGGTGTCTCGGGGATCGAACTGATCCTCACCCGGCTCCACGCCGGCGGCAAGTTCTCCCAGTCCAGCTATCGCTTCTCCGGCGGCCTGCATGGCGTCGGCGTGTCGGTAGTGAACGCCCTGTCGCGGCGCCTGGAAGTGGAGGTGATGCGCGACGGCGCCCGCCACGGCATGGCCTTCGAGCACGGTGACAAGGTATCGGAGCTGGCCGAGATCGGCAGCGTGGCCAAGCGTACCACCGGTACCCTGGTGCGCTTCTGGCCCGACGAGTCCTACTTCGACAGCCCCCGGCTGGCGATGGGGCGGCTCAAGCACCTGCTGCGGGCCAAGGCGGTGCTGTGCCCCGGGCTCAAGGTCACCCTGGTCGAAACCGACGGCGCCGAGAGTGTCTGGCAGTACGAGGACGGGCTGCGCGACTACCTGGCCCAGGCCACCGACGGCTTCGAGGTGCTGCCGGCCTCGCCTTTGATAGGTCACTTCGCCGACGACGAACAGGCGGTGGACTGGGCGGTGCAGTGGCTCCCGGAGGGCGGCGAAACGCTGATGGAGAGCTACGTCAACCTGATCCCCACGACCCAGGGCGGCACCCACGTCAACGGCCTGCGCTCGGGCCTGCTCGAGGCCCTGCGCGAGTTCTGTGAGTACCGCAACCTGCTGCCGCGGGGCGTCAAGCTCACCGCCGAGGACCTGTGGGAGCGGGTCGCCTACGTGCTCTCGGTGAAGATGCTCGACCCGCAATTCGCCGGCCAGACCAAGGAGCGACTCTCGTCGCGCACCGTGGCGGCCTTCGTTTCCAGCGTGGTGAAGGACGCCTTCTCGCTGTGGCTGAATCATCACGTCGACCAGGCCGAAGCGCTGGCCGAGATGGTCATCAGTGCTGCCCAGCGGCGCCAGAAGAGCGCCAAGAAAGTGGCGCGCAAGAAGGTCACCGCCGGCCCCGCGCTGCCCGGCAAGCTGGCCGACTGCTCCGGCCAGGACCCGGCCCAGGGCGAGCTGTTCCTGGTGGAGGGCGACTCGGCCGGTGGCAGCGCCAAGCAGGCGCGCAACCGCGAGACCCAGGCGATCCTGCCGCTGCGCGGCAAGATCCTCAACACCTGGGAGGTCGACAGCCACGACATCTACGGCTCCCAGGAGGTCCACGACATCGCCGTGGCGGTGGGCATGGACCCGGGCAGCGACGACCTCAGCCAGCTGCGCTACCACAAGATCTGCATCCTCGCCGATGCCGACTCCGACGGCCTGCACATCGCCACGCTGCTGTGCGCGCTATTCGTGCGTCACTTCCCGGCGCTGGTCGATGCCGGTCACGTCTACGTCGCCATGCCACCGCTCTACCGCATCGATCTGGGCAAGGAAGTGCACTACGCCCTCGACGAGAGCGAGAAGGCGGCAATCCTGCGTCGCCTCGAGGGCAAACGCGGCACGCCTAACGTGCAGCGCTTCAAGGGCCTTGGCGAGATGAGCCCGCTGCAGCTGCGCGAGACCACCATGGCGGTGGAGACCCGCCGCCTGGTGCAGCTCACCCGCGAGATCGGCGACGGCACCATGGAGATGATGGACATGCTGCTGGCCAAGAAGCGCGCCTCGGACCGCAAGAGCTGGCTCGAAGATTACGGCAACCTCGCGGATATTGAAGTGTAGCGCCAGGACGAGCGGCTCCGGGGACAGGTCGTAGCGGAGGTCATTTGCCATGGATGGCAAATGTAGCGCCCAGGGAGGGGTTCACAGCGCCTCCGCAATGGTCCGACACTTCGGGACCTGTCGCCGAGTAAGCCGCGGATAGGGCAGACAACGGTTCTTGAACCCTGACCAAGGGCTTATCGTATGACCATGGATATCCAGGTGGCGGAGGGCGACGTCGAGCGCCTCTCGCTGCGCGAATACACCGAGAAGGCGTACCTCGATTACTCGATGTACGTCATCCTCGACCGGGCGCTGCCGCACATCGGCGACGGCATGAAGCCGGTACAGCGGCGCATCGTCTACGCCATGCGCGAGCTGGCGCTGAACGCCAGCGCCAAGTACAAGAAGTCGGCGCGTACCGTCGGCGACGTGCTGGGCAAGTTCCACCCTCACGGTGACAGCGCCTGCTACGAGGCGATGGTGCTGATGGCCCAGCCGTTCAGCTACCGCTACCCGTTGGTGGACGGCCAGGGCAACTGGGGCAGCCCCGACGATCCCAAGTCGTTCGCGGCGATGCGCTACACCGAATCGCGCCTGTCGAAGTTTGCCGAGGTGCTGCTCGCCGAACTGGGCCAGGGTACCGTCGACTGGACACCCAACTTCGACGGCACCATGAACGAACCGGTGGTGCTGCCGGCGCGCCTGCCCCATGTATTGCTCAACGGCGGCACCGGCATCGCGGTGGGCATGGCCACCGACATTCCGCCGCACAACGTACACGAAGTGGTCGAGGCCACCTGCCATCTGCTGCGCCATCCAGACGCCACTACCGGCGAGCTGATGCAGTACATGCCAGCGCCCGATTTCCCCACCGCGGCGGAGATCATCACCTCCCGCGACGACCTTCAGAAGCTCTACGAGAGTGGCCGCGGCTCGGTGAAACTGCGTGCCCGCTATACCATGGAGGAGGGCAAGGTGGTGGTCACCGCGCTGCCCTATCAGGTCAGCGGATCCAAGGTGCTCGAGCAGATCGCCGCCCAGATGCAGGCCAAGAAGCTGCCCATGGTGGACGATTTGCGCGACGAATCGACCCATGAGGAGCCGACACGGCTGGTGATCGAGCCGCGCTCCAACCGCGTCGACATCGAGGCGATGATGGCGCACCTGTTCGCCACCACCGATCTCGAGAAGAACATTCGCGTCAACCTCAACGTGATCGGGCTGGACGGCCGCCCGCGGGTGATGCCGCTGCCGGACATGCTCGGTGAATGGCTCACTTTCCGACGCAAGACGGTACGACGGCGCCTCGAGCATCGCCTGGGCAAGGTCGAGGATCGCCTGCACATCCTAGAGGGCCTGCTGGCCGCCTACCTCAACATCGACGAGGTGATCCGCATCATCCGCGAGGAGGACGAGCCCAAGAGTGCGTTGATGGAAGCCTTCGGTCTTTCCGACCGCCAGGCCGAGGCGATCCTCGAGCTGCGCCTGCGTCATTTGGCCAAGCTCGAGGAGATGAAGATTCGCGGGGAGCAGGACGCGCTGGAAGCCGAACGCAAACGCCTCAAGGCGCTGCTCGGCAGCGAGGCCAAGCTCACCGACCTGATCGAAGAGGAATTGCGCGAGGCGGCCCGTGAGCATGGCGACGAGCGCCGCTCGCCCATCGTCGAGCGCGAGGAGGCCAAGGCGCTCTCCGAGGTCGAGCTGATGGGCGCCGACCCCATCACCGTGGTGCTCTCGGAGAAGGGCTGGATTCGTGCCGCCAAGGGGCACGACATCGACCCCGAAGGGCTCTCCTACAAGTCAGGCGACCGCTTCGCCCTGGCCGGGCGCGGCAAGACCAATCAGCCGCTGGTACTGCTCGACGACACCGGCCGCGCCTACACCTTGGCCGCTCACAACCTGCCCAGTGCTCGCAGCCAGGGCGAGCCGGTGACCGGCCGAGTCAACGTGGTGGCCGGCGCCCATATGGCCGGGTTGATGCTGGCGCCGCCCGAGACCCGCTACCTGCTCGCCAGCGATGGCGGCTACGGTTTCGTGGCGAAGCTGGAGGAGCTGATCGGCAAGAACAAGTCGGGCAAGGCGGTGCTCTCGGTGCCCAAGGGTTGCCGGGTCATGGCGCCGATACGCGTACCGGAAGGCGAGGACGTCTGGGTGGCCTCGGTCTCCAACGAAGGACGGCTGCTGCTGTTCCCGCTGGAGCAGTTGCCGGAGTTGGCCAAGGGCAAGGGCAACAAGATGATCGACATCCCCGGTGCGCGTGCCGCCCGGCGCGAGGAGCTGGTACGCGATATCGCCCTGCTGCCCGCCGGAGCCTCGCTGGTCATCCATGCCGGGAAGCGACACCTTACCCTCAAGGATGCCGATCTGGATTATTATCGCGGCGAACGCGGCCGACGCGGCAGCAAGCTGCCGCGCGGCCTGCAGAAGGTCGATCGGCTGGAGAGTGGGGAATGACACGACGACTATTGATTCGCGCCACCGGCGCGGCACGACCCGGCCAACTGGCCGGCCTGGGCCAGGCCATGGCGCGCAGCGGCGCGCGGCTGCTCGACATCAACCAGAGCGTGACCTTCGGCATGGTGTCGCTGGAGGCGCTGGTCGGGCTCGATCGCGACAGCGACCTGGAAGGCGCGCTCAGCGAGGCCGGCGTCAGCCTGGGCCTTGACGTGCAGGCGATCCAGGTCAGCGCCGAGGACTACCAGCGATGGAGCGCGCATGCCAGCCAGCCGCGGCTGATCCTTACCCTGCTGGCACCGCACCTGCCGGCCGGCATACTGGCCGAAGTCGGCGCGCTCACTGCCGAGCACGGCCTCACCGTGGAATTGATCCACCGGCTTTCCGGGCGCGAGCCGCTGGATGGCGGTGTGCCGCCATTCGGCTCCTGCGTCGAGTGCTGGCTGCGCGGCGAAGAGGTCGATCTCGACAGCCTGCGCGAGAAGGCGCTGGCCCTGGGCGCGATGCATGGCGTCGACATCGCGCTCCAGGAGGATTCGATCTGGCGCCGTCATCGTCGCCTGGTCTGCTTCGACATGGATTCGACCCTGATCCAGGCCGAGGTGATCGACGAGCTGGCGCGGCGCCACGGCGTCTATGAAGACGTTGCGGCGGTCACCGAGCGTGCCATGCGCGGTGAACTCGACTTCCAGCAGAGCTTCCGCGAACGCATGGCCAAGCTCAAGGGGCTCGACGAAGCGGTGCTGGCCGAGATCGCCGAGGAACTGCCGCTGATGGATGGCGTCGAGCGGCTGATGAAGCATCTCAAGCGGCTGGGATATCGCACCGCCATTCTCTCCGGCGGCTTTACCTACTTTGCCCGCCACCTCCAGGACAAGCTCGGCTTCGACGAGATTCACGCCAACGAGCTGGTGATCGAGAACGGCAAGGTCACCGGCGAAGTGCGCGAGCCGATCCTCGATGCCAGCCGCAAGGCGGAGCTGCTGCGCGAGATCGCCGAGCGCGAGGGGCTGACCATGGAGCAGACCATCGCCGTGGGCGACGGCGCCAACGACCTCAAGATGCTTGCCACCGCCGGGCTCGGCATCGCCTTTCGCGCCAAGCCGCTAGTGCGCAGCCAGGCGCGCCAGTCGATCTCGACCCTGGGCATCGATGCCGTGCTCTACCTGATGGGCTATCGCGAAGGTGACCTTGAGGACGAGGACCGGGCGGGTTGAACGACGAAACTGGTGCCACGAGAGCAAGTGTCGTACCTTCGAAGGATCTGTCCCGAAGGACTTATCTTGAAAGTCCTGTCTCGAAGGTCTATCACACCGGAGGTCGCCATGGCCCAAGCGCTTTTCTCCGCCGAGCTGCAGGAAGAGCTCAACCTGCTCTGCCTGTACAATCTCGACACTACCCATGAAGGCCTCAAGGTGCATGCCGGCAGCGCCGCTACCGGGGCCGTAGCCGCCGCCTCGCGGCTGCATGCCAAGGGCCTGGTGACCCAGGCCGACGGTGGCTATCTGACCCCCCGCGGGCGCGAGGCGGCACTTCACGCGCAGGAGCTGGCTGGCCTGCTGGCTCCGACGGAACTCACGACCTGAAGTCTCGTTATTCCTCTGCCTCGTTACTCTTGCTCCCTCGAGACAGCGCCCGCCTGGTGCCTCCAGGTGGGCGCTGTCGGGTTGGCGGCACGCTCAGGTGTTGAGCACCACGCCGCCGTTCAGGTGTAGCGTCTGTCCGCTCATGTACGAGGACTCCTCGCAGGCCAGGTAGACATACGCCGGCCCCATCTCGGAGGGCTGCCCGGCGCGGTTCATCGGTACCTGGCCGCCGAAGGAGGCGACCTTCTCGGCGGGGAAGCTGGCCGGGATCAGGGGTGTCCATACAGGCCCCGGGGCTACGGCATTGATCCGAATACCCTTCTCGGCCAGTGGCTTGGCCAGCGAGCGTACCAGGCCCTGGATGGCGCCCTTGGTGGCGGTATAGTCGATCAACGATGGGTTGCCCTTGAAGGCGTTGATCGACGACGTGCAGATGATCGAATCTCCCTCGTGCATATGCGGCAGGGCCGACTTGGTCAGATAGAAGTGACTGAACACGTTGGTCTGGAAGGTACGCTGGAGCTGGTCGTCGGGTATGTCGGTGATGTCGTCCCAGTCGTACTGCTCGGCCGAGTTGTGCACGACGATATTGACCTTGCCGAACTCCTGTAGCGTCTTGTCGACGATCTCCTGGCAGAACGATGGCTCGCCCACGTCGCCCTTGAGTACCAGGCAGCGGCGTCCTTCCGCTTCGATCAGGGATTGCGTGTCGCGAGCGTCGGTATCCTCCTCCAGATGCGCGATGACGCAGTCGGCACCCTCCCGGGCGTAATGCACGGCGACGGCGCGGCCGATACCGCTGTCCCCACCGGTGATGATCGCGACCTTGTCCTTGAGCTTGTCGGCGCCACGGTAGCTCTCGCGGATATACTCCGGCTTGGGATCCATCTTGTACTCGGCGCCTGGCTGGTGGGACTGCTCCTGCGGTGGCTGCTTCTCTTCGCTCATGTGCCGGACTCCTTTTCCTTTTGCACGTGATGACTTGAAAATAGGCAGCGCGCAACCGACGGGACAAGGTCGGGAGCGTGAATAAAAGTTTCGCTGTCGTAATGACGGGTGAAACCGTCGGCGCCATTCAGGGTACGCTCTTCGTTTCACGCTCGTGATACCATCACGCCGCCTCGACCGCTGGTGTCGCCTGGTTTGCTGCCGGTGGTTCGACTCCTGTCACTTCGGCTCCTGTTTAGGTACCTTCGAGAATTTTCCAATGAGCGCTTCTTTCGAAACCTGGCGCGACCGCTTCGAGCGTCTGCGCGCCCACAAGGCCTTCGAGCTGACGGTAATCACCATCATCGTCGTCTCGGCCCTGCTGATTGGTGCCAAGACCTACGAGGAAGAGGTCAGCCCCATACAGGAGTGGCTGCTGCTGCTCGACACGGCGGTGACCGTCTTCTTCCTGGTAGAGATCCTGATCCGCATGGCGGCGGAGAAGCGTTTGCGCGACTTCTTCAAGCGCGGCTGGAACGTCTTCGATTTCTTTATCGTGACCGCCAGCCTGATTCCCATGGACGATTCGGAGATGGTGCTGCTGGCGCGGCTGCTGCGCATCTTCCGCGTGCTGCGCCTGGTCTCGATGATCCCCGAACTGCGCATGCTGATCACGGCGCTGTTCAAGTCGATCCCGCGGATGGGCTATGTGGTGCTGTTGATGTTCATCATCTTCTACATCTACGGCGCCATCGGCAGTTTCCTGTTCGCCAGCGTCGACGAGAGGCTGTGGGGGAACATCTCGCTGGCCATGCTGACGCTGTTCCAGGTTGCGACCTTCGAGAGCTGGGCCACCGCGGTGCTCTACCCGACCATGGAGCACTACCCCTATGCCTGGATCTACTTCCTCACCTTCATCTTTCTCAATGCCTTCATCTTTCTCAACATGATGATCGGCATCGTGCTCGACGTGATGCAGAAGGAGAGCATTCAGGTGCAGTTGGAGAGCGGCGAGGGCGAGGCTGCCGAGCTGCACGGCCTGCGCAATGACGTGCGGACGCTGGGCGACCAGTTGGCACGCATGGAAGCGATGCTGGAGAGGCGTGAGAAGTAAGTCTTCCGCTATGCTCTAATCAAGCGGGCTCGATGGGCGACCCGAATGGTGAAGGAGAGGAAAAGGATGACCGATTCGGTACCCGCCGGGGTGAGGTGCTTTCTTCCACCCTACCTGCTCGAGCGCATCGCCAGCGCTGGATCGAACCACTTGCGCGAGCGTGCCCGGCATACTCTGGTAGTCGATCAGCAGTTCCGCGCTCGTGCCGGGGTTGTCTTTCTCCCTCAGGGCAGTGCCAGGCGCGGCGAGTCGGCCCGCTACGTCCATTCCGCCGAGCAGCAGCAGGCCCTGCCCGGAAAGCTGGTGAGACAAGAAGGGGAGGGCGACAGCGGCGACCCCGCCGTCGACGAGGCTTACCACGGCCTGGGGGCGACCTACCGATTGTTCTGGGAGGTCTATGAGCGGCACTCCATCGACGACGAAGGCATGGCCCTGCTGGCCACGGTTCACTACGGCCGCGATTACGAGAACGCCTTCTGGGACGGTCAGCAGATGGTATTCGGTGATGGCGACGGCGAACTCTTCAACCGTTTTACTATCGCGTTAGACATTCTCGCCCATGAATTGACCCATGGCGTCATCCAGCATGAATCTGCACTGGCCTACGTTGGCCAGTCGGGTGCGCTCAACGAGTCGCTGTGCGACGTGTTCGGCAGCCTGGTCAGGCAGCACCAACTGGAGCAGAGCGTCGACGAGGCGGACTGGCTGATCGGCAAGGGGCTGTTCACCGAACGAGTCGCTGGACGTGCCTTGCGCTCCATGGCCAGGCCGGGTACCGCCTACGATGACCCCTTGTTGGGGCGCGACCCTCAGCCCGATCACATGGACGCCTTCGTGGTGACCGAAGCGGACAGCGGTGGCGTACACATCAATTCGGGGATCCCCAATCGTGCCTTCCATCTCACGGCCATGGCGCTGGGCGGCCATGCCTGGGAGCGTGCCGGCCGAATCTGGTACGACACCCTCGTCGACCGGCGCCTGGAACAAGATAGCGACTTTGCCGCCTTCGCCACGCTGACGCTGGACAATGCCGAGCGCCGCTATGGTGCCATGAGCCAGGAAGCGACAGCGGTACGCGAGGGCTGGCGTCGCGTCGGAGTGCTGACGTGAGCCAGCCGCCGCCGTTGACCCCGGCCAGCGTTGTCCGGCTGCGGCGCGAAGGCGGGGTGGCGCACTTCCCCGGCCTGTCACGGCCCCGCTGCATCCACTGTGCCCGCTACAGCGAGGCACAGCGAGACGAGCTGTGGCGTTTACTGTCGAGTGCGGAGTCGGGAGCAGGGCAAAAGGAGGCTCCGGGCGCCGACCGCCGCCGGCTCTGCCTGAGCGTAGAGGATGCCAATGGCACCTCGCTGTGGTTACTGACGGTGGACGAGGAAGCGGTGCCTCAGGAGCTGTTCGCCTGGTGGCGGCTGGCCGAGACCCAAGCGGAAAACGGGAGCGCGCCTTGACAAGCGCCGCATATACTGATTTTCTAGAGCATATGAACACGACATTCCGCTACCTCAGCCTGAACCTACGACTACTAACCGGCCTTTGAGCGCCGGGCGATGCGTCGCGCATCGCATTCTTGTCCAGGTCAGTCGAGGTACCGAAATGTCAACCATCCAAAGCGTTTTCTGCCATGTCTACCGTTGCGTCGTGACCGTTGTCGGTCGCGGCCATTGTTTCGCCTATCGCTCCGACGCCCCGGCATGCTCCATGCAGCCGGGGCGTCGTCGTTTCTGAACGCCGCCAGCCCAGGGAGAATGCCACCATGATGCTCGACAACCCCTCCGCCAAGTACCGCTCCTTCGTCGCCGTCGACCTGCCCGACCGCCAATGGCCGAATCGACGTATCGAGTCGCCGCCGCTGTGGTGCAGCGTCGATCTGCGCGACGGCAACCAGGCGTTGATCGACCCCATGGATCAGGAGCGCAAGCAGCGCTTCTTCGACCTGCTGGTGAAGATTGGCTTCAAGGAGATCGAGGTCGGCTTCCCCTCGGCGTCGCAGACAGATTTCGACTTCGTGCGTGCACTGATCGAGCAGGACAAGATACCGGACGACGTCACCATCCAGGTGCTGACCCAGGCGCGCCCGCATCTCATCGATCGCACCTTCGAGGCGCTGAAAGGGGCGAAGAATGCCATCGTCCACGTCTACAATGCCACCGACCCGGTGTTCCGTCGCGTGGTGTTCAACGTCAGCAAGGAAGAGTGCATCGGTATTGCCGTTGACGCTACCACCCAGATCCGCCACCGCATGCTCGAAGCGCCAGAGACAAGCTGGACCTTCCAGTACTCGCCGGAGCTTTTCACCACCACCGAGATGGACTTCGCCAAGGAGGTGGTCGAGGCGGTGATGGAGGCCTACGGGGCGACGGTCGAGAAGAAGATGATCGTCAACCTGCCGGCCACGGTGGAGGCGGCCACGCCCAACAACTATGCCGACCAAGTGGAGTGGTTCTGCCGAAACGTCAAGAACCGCGATCGCCTGATCGTAAGCGTGCACCCGCACAACGACCGTGGTACCGGCGTGGCAGCGGCCGAGCTGACCGTGATGGCCGGTGCCGACCGCGTCGAGGGCACCCTGTTCGGCAACGGCGAGCGCACCGGCAACGTCGACATCGTCACTCTGGCGATGAACCTCTACACCCAGGGGGTTCACCCCGGGCTCGACTTCTCCAACATCACACCGATCATGCGCGAGGTGGAGTACTGCAACCAGCTGCCGGTGCACCCGCGCCACCCCTACGTGGGGGACCTGGTGTTCACCGCCTTCTCCGGTTCTCACCAGGATGCCATCAAGAAGGGCATGACCGAGCGGCGCGCCAATCCGGATGCCATGTGGGAGGTGCCCTACCTGCCCATCGATCCGCTGGACGTGGGTCGCAGCTACGAGGCGGTAATCCGCGTCAACAGCCAGTCGGGCAAGGGTGGGGTCTCCTACCTGCTGGAGCAGGAGCACGGCATCGAGCTGCCGCGCCGGCTCTCGATCGAGTTCAGCCAGGTGGTGCAGGAAGTTGCCGACCGTACCGGCAAGGAGATCACCTCGCAGATGATCTACCAGGCCTTTGCCGACGAGTACCTGATGCGTACTTCGCCCTATGCAATGGCCAGTCATCGCCTCTCCTCGGAGCCCGACAGCCCCAAGGTGCAGCTTGAAGCCAGCATCGAGGAGCACGGCGAACGGCGTACCATCAGCGGTGAAGGCAACGGCCCGCTGGCGGCATTCATCAAGGCCCTGGCAGCCGCCGGTCACGACGTGGAGATCATCGACTACCACGAGCACTCCCGCGGCCAGGGCGCAGACGCCGAGGCGATCGCCTACGTCGAGGTGCGCATCGACGGCAAGGCGGTGTTCGGCGTGGGTACCGACGAGAGCATCACCAGCGCCTCGATGAAGGCGGTGATGAGCGCCATCAACCGGCATGTCTCCAACGAGCCGGCGGCGGCCAATGTGACCGCGGAGAGCTTGGCAGAGGTGAAGTGAAGTAACCGGCCCGCAGCGTGGCGTCAGGCGACGCTGTCTCCGGCGCCACGCAAGGGCGAAACCCTGTCTCTCTCAAGCCGGGCGACGCGTCGGACTGGAACAAGCTCCCTCTTGCCAGTCGCAGACGCGCACGTCCTCGATCGACTTCCCTGTCGATCGCCGCTGACCGGCTTGTTCGTGACAGCGCCCTTGCTAAGGGCTTCTCGACAGCGCCGCCTGGCGGGTCACAGCGGCCTCTTGCTTGCCTCGCCCGGGATCTCCCTGACCAGGCGGGGGAGCAGAAAGCCCGGCAGTACTTCTCTGAGGCCCGCGACCAGTTCGCGGGCCTCTTCGTCTGGTACATCGAAGTGGGCGGCCCCGGTAACCGGGTCGAGCACGTGCAGGTAATAAGGCAATATACCCGCCTCGAACAGCCGCTCGGAGAGTTCGGCCAGTGCCTCCACCGAGTCGTTGACGCCACGCAGCAGCACGCTCTGATTGAGCAGGGTCACGCCGGCCTGCTTGAGCCGTGCGCAGGCGTTGAACACGGCATCGTCGATTTCCTGGGCATGATTGATATGCAACACCACGACCTTCTGCAGCCGGGTGGCGCCGAGCCAGCCGAGCAGGGCGTCGTCGACCCGGTCGGGAATCACCACCGGCAGGCGGGTATGGATGCGCAGCCGCTTGAGGTGAGGAATCGCCTCTAGGCGCTCGACCAGCCAGGCGAGCTGGCGGTCGCTGGCGGCCAGCGGATCGCCGCCGGAGAGAATCGCTTCATGAATGCTTGGATCGTTGCGCAGCGTCTCGAGCGAGCGCTCCCATTGGGCGCGAGAGGGGCTGTTGTCGGCGTAGGGGAAATGCCGACGGAAGCAGTAGCGGCAGTTCACCGCGCAGGCGGGGCTGGCGATCAGTAGCACTCGCCCGTTGTATTTGTGAATCAGCCCCGGCCCGGGGGTGTGCTCGGCTTCGGCCAAGGGGTCGGTGACGTACCCGGGGACGCTCTCGCCCTCGGCGGCGAGCGGTAACACCTGGCGCAGCAGGGGGTCGCTCGGGTCGTCGTGGCGCATGCGCGCCAGGAACGCCTCCGGCACGCGTATCCCGAACAGGGCGTGGCCGCGCTCGGCGCCGGCAAGCCAGGCATCATCCAGCCCCAGCCGTCGGCACAGCTCGCGCGGGTCGCGAATCGCTCGCGACAGTTGGGTCTGCCAGGCGCTCGGAAGCGTCAGGGGCGTCACGTCAACGCTTGGCGAATCCGGTCTCTGCAAAAGGGCGGAGCTTCGGGTTATCATGCGGCACACCAGTCACAAAGGGGCGAGGGCTCGAATCCTCGTCGATTCGGTATTTGCGCGTCCAGAGCCTGCTGCGGCGCGCACGATCTTTCGAGAGGAAACATGGCTAACTATTCTACCAACGAATTCAAGGGCGGTCTGAAGGTGATGCTGGACGGCGACCCCTGTGCGATCGTCGAGAACGAATTCGTCAAGCCGGGCAAGGGCCAGGCGTTCAACCGCGTGAAGCTGCGTAACCTGATCACCGGTCGTGTGTGGGAGCGTACCTTCAAGTCGGGCGAATCCCTCGAAGGCGCCGACGTGGTGGACCTCGAGATGGAATATCTCTACAACGACGGCGACATGTGGCACTTCATGAAGACCGACGGTTCCTTCGAGCAGTACGCCGTCGAGAAGAAGGCTTTGGGCGATACCGTCAAATGGCTCAAGGAGCAGGTGGCCTACACCGTGACCCTGTGGAACGACAACGCCATCAGCGTGACGCCGCCCAACTTCATCGAGCTCGAAGTGGTCGAGACCGATCCGGGCCTGAAGGGCGATACCGCCCAGGGCGGCTCCAAGCCGGCCACGCTCTCATCCGGCGCGGTGGTGCGGGTGCCGCTGTTCATTAACCAGGGTGAAGTACTGAAAGTCGATACTCGCTCTGGTGAGTATGTCTCGAGAGCATAAAGGATAGTCTAGCTTGCGGCGCTGGGGACAGGCCGGAGCGGAGGTCATTTGTCATGGATGACAAATGTAGCGCCCAAGGATGGGTTTACAGCGCCTCCGCGAAGCGCCTGTCGCCGGAACAGCCGCACTCTGCCACCGCTTCCACATAGGCCACGCTGATTCGGCGTGGCCTTCATCGTTCTGGAGACCTGTCATGGCAACTGGCTGGCGCCCCACGGCGAGTATCGAGACGCTGCGCGAGCGGGCTCGGCTGCTGGGCGAGGTGCGGGCATTCTTCGCCGAGCGTGGCGTGCTGGAGGTAGAGACGCCGGTGCTGGGGCATGGCGGCAGCACCGACGTGCACCTGGCATCGCTGTCGCTGAAAGCGACCACGCCGGCGGGGTGCGAGCGGCTGTGGCTGCAGACCTCGCCCGAGTTCCACATGAAGCGCTTGCTGGCCGCAGGTTCAGGGCCGATCTTCCAGCTTGCCCGCAGCTTTCGCGACGGCGAGGTGGGCGGCCGACACAACATCGAGTTCACCATGCTGGAGTGGTACCGCCCCGGTTTCTCTCTCGATGAGTTGATCGACGAGACGGCCGCGCTGATCCAAGCGGTGCTGAGTCGCGATCCAGGGCCGCTGCGCCACCGTCGCTATCGCGAGTTGTTCTGCGAGACGCTGGGGCTCGATCCCTTTACCGTCGAGCTCGATATGCTGCGTCGCGTTGCTGGCGAACATGGTGGGCTCGATATGAACGATGCCGGGCGCGACGACTGCCTCGACCTGCTGATGAGCCTGGCCATCGAGCCTGGCCTGGGGCGTGAGGGCCTTGACGTGGTGGTGGACTACCCGGCAAGCCAGGCAGCGCTGGCGCGGCGCCATCGCGACCCGCAGGATGGCGAGTGGGTCGCCTCGCGCTTCGAGGTTTACCTCGCCGGGCTGGAGCTCGCCAACGGCTACGATGAGCTCATCGATGCCGACGAGCAGGCTGCCCGCTTCGCCGAGGACAATCTCGCCCGGCGTCGTCTGGGGCTGCCCCAGGTGGATGTCGACCAGCGCCTACTGGCGGCACTGGCGCATGGCATGCCGGGATGTAGCGGCATAGCACTGGGCATCGACCGGCTGGTCCAACTTGCCCTGGGCAAGACGAGCGTGGCCGAAGTCATGGCTTTCGCCACGCCCAATTGCTAGCACAGGCTGCGCTTAGAAGAATTCACCACCGCGGTTAGGAAAGCCGCCCAGCGACTGACCCATGGAGACCTTTGTCTTGGGCGCCAGGCCGGCGTCGAAATCGACCTTGCCGGCGAAGGCCATCACCACCGTGGAGCCGAGCTTGAAGCGGCCCATCTCAGCGCCACGCTCGAGGCGAATCGGCTTGTCGAAACGCACGCGTTGCACCTGGCCCGAGAGCGGCGTGATCTGGCCGGCCCATACCGTCTCGATGGCGGCTACGATCATCGCCCCCACCAGCACCACCGCCATGGGCCCGTGCTCGGTATCGAAATGGCACACCAGGCGCTCGTTGCGGGCGAACAGGTTAGGCACGTGGTCCGTCGTGGCCGAGTTCACCGAGAACAGCCGCCCCGGTACGTAGACCATCTCGGTCAGGGTGCCGGCCAGCGGCATGTGCACGCGGTGGTAATCCTTGGGCGAGAGATAGACGTTGGCGTAGCTGCCACCGCTGTAACGCCTTGCCGCCTCGGTGTCACCGCCCAACAGGTCGACGACCGAGAAGCGATGCCCCTTGGCCTGCAGCAGGCGGTCCGCCTCGATGGGGCCGAACTGGGAAATATTGCCGTCGGCGGGGCAGAGCAGGCCCTCGCCCAGGGGGCGGGCGTGCGGCTTCAGTGAGCGAGTGAAGAAGTCGTTGAAGGTAGCGTAAACCGTGGGGTCGGGCTCGGCGGCCTCGCGCATGTCGACCTCGAAGACCTTGATGAAGGCGCAGATCAGCGCATTCTTCAGCCAGGTGATGCGACATTCGGCCAGCAAGCCCACCAGCCGCGACAGCAGGTGGTGGGGGATCGGGTACTGGATCAGGGCGAAGAACTTGGCAAGAGACAAGATAAGGCTTCCGTTGAGCTCATGATGGCAACCGCGCGAGTCGCCTCACGCGGACGCGTCGGTAGGACGTAGCTTACTTTTCGATCGGCGTATCGTCGCAGTTGCCCCACTCCTTCCAGGAGCCGGCGTAGCCGCGCATCTTCTCGAACCCCAGCGCCTTGCCCACCAGCCAGGTAAAGCCGCTGCGGTGGTGGCTTTGGCAATGGGTAACCACTTCCATGTCCGGCGTGAGCCCCAGCGCCTCGAGTTCGGTGACCAATTCGGCATAGTCGCGGATGCGCAGGGCGCGCTCCTTGTCCATGGCCTCGGTCCACTCCATGTTCACCGCACCGGGAATATGGCCGAGTTGGCGATTGTCGCCTTTCTCGCCGCGGTACTCTTCCGGCGAGCGGGCGTCCCAGATAGCAAAGCCCTTCTCACCGAGGCGCTCCTGCAGTTCGAAGCGATCGATGGCGACGTCGGGATGAAGGATCTCGGCCTCGTAGTCACTCGGCTGGGGGGCGGTCGGCTCATGGGAAACGGGCTGGCCAGCCTGACGCCAGGCGTGGATGCCGCCGTTGAGGTAGGAGTAGCGGGTGTGACCAATCAGCTCCAGTGTCCACAGCAGGCGCCCGGCCCAGCCGCCGCCCTCGTCATCATAGGCCACCACATGGCTGTCGCGGGTCAGGCCGAGCGATGAGAACAGCTGCGACAGCGACTCTACGCTCGGCACCTCGTTGGGCACCTCGTCTTCGCCACGCATCAGGCGGCCGAATTCGAGGAAGACGGCGCCGGGGACATGTCCCTCCGCGTAGCTCTCCGCCTTGAGCGGCACATCGACGATCAGCAGCTGTGGATTGCCGAGGTGGTCCGCGAGCTGCTCGGGTTCGACGATCAGCGGCAGCAGGTTCTCTTCGGAACTCATGGCGCTCTCCTTATCCTCTATATTGCAATGCGGGCCTGATCAGGTCTCGCTGAGACTATCGACGATATGGCGATAGCTGGCAAAACGCTGAGGGTGAATATCACCACGCTCCACCGCCAGGAGCAGGGCGCAGCCCGGCTCCTGGCGGTGGCGGCAATCGCGAAAGCGGCAGCGGCCGAGGAGGTCGCGAAACTCGATGAAACCTTTGGCGACCTGCTGCTCGTCCAGGTGAACCAGGCCGAATTCGCGGATCCCCGGCGAGTCGATCAGTTCGGCGTCGTCGGCGGCGGGCAACCGGTAGAGGCGTGCCGTGGTGGTGGTATGGGTACCCTTGCGCGAATCTTTCGACAGCTCGCCGATACGCAACGATTCATCGGGCAGCAGGCGGTCGATCAGCGACGACTTGCCCACGCCGCTCTGGCCGACGAATACCGAGGTGCGCCCGCTCAGTCGTTCCAGCAGGGCATCGAGTCCATCGTCGCGGGCGGTGGTGGTCGTCACCACCGGATACCCCAGCGCTTCGTAGCGGGCCAGCAGGTCGCGCAGCTCGCCGCCGTCTGTGGGCAGCAGGTCGATCTTGTTGAGCACCAGCGCCGGAGCGATACCGGTGGCCTCGGCGGCTACCAGGTAGCGGTCGATCAAGTTGGGATGAGGAACGGGTTCAACGGCAAAAACGATCAGGATCTGATCGATATTGGCCGCGACCGGCTTGAGTTGACCGCGAGGATCGGGACGCTCGAGCACATTCTGGCGTTCGCTGCGCGCCACGACAACGCCTTCCACGGCGTTGCCCTCGTCGTCGTAAGTGGCGCGCCAGATGACTCGGTCACCGGTCACCAGCCCTTCCAGATTGGCACGCAGATGGCAGCGTACGGTCGCTTCGTCGGCGTCGCCCTGCACGTCGAGAGTGCGTCCGTAATGAGCAATGACGCGCCCGGGCCGCTCGGGGCCGTATTTGCCGGCGGCGAGCTTCTGCGTGTCCTGGGCGTCGCGCTGCTCGGCGCGCCGAGACCGCTCGGCCTGAACCTTTTCGATCCGCCAGCGCTGCTGGCGACTTAGCTTGCGTTTGCTCATGGGCGCTCGAAGATCGTTACAATAGAGGCATTGTACCCAGCGTGGCCCGGCCTGTCCTGCTGCGCCCTTCAACCTGGAGCTTGTCCCAATGCCGAATACTTCCGCGCCACGCGAGGATCTGCTGGTGTGGATCGATCTCGAGATGACCGGGCTGGAGCCCGAGCGCGAGCGCATCATCGAGGTGGCCACCCTGATCACCGACAGCGACCTCAACCTCATCGCCGAAGGCCCGGTGCTTGCCGTGCACCAGTCCGACGACCTGCTTGCGGCCATGGATGACTGGAATCAGAAGACCCATGGAGAATCTGGCCTGGTCGAGCGGGTCAAGCAGAGCCGCATCGATACCGCCGAGGCCGAGCGACAGACTCTCGAATTCTTGCAGCAATACGTAGTCTCGGGCTCCTCGCCCATGTGCGGCAACAGCGTGCATCAGGACCGGCGCTTCCTCGAGCGCGAAATGCCCGGACTGCTGGGCTTCTTTCACTACCGCAACCTGGATGTCTCGACCCTGAAGGAGCTGGCCAAGCGCTGGAACCCGGGCGCGCTGGCCGGCTTCAGCAAGCGCAACACGCACCAGGCGCTAGACGATATTCGCGAATCGCTGGCCGAGCTGGCGCACTATCGCACTACGTTCCTGCGTCTGGCGGGCAGCGAGCGCGACGAAGAGGAGTGATCCCGCGGCTACTCCGTCGACAGGGCTTCGCAGAGGCGCTGTGAACCCATCCTTGGGCGCTACTTTTGCCATCCATGGCAAAAGACCTCTGCTTCGCCCTGTCCCCGGCGCCGCTACCGTTGACGCCTTGAACAGTGGCAACTCGTGTGTCGCTAGGCTTGGCTAGCAATCAGCCTGCCACGCTTCTCGCGCTGCCGCTCGAGCGCCCAGCGCACGTGCTCGCGCACTAGATCGGAGGGGTAGGCGAGGCGAGCGTGCAAGGCGGCCACCACCGCCTCACTCCAGGGCGCGTTGCCCAGGCCCACCGCCAGGTTGCGCAGCCAGCGTTCGTAGCCGATGCGCCGTATCGGGCTGCCGGCGGTCTTGTCGAGGAACTCATCCTCGCCCCAGCCGAACAACGACACCAGGCTGGCGCGGTCGAGGTCGTGGCGTGGGGCGAAGTCGTCCTCTGCCGTAGCGCGGGCGAAGCGAGTGAAGGGGCAGACCAGTTGGCAGTCGTCGCAGCCGAACACGCGGTTGCCCATGGCCTCGCGGAAGCGCTCGGGGATGCTGCCGAACAGTTCGATGGTGAGGTAGGAGATGCAGGCGCGGGCGTCGACCACCTTGTCCTCGACGATGGCGTCGGTGGGGCAGGCCGTGCGACAGGCGCTGCAGCTGCCACAGTGTTCGGCCTCGAAGGGAGGATCGACGGGCAGCGGCAGGTCGACATAAAGTTCGCCGAGGAAGAACAGCGAGCCAGCTCGGGGGTTGAGCAACATGGCGTTCTTGCCCACCCAGCCGAGCCCAGCCTTGCGCGCCAGGGCGCGTTCCATGACGGGTGCCGAATCGACGAAGGCGCGATAGCCGAAGGGGCCGGCCTTTTCCTCGATCCACTGGGCCAGTGTCGCCAGCCGCTTGCGCATCAGCTTGTGGTAATCGCGGCCCACCGCATAGCGTGAGACATAGGCGGTTTCCGGTTGGCCCAGTACTTTGGCGCTTTCGACCTCGGCGGGCAGGTAATCCAGGCGCACGCTGACGACACGCAGCGTCCCGGGGAGGAGCTCTTTCGGCCGTGTGCGCTTGGTGCCGTGCTTGGCCATGAACCCCATTTCGCCCTGGTAGCCGGCGTCGAGCCAGCGCTGCAGGTGGCGCTCGTCTTCGGCCAGGTCGATATCGGCAATACCCACCTGCTGAAAGCCAAGCTCGCGGCCCCAGGTCTTGATGGTCGTGGCCAACTCGGCCAGCTCGTTGTCGTCCAGGGTCGCGGGATGGGGCATGATCGAGAAAAAACCGGGCAAATACACAGCGGGGGGATTGGCGAGCGCGCCACGGCGCTTACACTCCCAATGATAAAGCAATGCTGGCAGGGGAGACACTGGATGTCCGGGAATCGTTCCGAGGAACCACAGGTCGTGCTGCGCCCGCTCTATCGGGCCAAGCAGGTGCGCGAACTCGATCGACGCACCATCGCCGCCGGGATCGAAGGCTTCGCGCTGATGCAGCGGGCCGCCACGGCGGCGTGGCAAAGTCTCAAGTCACGCTGGCCCGGCGTGAAGCGGATCACGGTGCTGTGTGGCGGTGGCAATAATGGCGGTGACGGCCATGTTCTGGCCGCGCTGGCGTCTGTCGCCGGGGTCGAGGTCCAGCGCATCACGCTCAAGCCGATATCGGCATTGGAAGGCGACGCGGCGCGCGCCGCCGAGATGGCCACGGCGGCGGGCGTCGGCCTGGAGCCCTGGTCCAAGGGAATCGCTTTTTCCGGCGAAGTGGTCGTCGATGCGCTGCTCGGCACTGGATTGGGCGGGGAGGTTCGGGGCGAATTCCGCAACGCCATCGAAGCAGTCAATGCTTGCGGTCTGCCGGTACTGGCCATCGACATTCCCTCCGGACTCGCCGCCGATACCGGCGCCGAGCTCGGCATGGCGGTGCGTGCCACGCGCACGGTCACTTTCATCGGCGACAAGATCGGCCTGCATACCGGTCGCGCACCGGCGCTGACCGGCGAGGTTCACTTTCGCGCCTTGGGCGTCGATGCGCGCAGTCATGCCGACTTGGCGCCGGCTGCGGAACTGCTCGATCAGGATCTGCTGAGAGTATGGTTGCCACCGCGCAGTCGCGATGCCCACAAGGGGGCCATGGGGCACGTGCTGGTGCTTGGCGGTGCGCCGGGCTTCGGCGGCGCGGCACTGCTGGCCAGCGAGGCGGCGGCGCGCCTGGGAGCCGGCAAGGTCAGCCTTGCCACGGCACCCGAGCATGTCACCGCCTGCCTGACCTACCGCCCCGAGGTGATGGTGCACGGCCTGCGCGGCGCCGCCGAGCTTGGCGACCTGCCCGGCAAGGCTGATGTCATTGTGATCGGGCCCGGGCTGGGGCAGGACGCCTGGGGGCAGGGCATGCTGCAGGCGGCGCTGGCTGAGTCCGGACCGCTGGTGGTGGATGCCGATGGCCTCAACCTGCTGGCCTCGCATTTTAGCGGCCAGCGACGTGACGACTGGATCCTGACGCCCCACCCAGGCGAGGCGGGTCGCCTGCTGGGCTTGAGTGCGGCGGAAGTGGAAGCCGACCGGCCCGCGGCGGTGCGCGAGTTGCAGCAGCGCTATGGCGGCGTGGCGATACTCAAGGGCGCCGGCAGCCTGGTGGCGGGCCCGGATGGCATGGCAGTGTGCCCTTATGGCAACCCGGGCATGGCCTCGGGGGGTATGGGCGACGTTCTCACCGGCATTCTCGGCTCGCTGCTGGCTCAAGGTCTACCGCTGGAAACGGCGGCAAGGCTCGGTGTCATGATTCATGCCTTGGCGGCCGACATGGCGGTACGCGACGCGGGGGAGCGTGGTCTGCTGGCTGCCGATCTGGCATCCTATGCCCGAGTTATCGTCAACCCTGGATTCGAGCCGGGGTTTCATTCGCTTGCAGGGGGCCATGATGCGCATAAGACTCGATGACGAAGACCGTCAGGTAGTCTTCGGGCAGTGCCTGGGCCGAGCCCTGAAGGGGCGAGGACGCATCTATCTCGAGGGCGAGCTGGGCGCGGGCAAGACGACGCTCACCCGTGGCATCCTGCGTGCCCACGGCCATGCCGGAGCGGTCAAGAGCCCCACCTACACGCTGGTCGAGCCCTACGAATCGCAAGGAGGGAGGGTCTATCACTTCGATCTCTACCGCCTGGGCAATCCCGAGGAGCTGGAGTTCATCGGTGGGCGCGACCTGTTCGCCGACGATGCCCTGTGCATCGTCGAGTGGCCCAGCCGAGGCGAAGGCTGGCTGCCGACGCCCGACCTGACGGTAGCCTTGTCACTCGCTGGTAACGGCCGATCGGCCTGGCTCGAGGCCCATACCGAGCATGGCCGGTCGGTGCTCGAGGCACTGGCGCGGGATGCCACTCTTGCCGACATGATCAGCGACGGAGAGCGTGAAACACCGTGATGAGTACGCGATATCTGCCCATCGGTCCTGTCGGGCGAGCGGTCCGCTGCCACCTGCTGCTGGCCTGGACGTTGCTGACTGCTCTGGCTGTACCCGCCGTACCCGCCCAGGCAGCTCAGGTGGATAATATTCGCCTGTGGGCGGCGCCGGATCATGCACGGCTGGTGTTCGATCTCTCCGACCATGCCGAGGCCAACATTTTCACGCTGGACAACCCGCGGCGGCTGGTGATCGACCTCGACCAGAGTAGACTCGATACCGACCTCGCGAGCATGGAGCTTGAAGGCAGCGCCATCACCGCGGTACGCAGCGGGGTTCGCGACGGCGGCGGCCTGCGCGTAGTACTCGATCTATCGCGCGAAGTGGAGCCGCGCCATTTTACCTTGCCGCCCAACGAGCAGTACGGCCATCGCCTGGTGGTCGACATGGAGTACCCCGGCGAGAGCGCGGTGCAGAACCCCATCGACCCGATCGAGGCGATGATCCGCGAACAGGAGATCGCCGCCAATCGACACCGCGGAGAGGCTGCCGGCGAATCTTCCCGCATCGACCCAGAGGTGGTGGCACAGCAGCCTGCGGCGCCGCATCCTCGCCGCAATATCATCATTGCCGTCGACGCCGGCCATGGCGGCGAGGATCCAGGTGCCATCGGTCCCAGCGGTACGCGGGAGAAGGACGTGGTACTGGAGATCGCCCGACGCCTGCAGCGCCTGATCGATGATACCGAGGGCTTCCGAGCGGTGATGATTCGCGACGACGATTACTACGTCGGGCTGCGCCAGCGAACCCGAATCGCGCGCGAGCAGAAGGCCGATTTCTTCGTCTCGATCCATGCCGACGCCTTTAATAGCCCACGACCCAACGGCAGCTCCGTCTACGCGCTGTCCCAGCGTGGCGCTACCTCGGAAACCGCCCAATGGCTGGCGGCGAGCGAGAACCAGGCCGACTTGATCGGTGGCGTGGATGGCAATCTATCGCTCAACGACAAGGACGAGGTACTGCGTGGCGTGCTGCTCGACCTGACCATGACCGCCACACTCAACGACTCCTTGGCCATCGGTGGGCAGGTGCTCGACCAGCTGGGGCGCGTCAATCGCCTGCACAAGTCGCGGGTCGAACAGGCCGGCTTCATGGTCCTGAAGTCGCCCGATATCCCCTCGCTGCTGATCGAGACGGGCTTCATCTCCAACCCCGACGAAGAGCGTCGTCTGAGCGACTCGGGCCATCAGCAGCGAATGTCCGAGTCCATTTTCGAGGGTATACAGGCGCACTTCCACAGTAACCCGCCGCCGGCCAGCCTGCTGGCCTGGCAGCGTGACAACCAGCGTACGCCCTCCGGCAACGAGTACCGTATCCAGCCGGGCGATACCCTGTCGCAGATCGCCGCACGGCACGGCGTACCGGTGGCCCAGCTCAAGCAGGCCAACGAACTCAATGGCGACGTGATCCGCGTCGGACAGGTACTACGGATTCCCCGCTCATGACGGTAGTCGACGAAACCCGGCGCATACGCGTTCTCGACCCCAGGCTCGCCAACCAGATCGCCGCCGGCGAGGTGGTGGAGCGCCCTGCGTCGGTGGTCAAGGAACTGGTCGAGAACGCCATCGATGCCGGCAGCACCCGTATCGAGGTGGAACTGGAGTCAGGCGGGGCGCGGCTGATTCGCGTGCGCGACGACGGCAGCGGGATCGCCGAGGACGACCTGCCGCTGGCCTTGTCGCGCCATGCCACCAGCAAGATCGCCTCGCTGGAGGATCTCGAGGGAGTGGCCAGCCTCGGTTTTCGCGGCGAGGCGCTAGCGTCCATAAGCTCGGTCTCGCGCCTCGAGCTCGTCGCCAACGTCGAGGACGATCCGCGCAGCGGCTGGCGCGTGGTGGCCGAAGGGCGCCAGATGGAGCCCCGCGTCAGCCCGGCACCGCATCCGCGGGGCACTTCTGTCACAGTACGCGACCTGTTCTTCAACACCCCGGCACGGCGCAAGTTCCTGCGCACCGAGAAGACCGAGTACGGTCACGTGGAGGAAGCTTTCCGTCGTCTCGCGCTGTCGCGCTATGACATTGGCTGGGTGCTACGTCACAACCAGAAGACCGTGCACCAGCTGTCGGCGGGTGATGACGCCGCTCGCCGCGAGCGGCGCATCGCTGCACTGTTGGGCAAGGGCTTCCTCGATAACGCCCTGCATCTCGATCTGGAAGCGGGCGGCCTGCGTCTGTGGGGCTGGGTCGGCCTACCGACACACTCCCGCGCCCAGGCCGACCAACAGTACTTCTTTGTCAATGGTCGCGTGGTACGTGACCGGCTGGTGGCGCACGCCATTCGCCAGGCCTATCGCGATGTGCTTTTCCACGGGCGGCATCCGGTTTTCGTGCTTTACCTGGAGGTCGACCCCGCGGTAGTGGATGTCAACGTTCATCCAACCAAGCACGAGGTACGCTTTCGCGATGGCCGCCTGGTCCACGATTTTCTCTTCTCCAGCCTGCACCGGGCGCTGGCCGAGGCGCGGCCGGGGGGGCAGGATGACGGCGCCGATGACGAGGTGGGCTTTGCCGAGAGTTCCGGTAGCGATGGGGCGGTGCATGAGCCTGCCGGACGCTGGCAGCAGCAGCCCATCAGGATGCATGAGACGAACGATCAGGCGGAGCGAGTCACGGCCGATCGCGTACGCGCCTTCATGAGCGGCTACCGCGCGCTGCATCCCGAACACGAGGAACACCTGCTCACGCCCCAGCCTGCCGATGGTGAAGCGGGGCGCGGCATGGCACTGCAGCCGGTGCGAGAAGGCTCGGCCGTGGCGGAGTCGTCGGCATTGCCCGCAGCGGAAGAGGGCAGCGGGATGCCGCCGCTGGGATTTGCCATCGCCCAGCTGCACGGTATCTACATCCTCTCGCAGACGGCCCAGGGCATGATCATCATCGACATGCACGCCGCCCACGAGCGTATCGTCTATGAGCGCATGAAAAACCAGGTGCATGGCGGGGCGCTGGAAGCGCAGCCGCTGCTGGTGCCGGTGTCGATGGCGGCCAGCCATGCCGAGGTGGCCACCGCCGAAGCCGAGCGCGATGCCTTCAGTCGCCTGGGGGTCGAGCTCGACGTGGCTGGCCCCGAGACCCTGCTGGTGCGCCAGGTGCCGGCGCTGCTGGCCGATGCCGATGTCGAGCCGCTGATCCGCGACATGCTGAGCGACCTGGAGCGGTACGGCCGTTCCGACCGTCTAAAGGCCCGCATCGACGAGCTGCTGGCCACCATGGCCTGCCACGGGAGCGTGCGCGCCAATCGGCGCCTGACCACAGCCGAGATGAACGCCTTGCTACGGGACATGGAACGCACCGAGCGTAGCGGCCAATGCAACCATGGTCGCCCCACCTGGACCGAGATGTCACTCAAGCAACTCGATCGCCTGTTCCTGCGCGGGCAGTAAGGAAACATCACGGATGTCTGCACGACGCCCTCTCGCCATTCTGCTGATGGGACCGACCGCCGCCGGCAAGACCGACCTGGCGATCGCCCTGCATGAGCGGCTCGACTGTGAGCTGATCAGCATGGACTCAGCCATGGTCTACCGCGGCATGGATATCGGCAGCGCCAAGCCGTCGCCGCAAGAGTTGGCGCGTGCTCCCCATCGGCTGATCGATATCCGCGACCCGGCCGAGCCCTACTCGGCGGCCGATTTCCGTGAGGATGCACGCCGCGAGATGCGGCGAATCACCGCGGCCGGGCGAATCCCGCTGCTGGTGGGGGGCACCATGATGTACGCCAAACGCTTACTCGAGGGCGTGGCCAACCTGCCGGCGGCTGACCCGGCGATACGTGCCGAGCTGGCACGAGAGGTCGAGGGAAGCGGCCTGGCCGGGCTGCATGCCGAACTCGCCAGGGTCGACCCCGAGTCGGCCCGGCGCATTCACCCCAACGATCCGCAGCGTTTGATGCGGGCATTGGAGGTATATCGGTCCAGCGGCACGACGCTAACCGAACTATGGAAACGGCAACAACCTGAAACCTTCCCTTGGGAAGTGCTGTCGATAGGACTCGCGCCTTTCGATCGTGTTGTCTTGCATGAGCGGATCGCCGCACGCTTCGAGGTCATGCTGAATGCCGGTCTCATCGCCGAAGTCGAGACGCTGAGGGCTCGTCGAGACCTGCATCCAAGGCTGCCGTCGATGAAGAGCGTGGGCTATCGTCAGGTATGGGAATACCTCGACGGTCAGGGTGATCTCGAGCAGTTGCGTCACCGGACGATCGTGGCGACCCGGCAGTTGGCCAAGCGTCAACTGACCTGGCTGCGCAGTTGGCCGGGGCTACACTGGGTCGATAGCCTGAGCCGGACAGCGTTGGACGATGTCCTGAAATTCGTGCGTGAATCGGGCTCTTAGCGTAAGATGTTGGCTTCGAGTGGCCGGGTGACCAGCCGAGCAAGAACACAATTCCACCCCACATTAGAATGATTTAGGGAGAGGTAACATGTCCAAAGGGCAGTCCCTTCAAGACCCGTACCTGAACATCCTGCGCAAGGAGCGCATTCCGGTTTCTATTTTCCTGGTCAACGGCATCAAGCTGCAGGGACAGATCGAGTCGTTCGATCAGTTCGTGATCCTGTTGCGCAACACCGTCAGTCAGATGGTCTACAAGCACGCCATCTCCACTGTGGTGCCTTCGCGCAATGTGCGGCTACCGCCGCAGGATCCTGCGGCTCAGCCGGACAGCAACGCGTGAGGTATTGATTGTTTTTTGAACGACCCGATGCCGGCGAAACGGCTGTACTGGTCCATGTCGATTTCCAGGGACGAGCGCGAACGCGAGGATCCGGGCGAGTTCTTGGAACTGGTCCGTTCCGCCGGTGCCGAGCCGGCCATGCTGCTTACCGGCAGCCGGCATCGGCCCGATTCGCGCACCTTCATCGGCAGCGGCAAGCTGGAGGAACTGCGTGAGGCGCTGAAGGTGCATGGTGCCGAACTCGTCATCTTCAACCATGGCCTGAGCCCTTCCCAGGAGCGCAACCTGGAGCGGGAGCTCAAGTGCCGGGTGCTGGACCGCACAGGGCTGATACTCGATATCTTCGCTCAGCGGGCGCGTACCCACGAGGGCAAGCTGCAGGTCGAGCTGGCCCAGCTGGAGTACATGTCCACCCGACTGGTACGTGGCTGGACTCACCTGGAGCGGCAGAAAGGCGGTATCGGCCTGCGCGGTCCCGGTGAGACGCAGCTAGAGACCGACCGCCGGCTGCTGCGGGCGCGCATCAAGGCAATCCACAAGCGGCTCGACAAGGTGCGCAGCCAGCGCAGTCAGAACCGTCGTGCGCGGGCTCGGGCGGAGATCCCCAGTGTGTCTTTGGTTGGCTATACCAATGCCGGCAAGTCGACCCTGTTCAACGCGTTGACCTCGTCCGAGGTCTATGCGGCCGACCAGTTGTTCGCTACGCTCGACCCGACTCTGCGGCGACTGGAAGTCAGCGACGTCGGTTCGGTGGTGCTGGCAGATACCGTGGGATTCATCCGGCATCTTCCCCACAAGCTGGTGGAGGCCTTTCAGGCCACGCTCCAGGAGGCGGCCGAGGCGTCGCTGCTGGTGCACGTGATCGATGCCGCCGATCCCGATCGCGAGCTCAATGTGGCCCAGGTCGAAGGCGTACTCGACGAAATCGGCGCGCTCGATGTGCCGATGCTCAAGGTAATGAACAAGATCGATCTGCTCGACAGTGCGCCACGGATTGAGCGTGACGGACAGGGCCGGCCCGAAGTGGTGTGGCTGTCGGCACGCGATGGGCGTGGACTGGAGCTGCTCGGCCAGGCCCTCTCGGAATGCCTGGCCGAGGATGTCATCGATTTCAGCGTGTGCCTGGCACCGCAGCAGGGCCGCCTGAGGGCGGGCCTGCACGAGCTTGGTGCCGTACGAGAAGAACACTTCGAAGAGGGCGGAAAGGTGCGGCTCGAGGTGCGCTTGCCGCGCCGCGATTTTCTGCAGTTGATGGCCCGGTTGGGAGAGCGGGCGGAGGATTACCTGCCGTCCGAGCTGCACCAGCGGCCGGTATGGGATGCCTGACAACTGCGGTTGTCCTGGCCGGCTTGACCGGTTTCCCTGACAACAACGGCACCAGACGCCCTCGGGTGTCTTTACAGGATAGCAACCGATTTCCCCATGCGGCCGATCGAGACGCCGGCGGGGGGTAACGCAGAGTGGAGACGACGTATGGCTTGGAATGAGCCGGGTGGCGGCAACCAACATGACCCCTGGAGTGGCGGGGGCCGGCGCGGCGGTGGCAATGGCGGCGGCGGTGGTAATCGTGGGGGCAACCAGGGACCACCCGACCTTGACGAGGCCCTGAAGAAGTTTCAGGACAAGCTCAACAACATGCTCGGTGGCCGCGGCGGCAAGGGTGGCGGCGGTCGTGGCGGCAAGGGCGGGGGGCGTCCTCGCAATACCTTTGCGCTACCCGGTCTGTTGCTCATCATTGCCTTGGGTATCTGGGGGGCGATGGGCTTCTATCTGGTCGACCAGGCGGAACGTGGCGTTGTGCTGCGCTTCGGTGAATTCCAGAACGTGGTGGGCCCCGGCCTGCACTGGAATCCGCCGCTGATCGACGACGTGCGTATGGTCAACGTGACCCGTGTGCGTTCGTTGACCCAGACCCAGTCGATGCTGACCCGCGACGAGAACATCGTCGAGGTGGAGATTTCGGCTCAGTATCAGGTGGCAAGTCCGCAGGATTTCGTGCTCAACGTGCGCAATCCCCAGCTGGCCATCGAGAATGCGCTGGATAGTGCCCTGCGCCACGTGGTCGGCGGCACCGCGATGATCGATATCCTGACATCCGGCCGCGAGATCCTCGGCAGCTCCGTTGCGAGCCGCCTGCAATCCTACCTGGACAGCTACGGTACCGGCATCAGCCTGCAAACCATCAATATCGAGTCGACATCGGCGCCGGGCCCGGTCATCGATGCCTTCGACGATGTGATACGGGCCCGCGAGGATCGCCAGCGGACCATCAACGAAGGCATTGCCTACGCCAACGCCATCATCCCGACGGCTCAAGGCCAGGCCCAGCGCCTGATCGAGCAGGGCCAGGGTTATCGCGAGTCGGTGGTGGCCGAGGCCCAGGGTCAGGCCAACCGCTTCAACGCACTGCTGGTTCAGTATCGCAATGCCCCGGAGATCATGCGCGAACGCCTCTACATCGACGCCATGGCCGACGTCTTCGGACGCACGCCCAAAGTGCTTGTCGACGTGAGTGAAGATGCGCCGCTCATGTACCTGCCCCTCGATCAGCGACCCGGAGGAGCGAGTGGCGAAGGCGCCGGCGAGGCGGATCGCGGTGAAAGTGGCGAACTCGACCCGCGCGTGCTCGAACGCCTGCGCACCTCGTCCTCGACGCAACAGAGCAGCAATAACGGTGGCATCCGCAGGGAGGGGCGCTAAATGATCAACAATCGTTCATTGATCATCGTGGGCGGCCTGGCTGCCGTGGCCTGGCTCGCCAGCAATAGTCTCTATGTGGTCGACGAGACTGAGCTTGCCGTCAAGCTGCGTTTCGGCGAGGTCGTCCAGGAGGACATCCAGCCAGGGCTGCACGCCAAGGTGCCGATCACCCAGACGGTCCATAACTTCGATATCCGGGTGCGGACCCTGGATACCGATCCCAGCCGCTACCTGACGCAAGAGCAGAAGGCGGTGATCGTGGACTCCTACGTCATGTGGCAGGTGATCAATCCCACGCGTTTCTACGAGGCAACGGCGGGTGACGAGCTGATGGCGGTTCGCCTGATCCAGCCGCGTGTCGACGAGAGCCTGCGTAACGAGTTCGGGCGCCTGGACCTGCAGCAGATCATCGCCGAGCGCCGCGACGATCTGATGTCGGGGCCGACTCAGGAGCTCGACGAGTTGCTGCGTGAAGAACTGGGCGTGGCAATCCACGACGTACGGGTCAAACGCATCGACCTGCCCGAAGACGTTTCGGCCGCCGTTTACGAACGCATGCGTTCGGAACGCGAGCGCGAGGCCCGCGAGTGGCGAGCCCAGGGGCAGGAAGAAGCCGAGCGCATTCGCGCCAACGCCGACCGACGTCGTCAGGTACTGCTGGCCCAGGCCTCGGAGCGGGCCGAGACCCTGCGCGGTGAAGGTGATGCCGAGGCGGCACAGATCTACTCGGAAGCTTATGGTCAGGCGCCTGAATTCTTCAGCTTCTGGCGTAGCCTGGGGGCTTACCGTGAGAGCTTCGACGGCGAGCGGGACATGCTGGTTCTCGACCCGACAAGCGACTTCTTCCGCTACCTGCGCAGCGCGGAAGACCAGAGCGAGGAGTAAGCCTGGGGGAGGCCGGCCGCAGAAGAGCGAGCCGGCTTCCTTGCTTGGGGCAGGGGTTCAACCGACCGTCAAACGTGATAGAATCCGTCAACCGGGCGTGGCCCGGTTTTTTTGTGGGCCATTTTTGCCATTGAGTCTTTTTTGCCCGCCCAAACGCCTTGCAGGATTGACGACATGACCATTGCTGACCGCTGGCTGCTGCCCGACGGCATGGATGAAGTGCTGCCGCCCCAGGCGAGCCGCATGGAAGAGTTGCGCCGGACGCTGCTCGATCTCTATTACCGTTGGGGATACGATCAGGTGATGCCGCCCCCGGTGGAATTCCTCGATTCCCTGTTGACCGGCACCGGCACCGACCTGGACCTGCAGACCTTCAAGCTGACCGATCAACTCACCGGTCGCCTGATGGGGGTGAGTGCCGACGTGACGCCGCAGGTGGCGCGCATGGACGCACACTCCATGCATCACCAGGGGCCGGCCAGGTTGTGCTATTGCACCAACGTGCTGCGGGCCAAGGCCGACCAGCATCAGGGAGGGCGCAGCCCGGTGCAGGTCGGCGTCGAGCTGTTCGGCCACGCCGGCCTGGAAGCGGATCTCGAGATTCTGCGCTTGGCGCTTTTGAGCCTCAAGGCAGCCGGCGCGGTCGAGCTGCACTTGGCACTGGGTCACATCGGCATCTATCGTAGCCTGGTACAGGTGGCCGAATTGGAACCCGACCAGGAGCGTGCGCTGTTCGAAGCGTTGGAGCTCAAGTCACCCGGCGCCTTGGCCGAGCAGGTCGAGGCGAGCGTGTCCGATCCCGCGCTGGCGAACATGTTCCGGGCTCTTGGTAGCCTGCATGGCGGGCCGGAAGTACTGGACAGCGCGCGGGAAGCTTTTGCCGGTGCTCCGTCGGCAGTGGGCGAGGCCTTGGCGCAACTCAAGGCGCTGCATCAGGGAGTTGCAGCAGAGCATCCCGAGGTCGAGCTCTATTTCGACTTGGCCGAACTTCGTGGTTACCAATACCACACCGGGATGATGTTTGCTGCGTTCGTGCCGGGCTACGGCCAGGCCTTGGCCAAGGGCGGACGCTATGACGATACCGGCCAGGCCTTTGGTCGGGCACGCCCCGCCACCGGTTTCTCCATGGACCTGAAGCTGCTCGCTACGCTGGTACAGAGCGAGCCGGCCAGTGACGGCATCTGGGCGCCTGCTGATGGAGACGGGGTGGCCGAAGCGATCACGGCGCTGCGCGATGGCGGGCATCGGGTCGTGCAGGCCCTGCCGGGGCAGACGACGCCTCCCGAGGCGCACCGCTGCAGCCTGCGGCTGGTCCTGGTCGAAGGTCGCTGGCAAACGGAGGCACTCTAGGCCTTGGCGAATCGGCCGAGGCCTGAATTGGACAATACCGGCAGCGGGCCGGAAGACGAGCGCGGCCCGCGGGGCCGGATCATGGACGCGCACGAACGCGGCGCCGACACGAGAGACGAGACACAATGGGCAAGAACGTAGTCGTACTGGGTACACAGTGGGGTGACGAAGGCAAGGGCAAGGTGGTCGACCTGCTGACCGAATCCGCGTCGGCGGTGGTGCGCTTCCAAGGCGGACACAATGCCGGGCATACCCTGGTCATCGACGGCGAGAAGACCGTACTGCACCTGATCCCCTCGGGCGTCCTGCGCCAGGACAAGACCTGTGTCATCGGCAATGGTGTGGTGTTGTCACCGGAGGCGCTGATCAAGGAGATTCGCGAACTCGAGGACAAGGGTGTGCCGGTGCGTGAGCGCCTGCGCTTGTCTCCGGCCTGTCCGCTGATCCTGCCGTATCATGTGCGCCTCGATCTGGCCCGGGAAAAGGCTCGCGGCGTGGCCAAGATCGGTACCACCGGTCGCGGCATCGGCCCGGCCTACGAAGACAAGGTGGCGCGGCGTGGCCTGCGTCTGGGTGACATGCTGCACCGCGAGCGCTTCGCCTCCAAGCTGGGCGAGGTACTCGACTATCACAACTTCGTGCTGGTCAACTATCACGGCGAGAAGGCGGTCGACTTCCAGGAAGTACTGGACAGCGCCATGGCGATGGCCGAGGAACTGCGCCCGATGGTGTGTGATACGGTGAGCCTGGTGCACGAGCTGCGCCGCGCCGGCGAGAACATTCTCTTCGAGGGGGCTCAGGGCTCGCTGCTCGACATCGACCATGGCACCTATCCGTTCGTCACCAGCTCCAACACGACGGCCGGGGGGACGGCCACCGGCTCCGGTGTCGGGCCACTCTATCTCGATTACGTGCTCGGTATCACCAAGGCTTACACCACCCGGGTCGGTTCCGGTCCGTTTCCCACCGAGCTGTTCGACGAGCATGGCCGCCACCTGGCCGAGCGCGGCCATGAGTTCGGTGCCACCACCGGGCGCCCGCGCCGTTGTGGCTGGTTCGATGCCGTGGCCCTGCGCCATGCGGTGCAGATCAATTCGGTCTCGGGGATTTGCTTGACCAAGCTCGACGTACTCGACGGGCTCGAGAACATCCGTGTCTGTGTGGGCTATCGCAGCAAGGATGGCGACGTTCTCGACAATCCGGTCGACTCCGAGGGCTACGAGGCGGTCGAGCCGCTCTACGAGGACCTGCCGGGCTGGAGCGAATCGACCCTGGGCGCCAAGCGCATCGAGGACTTGCCGGCCAACGCTCGTTCTTACATCAGCTTCCTCGAGGAGAAGTTGGGCACCTCGATCGACATCGTCTCGACCGGCCCCGACCGCAACGAGACCATCGTGCTGCGCAATCCTTTCGAGGGCTGAGTACGCGCGGGGACGACGAGAAGGAAAAAGGCCGGCACCAGATGCCGGCCTTGTCGCATGCAGCTCAGTTACGCGCCAGCCCTTCGAATGCCTGCGTCTCGCGTCTGTCCTCGTCGTCGATCACCAAGTGGCTTTGCACGTCGGTATCCATGAAATACAAGGTGGCGTAGCCACCGGCGCCGCGGTTGTAGATGGGCCGCATGGGCGCCAGGATATCGTCGAAGCGCGATTCTTCGAAGCGAGCGCGATACATCTCCATCCAGGCGAAGTATTGGTCGTCCTTGAGAAAGCCCGTGTACTGATCACGTGGAGCCAGATCGCCGAGCGCGGAAGGATCCTCGAGAATATCCATGGCGAAATCTACCGCATCGTGCATGGACCTCCCATTAACCTCCATTTCATAGACCTCGTAGCCTTGGCGATGCGTGATCTCCATGATCGGGATAAGGTAGAGCAGAGCATAGTTCTGATAATGGGTGGCGCGACGGCCGCGCTCCATCTCCATCGGAAAGGCCCCCTCCTCGGTCATGTCGTGAAGGGCGGAATAGATGGCACTGACACCGAAGCGGAACATGTCGTCGTCTTCTGTCAGAACGCCGATCATGGAGGCATAGAGAGCGCGGCGATAGAAATGGTTGTTGCAGCAGCTGCTTTCGGCTCCTTCGATCTCCAAATGCACACTGGCCAGCTCGTTGAGCCACTCCTCTACCCGGCCTTTTTCCTCACCCAGGCCATCGACATTCGGCCGGACCACGGAGTAAGCCATGCCGGCAGCAAAGATCATCGACTCCAGCGAGAACCAGGCCTGGGGCTCCTTCCAGTGATAATAGAAGTCCAGTAGGGCATCATCTTGGGCCCACTTGTCGAGGAACTGCACCAGGCATTCGGCGTAATATTCGTTGCCGCTGGCAACATAGGTGCCGGCAAGTTCCGACACGGTATCCTCGAATTTGAACAGGGGTTCGGTGGCTAGCTTCCAGTCATCGGGGGTTGGGTAGAAGCCGGGGATGCGCATTTTCTCGGTAATGGTGGGGATATCCAGCCGCTGGCGGCAGCTCGGGGCGTAATTAGCAAGCTCCTCCCGACGCTGCATCAACAGGCTGTTGTTCGTTTCCTGCAGCAGCGCCATGCGCTCCTCTATGTCGAAATAGGATGCGTCCGGGTCGCGCACCGTGTAACCGGAGAGATCCAGTTCCCGGCGCTCCTCCAGCGTCAGGGCCTGGGTCGTGGCGCTGGTCGCCAGCAGAGTCGCGATCAGCGAACCTGCGATCCATGAGGGAACGGTACGTTGGCGAGCGTGCTTTCCTTGGTAGCTCATTGTAAGTCAGCCTCCTGCTTCGATGCGGCAGCGGCTGACGATCAAGCCGCTACCTTGGCTCGGGTGCGTAAAGGCGAAAGGCGGAGAAGTCGGCGTGTTGGTCGTGCGGCGTACGCCACTCTTCGCCGGTGCCGCCGAAGAAAGTTGAGAACATTATTCCATCGATGCTCACATCCGGCGTGGTGCGATAGACGAGATTGCGCTGCTCGAGAACGGGCCAGCCGTCGATCCATACGCGTACGACACCGTTCTCCTCGCCGGGCGTGTTGAGAACCACCTCCTGCTCGACAGTGACCCAGCGGCCAGTAGGAAAGTACCAATTGCCGCGGCCCAGGGAGTCGCCTTCGTGGCCGACCGTATAGGCGTAGAGTTCGCCTTGGCCCTCCTTGCGCCACATCAGGCGCAGCGAGAAGCCGTTCTCTCCCGTCACTTCCTCGCCGCCGCTGGGAGCGTCACCGCCGTACAGGCCGGGAAGCTTACCTCCTTTAACAAAGTCAAAGTTTGCTTCGAAACGTAACCGATAGTGTAGACATGCCCGGTCGGTGTCTTGCAAGTTTTTTTCCTTGGTGTAGAAACCGAGGCCGCCGCGGGGGACAACCTGCTGGTCGGCATCGCTGGGAGAGGAGCTGTTTCGAGGATAATGGGCACGCAAGGCAGGCTCCGGCAACCCGCTGGTCAGCGCGCCGAGCAGTTCGGCGTTGGACTCGGTGCCCCAGTCACGGGTCGATGCGAAGTCCTCGCGAATCGCTTCCTTGGCTGTCTGCAGGACGTGTCGCGGCCGCAAGGCGGCCAACAGGGAGTAGCGCTCGGAGCATGAGGCCAGGCGTGGCGTGCGAGAATGGTCACTGGCGGACGTGTCGGCGCTGGCGGGAGGCCCCCAGGCGATGGGCAGCAGGCCGACGAGCAGGGCGGCGTGCCTCAGCCAGCATGCGGATTGAGGCATCCGTGCCTCCTCTCAGTAGACGGGCGTGCGAGAGCGGCTCCCCCACCAAATGGGGGAGCCGCTGCCTTCAGTGACTTACTCCGCGCTGCCGCTAGCGGCAGCGGCGATGGCCGCTTCGTCGGAGAGCAGCTCACGTAGAGTTTCGAGAGCGATCTGGCTATCGCTGTCGAACACCTCGTCCAGCCACAGTAGGGCCTGCTCCCGGTTGGCGTGTTCCAGACCGCGGGCCGATAGATAGGCCTGGGCCAGGGAGAGGCGAGCACTGCGATGGCCTTGGCTGGCCGCTTGGTAGAGGTAATCGGCGCCCCGCGCGGGATCGCGCTCGATGTTTTCGCCGCGCAGGTATTCACGGCCGAGAGTCGCCTGGGCTCCAGCATGACCCTGTTCTGCGGCCTCGAGCAGTAATGTATGGCCCTCCTCGACATTCTGGGCGATGGCACCTTCGCCACGCATCAGGGCGAGCCCCAGCCCCACGCGGGCGTGGATGGCGCCGGCATCGCTGGCCTGTCGATACCAGCGTTCGGCCTGCTCGGCGTCCGGTTCGACGCCGTTGCCGTGCTGGTAGGCTTCGCCCAGATGGAAGGCGGCTTGTGCGTTACCTGCTTGAGCGGCGGCCCTAAGCAGCTCCATGCCGCGCTCTGCGTCACGTTCGACGCCGTCTCCGGCCAGATAGGCTTCGCCCAGATCGGCGCGAGCCCCGGCATGTCCCCGGGACACGGCGGCTTCGAGGTACTCGATGCCTCGCTCGGTGGCGCCACGATCGAGGTACATGCGACCGAGACTGGCGGCAGCGCCGGCATGGCCCGCCTGGTGCGCTTGTCCCAGCCAATATTCCGCTCTTCCTTGGTCCTGCTGGATACCATTTCCGTTGAGAAAGGCGCGTCCGAGATCGGCCATGGCGCCAGGGTGACCATCCTCTGCAGCGGCAACTAGGGCTTCCATGTTGCCTTGGGCGCCCAAATCGCGCTGAAGGTAGGTCATGGCGTCGTCGGCGGATTCGTGCCCGGCCTGCTGGGCACGGGTCAGCCAGCGGCTAGCTGTGTCCAGATTGCGCTCCACCCCGTTGCCCTCACGATAGGCGCGGCCCAAGGCCACCATGGCATAGCCATCGCCGGCTTCGGCGGCTCGGGTCAGCATATCTATACCCTCGGCGGGATCGTCGAGCGGGCCTTCCAGATAGGCCTTGCCGAGCTGCGCCATGGCCGTAGTATCGCCGGCTTGTGCAGCTTGGCGCAGGAGCTCCTCGCCTCGGCTGGGCTGGAAGTTGGGATTCTCTTCATCCAGGTAGGCTTCCCCCAGAAGCCGCATCGCTCCCGATTGCCCATTTTCGGCAGCTTGGCGCAACAGCTCCTCGGCCTTGACGGGATCCGGTGCCACGCCACGGCCCTCGAGGTAGGCGGCCCCCAATTGCTGGGTCGCCCAAGGGTGGCCGAGAGCATGACTGCGCTCGAGATAGTCGACGGCAATGTAAGGTTGGCCGGCGACCCGCTCGTCGTCGAGATAGAGTGAGCCTAACTGGGCCAGCGCCAACGCATGATCCTGTTTGGCGGCCTGTTCGAGCAGGTTCATGCCGCGGGGCAGGTCATTGAGCCCACCCTGGCCTTCGACCAGTGCACGGCCGAGGATTACCTGGGCATCCACCGAGCCCGCATCGATCGCCGCTTGCAGCCAGCGCTCGGCGAGCGCTGGCTGCGGTTGGCCAACGCTACCTTCCAGTAGCGCCTCGCCGTAGTACGTCATGGCGTCGACGTGGCCTTCATTGGCGGCTTCTTTGAGTAGCTCCAAACCTCCGGCGGCATCGCCGGCGTCGACCATCTCGCGGCCGGCACGGGCCAAGGCGTCGATGTCACCGGCCTCGGCGGCCTGGCGCAGCCAGCGCACGCGCTGCTCTGGCTGGTCGCCGAGCAGACCCTCGGCCGAGTACATCGACGCCAGTTGCAGCATGGCGCCGGTGTCCCCTTGGCTTGCCTTTGCTTCGAGAGCCTCGGCGAAGCGCTGAGCGTAGTCCATGGCCTGGGCGGGGTTCTCTTTCAGCCAGCCACCCGGAGAGTGAGCGATGGCCAGTGCTTCAAGTGCCTTGGCATCGCCACGGTTGGCGGCGCGCTCCAGTAGGCGCTTGGCCATTTCTGGATCAGCCTCGATATTCTCGGTGCCCTCGGCCAGCATCCCGGCCAGACGGATCTCGGCGTCCTGCTCGACTCCCTCCTCCATGGCTTGCAGGAGCAGGTGGTAGGCCAGCACGTCGTTCCGCTTGACGCCGCGTCCTTCCTGATAGAGGCGCCCCAGACTCAGCGAGGCCGGGCCATGGATGGACGACTGAAGGTCAAGCGCCTTGCCGTAGAGCTCGGCCGCTTTTGCAGGATCCGCTTCGACGCCGATGCCGCGCTCGTAGAGCTTCCCCGTCTCGTAGAACGCCGGCATGACATTGCGTGCCATTAGAGCGTCGAGGTGCTCCATGGCTTCCTCGTAGCGCTCTTCCTCGATCAGCCGCCTGCTATAGTTGATGACGTCCCAGTCCTGGCCACTGACGTCGGCTTCGATGACGCCACCGAACCAGGCCTGGTAGGCTTCGGGCACGGGGGGGGCATGCTCGCCGGGAGCAGAGCCGCCGGTCGCTGCGCAGCCGACGAGACCGGCCGTAATTCCTATAGCCGCCGCCAGTCGCAGCGAGGGGATGAGTCGTGTCCTAACTTTCATGCGTTCCATGTGTTCCCCTCTATGTGTGTGGTTGTCTGAACACGTATTCAATTGCCCAGACCGCGGAATGCTTCGGTGCGACGCCGTTTTTCATCAAGGTAGACGTGCTGTTGGGCTTCCGGATCCATGAAGTAGAGGGAGATGAAGCCACCGGCACTTCGGTTATAGAGCGGTCGGACCCGCTGCACGAAATTGGCTACGCGCGGATCGTCATAGTGGGAGAGGTAGATGTCCATCCAGGTAAAATACTGAGGATCCTTGAGGAAGCCCGTGTACTGCTCGCGCGGGGCGTAGTCACCCAGCGCAGCGGGGTCATCGAGGATTTCGAAAAGAAAATCCACGGCCTCGTGGATGGTGTTGCCCTCGTACTCCAGCTCAAAGATGTCATAGCCCTGGCGCTGGATGACCTGCATGTTGGTGATCAGGTAGTTGATGCCATAGTTCTGGTAGTGCGTGGCGCGCCGGCCTCGACTCACTTCCAGCGGCAGGGCACCGTTCTCGGTCAGGTCGTGCAGGGCGGAATAGATAGCACTGACACCGAAGCGGAACAGCTCATCGTCTTCGACCAGAATCCCGATCATGCTGGCATAGAGCGCGCGGCGATAGAAGTGGTTGTTGCAGCAGCTCTCCTCCGGCTGGCCGGGAAAAGCCGAGTGCTGCAGAGCGAGGCCGTGCAGCCATTTCTCGACCTCGGCGCGCTCCTCTTCCATGTCCTCCACGTAGGGGCGCACGATGGAATATGCCATGGCGGCGGCAAACATCATCGATTCCGAGGCGAACCAGGCCTGGGGATCGTTGGAGTCGAAGACGAAGGTGGTCAGGGCTTTCTCTTCCGCCCAGTGGTGCAAATAGCGCACCAGGCACTCCGCGTAGTAGGTATCTTGGCTGGCGACGAAGGCACCGGCGAGCTTCGAAACGCTGTCCTCGAAGGCAAACAGCGGCTCGGTGGCCAGCTCCCACTCCTCGGGGCTGGGATAATATCCCGGGATGCCGCCACGCGTGGTAATGGGCTTGTAGCTGAGTTGCTGCTGGCAGCTCGGCGCTGACGAGGTAAGGATCTCCATTTCCTGCAGCAGGATGGAGTTGTCGGTGTTTCGCAGCAGTTCCATGCGCGCCTCGACGTCGAAATAGCTGGCGTCGGTGTCGGTGACCCGGTATTCGGAGAGATCCAGTTCCTTTCGTTCGTCACGGGGCATGGTCTCTTGCGCGCTTACCGTACTCGTCGTGAAGACGAGCAGCAGCGCAAGAAGTGAAGGATGCGAGAGGCGTCCTTTCAATGGTGGAAATGGCATTCGGCGTCACTCCATGTGCGCTCGAGGAAAAGTCAGGGTTGTGCGTAGAAGCGGAAGTCGGCGAAGTCCACATATTGGTCGCGAGGGGTTCGCCATTCTCCACCGGTGCCGCCGAAGAAGGTAGAGAACATTAGGCCGTCGATGGTGAGCTCGGGGGTGGTGCGGTAGGTGACGTTCTGTTGCTCCAGCACCGGACGTCCATCGATCCACAGCCGGGCGACACCGTTCTCGTGGCCCGGGTCGTTGAGGATGAGCTCTTGTTCCACCGTCACCCACTGACCGACCGGGAAGCTCCATGCACCGCGCCCCACCGAATCACCCTCGAAGCCGACCACATAAGGGTATAGCTCCCCCTTGCCCCCTTCTCGCCACATCAGGCGCATGGAAAAGCCATTGTTGCCATCGACTTCTTCGCCACCCGAAGGGGCATCACCACCGTAGAGCCCTGGCAGCTTGCCCCCTTTGACGAAATCGAAGTCACTCGGAAACCGGATCTTGTAGCTGAGGCAGGCTCGTTCGGCGCCGCGCAGCGACGGCGGGTCGCTGTAGAACCCTGCCCCCCCACGGGGCTCTTCGCCAGGCGAGGAGGTGCCGGCGGGGTAGTGTACCCGTAGCCCAGGCGTTCCCAACCCGGTAAAACCGGCCCCGAGACGCTCCACGTTCTCCTTGGTGCCCCAGTGTTGGGTGGTGTTGAAACCTTCGCGAATCGCCTCGTGAGCCCTCACACCGGAGGCCGGCTGGGGCGCTTCGGCTGCCGTGTAGCGCTGGGAACAGGCCGATACCTGGGGAATGCCGACGTTGGCATCCTCAGCCAGGTCGGCGAACAGGGGGCTGGCGCCAAGCGACGCCAGCGCAATCAGCGCGATGCCGCTACAGCGGCAGAGAGCCCGGCGCGAGCTGTCAGCTGTCATCGGTAACTTCATTCTCGACCTCCTGGGAAGCAGTATCCCCCTCCTGAATGGCGGTGCGATAGATGTCATCACCGAGCTGGATCACCGAACTCACGCCCTGCCAGACATGTTCGGAAATGGTGCCCAGCAGCGGCGCTTCGGTAAAGCGCACGTCCACCGGTTGGCCAACGGTGTCCGCGGGCAATGGTTCCTCCGGCACCAGCAGCACGCTGGCGACGTTCTGCTGCTGGCGCACCCAACTGGGGAAGCCGGCGCGGGGCTGGCGCTCGATATCGAGGGCGACGTTGCGCACACGTGCGCGAATGGGTTTGTTCGAGTTGCCCACTGTCACGTAGGCCTGCTGGTTGGGTTCGATGCGGCTCACGTCATCCATGTGGACCAGCGCTTCGACCAGCACGTCGTCCTCATCGGTGCGGATCAGGGTCATGATCCGCTCGCTCTCATTGATGTATACGCCGTCGGCGCTGCTCAGGGCCCAGGCCACCAGGCAATCGCAGGGACTGTAGATGTCGTTGTTCGATTTGCGTGCCTCCAGAGCCGCAATACGTGAGCTCTCGTAGTCGCGAACCGTCTCGAACTGGCCGATGCGCGCCTGGGCTATTTCCGGCGAGACCGACTCGAAGGTCATGGTGTCGCCACTGGCCGGCTGCGCCGAGTTGGCCAGGCTGACCTCCTGCATGCCGCCTTCGAGGTGTTGGCGAAGGTTCTCGATCAGGCGGTTGTTGTAGTCGAGCGCTGCCTCGGCCAGGATCAGGTCGGATTCCAAGTCGCTGTTGACCACGCTGGTCAGTTTCTGGTCGCGCTCGACGCGATCGCCAGCCGTGAGATCATGGTCGCCGAGCAGGCCGGGTCCTGGCGCCCGGATGTCGATGCGCGGGGCCGTCACCGCGGCGAAGCTGGGTTCGATCAGCATGAAGTTGCGATAGGCGGTGGCTGCGGCGACCAGCGCCAGCACGCCGATGGCGGCGAACAACAGGATGTAGCGTCCCATCGGCTTGGGTGGGCGGGACGGAGGGGTAGGGCGGGCCGCCTGACGCTTGCGCGGTGTCTGGGGGTCTTCGCCGCCGATCAGGCCCTCTACGTTGGGCGTGCGGCCACTCAGCGCGCTGCGAATGATCTGGCGCAGCAGCTCTCGATGCTGCGGCTCGATTTCGGTGATCTCGAAGCTAATATCGTAACCGCTGCCCTGCTCCGCGGGGACGGAGCGCAGGCATTCCGCTTGGAGTGGCACGATCAGCTCGGTGGCACCGGCCATCATCAAGAGCGAGGCGGATATCCTCTCGCCCGGCTCGAAGCCGCGTGGACTCCGGGCGGAAAACCCTCCCAGCGAGACATCATTACCGCTCAGCTCGGTGTCGCTGTCGGCGAGATCGACACGAAACGGCAGGGTAACGCGAATGTAGCCACGTTCATCCCGGCGCTCATGCTGAAGCCGATCCCCCTGGGTCAGGCGCACGCTGTCCTGGTCGGCATCCCGCGGCTCGTCGTGAGAGGCGGTCTGCCTGCTCGATCGGTTTCCTCCCAGGGTAGGCTCGTGCCGTTTATCGTCGTTAAATAAATTGTCAGCCATCCGTTGGTCGCTCCTTGCGTCAGGGTTGAGTCGCTGCCATATCGTTCGGGGCATTGGGCTCGACCCTGAGTCGTACGTTGACAAGGGTCAGGTTATGTTCGTCAAAGGCTAGCTGGCAGTTCGCATCCACGGTGCATTCGACGGCATCTTGGATAGCGTTGCCATTCGGGCCTTGCATCAATTTTGCCAAGGCGGGGGAAATCGCCAGGACGGTAGTGCCATGATTACCGCGGATTCGCTTCTCGCTCGGCAGCGTGTTCTGCTGCAAGGTCTCGAGCAGCTCCCCTTCGAGTCGGAAATAGCCCGGAGGCAGTTGAACCGAGTCGCCGATCTTGTCGACAAGGGCGGCACTGAGCCAGCGATCGAGCTGCTCGGGATCCTGGCTGCGATCCCAAGTCTGATCGCGGGCTATGCTCAGTGTCATCCGGTCGGGCGGCGCCATCACACCGGTCGAGATGACAAGGATCAGCAACAGCACACCATAGGCGAAGCCGTGCAGCACGTGACCCATGCGGCGCTGCCTTTTGGCCGCAACGGGATCGTCCGGCTCCCCCGCGGAGATTCCCTGACGCGACCACTTCTGGCGATTGAAGCGGAAGCTGACATAAGTCTTCAGCATCGCTCCCCAAACTTGGTTGTAGTAAATCAGTGGAATCCACAGCAAGCTGAAACGTCCTCGCTGCCAAGCCAGAATCGAAGTGGCGATGCTGCGAGTAAAGAGGATCCATACCAAGTAGGCGAACAAGAACGACGGCCGCACGAACAGCGAGACCAGGACGACAACCGTAGGCCCAACCAGGGTCGTCCACATGGAAAGGCGCTGATCCACCAGGCTCCACCAGGTAAACATCCCCATCGGACGCGGTCCCAGGGCGATCGCCCGGTTGCTAGTACGCAACATGTTGCCGTACCAGCGACGCATCAGATCGGTGGTGGAGGCGAAGAAGCGCTTACGGTCAGGCAGTTCCTCGAACCCGGTAACGAAGACATCGGGAATATAGAGCATTCGCCAGCCGTTCTTCAGCAACCAGTACCACGAGGATTTATCGTCGCCCGAAAGGAACTTGAAATTGCCAAAGCGCCAATGTTCGACGTGGTCGCTCTCGATCAGTTCGATGAAGTCCGGCTGTGTCGCCAGGTCGGCACGAAAGACGCTGTAGCGGCCGGTCAGTACCAATAGGCGCCGTGAAAGTGACATCGAACTCATCATCAGGTGACGCTGTGCATAGCGCAGGTCGTACCACTCGCGAGTGGCATCGTTGCCAGTCACTTCGGCGCGGTTGTTGGTGGTTAGTGCGCCCAGGTCATCCTGAGACTGGAAGAAGCTGAGCGAACGCGACAGCGTACCCGGCTCGAGCCTGATATCGCCATCCATCGATACCAGCAGCGAGCCCGGCGCCGGCAGACGCCGGGAGATCGCCCTCAACACCTCAGCCATTGCCGAACGCTTGCCGTCCCCCTTCTGGAACATGTAGCGAACTTCGACGTTTTTCGGCCAGCCGTGATCGTCCATCACATGGGTAATGACATCCACGTCGGTACGGTCCGAGACGGAGGCGAAGACGGTGGTCGGTACACCATAGGCGCGAGCCTCGCGAATCAGGGCGTCATAGACCTGATAGTTCACCCTCGCCTCGATCCGGAACGAGGTGCACAGCACGAACAGCTCAGGCGGTTTCTCCTCTTCGCCGATCGCGTCCGCCTCGGCCCGCATCTGCGGGAAGATGCGGCGGTTGTACCACACCGAACGCACGGCCTGAACTGCCCACCAGGAGTAGCGCCAGATGGCAATCCAGCCGATGACGAAGATGAAGCTCTCCGACCCCGGCGAGAATACCTCCGAGGGCAGTTTGCTGAGAATTACCACCATCAGCGCCAAGCCGAACAGGAAAGTGGTGATCTCCGTCGTCCAGCTGGCGGTGGAGGGGTCTGGGGGAGTAGCGGACATCGGAACTCCTCAGGCCAGTACGGGCCGCACGGAGTCACCGCGGCCGATGCCATAGTAGGCGAGCCCCGCAGCCTTGACGGTATCGGGCTGGAACAGGTTGCGGCCGTCTACCAGCACCGGCTCCACGAGCTTCTCGCGCAGTTCCTTGAAGTCAATGGTGCGAAAGGCCTTCCATTCGGTGCAGATGACCAGCGCGTGAGCGCCCTCGAGTGCGTCGTCACGACGCTCGGCCAGCACCAGATCGCTGCGCTCTCCGTAGATACGCTGACACTCTGCGGCCGCCTCGGGGTCGAAGGCCTGGACCCGTGCGCCGGCATCCCACAGGGCTTCCATCAGGGCGCGGCTGGGCGCTTCGCGCATGTCATCGGTGTTGGGCTTGAATGCCAGCCCCCAGACAGCGATGGTCTTGCCGGCTAATTGACCGTCGAAAGCCTGGCACAGCTTCTCGAACAGCTTGTTCTTCTGCCGGGCATTCACCCGCTCAACGGCCTTGATCATCTCGGCGGGATGGCCGATTTCTTCGGCAGTATGAGCCAGCGCTTTGACGTCCTTGGGGAAGCAGGAGCCGCCGTAGCCACAGCCCGGATAGATGAAGCTATAGCCGATCCGAGGGTCGGAGCCGATGCCGTGACGCACCTCCTCGACATCGGCGCCGAGACGCTCAGCGAGGTTGGCGACCTCGTTGATGAAGCTGATCTTGGTCGCCAGCATGGCGTTGGCGGCGTATTTGGTCAGTTCTGCGCTGCGCACGCCCATGAACATCATCTTGTCGCGCTGACGGTTATAGGGGCCGTAGCACTCCAGCATGGCTTTCTTGACGCGCTCCGAGTCGGTCCCGACGACGATGCGCGAGCCGCGCGAAAAGTCCTCGATGGCTGCGCCTTCCTTGAGGAATTCGGGGTTGGAGCAGACGTCGAACTCCAGGTTCACACCGCGCTTCTCCAGTTCTGCGGCGACGGTGCGCTCCACCTTGCTGGCGGTGCCAACGGGCACGGTCGACTTGTCGACGACGACCTTGTAATCGTTCATGTGCTGGCCGATGGTTTCCGCCACCTTCAACACGTACTTGAGATCGGCGCTGCCATCCTCGTCGGATGGGGTACCCACGGCAATGAACTGGAGCAGGCCGAACTCTACTGCCTTGGCGGCATCAGTGGTGAACTCGATACGCCCAGCGGCCTTGTTGCTGCTGATCAGCTCCTCCAGGCCGGGCTCGTAGATGGGGACCTCTCCATTGTTCAGACGAGCCACCTTTTCGGCATCGATGTCCACACACATGACCTGATGACCGACATCGGCCAGACAGGCGCCGGTTACCAATCCCACATAGCCAGAACCGAAGATAGTAATCCTCATGATCGTCATTGCTCCTTGCAGTTTCGCCCTGTTATCCAATCGACGCCATCTCACCGATGCCGGAGGTGACCGACGGGGCGATGGCGTGCAGGGTCGGGTTCGTTTAGTTAGCGTTCCAAACGGTACGCAACTTTCGCGCCAACTAGAAAATTCCGTGTACAATCAGAGGGTTGTGTTTACATAAAGAAATTTTGTTATGGAGCGACAGGTAATTCTGTCGCCAATAGCAGACATATGTGAGCCAAAGCCGCCTGAGCCTTTCAGATCAAGGGCTTGAACTGTCTCCTAATGGCGACAAGGATAGTTGGCAGGAAGGTAAGTTATTGTATCGTTTTGTTTTATTCGGTCAGTTCGTAAACTTGATGCTCAAGTGCCTCTCATTCTGCCGACCTGGCCGAGACATGGGCCTCCATACGGGACAAAAAGACACCCATGATGCGTTCGTAGAGCTGGCGCCCCAGAACGGTATCCTCGATGCCGGCGTCCACGTTGGGGTTGTCGTTCACCTCGATGACCACCACACGTTCACCGGCCTGCTTGAGGTCGACGCCGTAGAGTCCATCGCCGATTAGGCGGGTAGCCTTCAATGCCGCCCTGATCACGGCGGGGGGCACCTCGGCCGGATCATGAGTAGTGAAACCGCCACTCTTGACCCTGGCGCCCGAGTGGTCGTATATCTGCCAGTGGCCGCGTGCCATGTAGTAGCGACTGGCGAACAGCACTTGGCCATCCAGGACGCCGATACGCCAGTCATATTCGGTCGGCAGCCACTCCTGCAGCAGCAGCAGGGCGGAATCTTCGAACAAGCGTCGGGTTTCGTGCTCAAGCTGTTCGAGCGAACCAATCTTGACGATACCGCGGGAGAAGGCGCCGTCGGGTATCTTCAGCACCATGGGAAAGCTCAGCCCGGCAACTCGTTCGGCCAGTGGGCGCCGGTCTCGCCGCTTCAACAGTACGCCTTCCGGTGCAGGCACGCCGCGGGCACGCAATAGCGCGTGAAGATAGACCTTGTTGGTACAACGCAGGATGTCCCGCGGGGAGTCGATCACCACCAGACCCTCATGCTCTGCGAGTCTGGCCATGCGGTATGTGTGGTGATCCAGCGCCGTCGTCTCGCGGATGAAGAGTCCGTCGAACTCGGCGAGCCGCCCCGCATCGCGCCGAGTGATCAGCGAAACGTCGATCCCCAGTTTGCGTCCGGCACGAATGAAGGCCTTGAGCGCACTGCGGTTGCTCGGCGGCAAGGCTTCCCTGGGATCGATCAGGATGGCCAGATCGAAGCGATAGCGACGGCGCGCCTTGGGCGTGCGCCATACCTTGCGCGAGTGCCGGTTGAGCGCAGAGGCAAACAGATCCTGTTCGTCGGCGTTCAGGTCGCGAAGGTGGATCGGCTTGAGCCTGGCTAGCCGCCACAGGTCATGGCGTCGCACCAGGCGGGCCTCGAGCAAGGGGCAGGGCAGGCGCTCGAAGAGCTTGCGAGCGAGCCGGGCCAGCTCTGGTTCGCGGCATTCACCGAACAGCACGCGCAGGGTCACGCTGTCTCCGGCAAGAAGACCCTGGCGCGCCAGCTCGCCGAGCAGCGGCGACAAAGTATCCAGCTGCAGGTCGACAAGCGTCTTGCGCGACAGCTCGTTGAGAGTTTCGACGCTGGGCAGGACACGCTGACCGCGTGCCTGGGCGAGCAGCGAAACGTAGTATCCGGTGCCAAGATAGTCGAGTTCGCCGCATAGATTGATCACATGGGTGCTGCGGTCCTGGTCGGCTGCGCTGCGATGACGCCGGTCAAGTGCCAGGAAGTCGTCGGCGCTGATCAGGTCTTCGGAGGGATAGTAGGGCCGCCAGTCTTCCTGTCGGTCGACGACGATACGCAAGGGGCACATGGGCGAGATCCGTTCATTGAGAAGAGGCGGCCGCGTCGCGGCATGCGGTCAGCATGCCGCTGCAACTTCCTGTCGACAAGCGCTTCGACAGGTGAAATGATTTCATGATCACGGCGGGCCAAGACCCGTCGACAGGCCCTTGGTTAATAGCATCCCCATTGCGACCGCAAGCTCCGGAGACTGCCCATGACCGTCACTCTGCGCCAGGCCCAACCACAGGACCTGGGGGCACTTTATCGTCTGGAGCAGGTGGCCTTCAGCGGCGATCGTTTCAGCCGTCGTCAGCTCTGGCACTTGTTGAATCGTGCTCATGCCGAGACTCTCGTCGCCGACGATGGGGAGCGCCTCATGGGATATGGCACCCTGCTGTTTCGGCGAGGCAGCCGTCGCGCCCGGCTCTATTCTTTTTGCGTTCATCCCGAGGCCAGGGGCAGCGGGCTGGGTCGTCGACTGCTCGAGGCTCTGGAGGAGGTCGCCGTACGCCACGATGCCGAAGCGCTGGGTCTGGAGGTGCGAGCAGACAATCGCGTCGCCCTGGGACTCTACCGGCGCATGGGCTTTCGGCTGGAGCGCTGGCTCGATGACTACTACGAGGATGGCTGTGCCGGCTGGCAGATGAGCAAGCCGCTTGTCCGTCTGATGGAAGAAGCCTCGGCCCAGCATCGATGAGCCCAGGCGCGCAGGGATCGGTGCGGGCTGGTAGACTTCCGGCATGATTGGGCAAACAAGGACATAGCTATGCCATCCTTCGACATCGTTTCCGAGTACGACAAGCATGAAGCCAGCAATGCCGTCGATCAGGCCAACCGAGAAATCCAGGCGCGCTTCGACTTCAAGGGCGTAAAGGCGAGCTTCGAGCTGAACGGCGACACGGTGTTGCTCGAGGCCGAAGTCGACTTTCAGCTCAAGCAGATGCTCGACGTGTTGCGCAACCGCCTAATCGCCCGTGGTATCGATGCCCGCTGCATGGAGGAGCAGGAGCCCGAGCTCTCCGGCGTGCGTGCGCGCCAAGAGGTCAAGCTCAAGCAGGGCTTGGAGCAGAAGGAGGCCAAGGACATCGTAAAGCGCATCAAGGACAGCAAGCTGAAGGTGCAGGCGCAGATTCAGGGTGACAAAGTGAGGGTCACCGGCAAGAAGCGTGACGATCTGCAGGACGTCATCGCCATGCTGCGCGGCGAAGGCGGCCCCGACCTGGCGTTGCAGTTCGACAACTTTCGCGATTGAAGAGCACTCCTGCTTCGCCATCGACCATGGTTCGGCCTGCTATCGGCATCGGTCGATGGCGGAGTATATGATCTGGCGCAAGCGCGTACTTAACTCTTCTTGAAAACCGACTCGATGCCACCAATCCTGTTCATGCATACACAGGTCCCAGCGGCCTGTCCGATGCGTCACGTGTCTCAGGACGAACAGGAGGTGGCGTATGAATCTACACAAACTTTCTCCCTGGAACTGGTTCAAGAGCGAGCGCAGCGATGCCGCTGCACCGGCACCCGTGGAGCCTCGTCATGGCGAGTTAGCGCCGTTGCTCGGCATGCACCAGGAACTCGATCGCTGGGTGGATGGCGTCATGCGTCAGTTCGGCATGCCGACGCTAGAGAGTCGCTTCGGCGAGATGGCCAGCCTGCTCAGGCCGCAGCTCGACATTGCCGAGCGCGACGAGGAGTATTTGATCAGCGTCGAGGTCCCGGGCGTTGACGAAAAGGACGTCAAGCTGACCTTGGATGACGATCGCTTGATCATCGAGGGCGAGAAGCGGCAGGAGAGTAGTGCCAAGGACGATAGATACCAGCGTATCGAACGTACCTACGGCAGCTTCCGCCGGGTGCTCGATCTACCCTCCGATGCGAGAGCAGACGAGATCAAAGCTTCGTTCGTCAACGGCGTGCTCAAGGTGCACGTACCTCGTACCGGCGAGGTGAGAGCCAATCGCCGTGAAATCCCTATCCAGTAGCCACTGTCTCGGCACTCCAGCTCGCCTTCGGGCGGGCTTTTCTTTTTCTAATCGCGTCATAGGCATGACCGATTGGCCTGTGACGGCGAGATGGGCTTCAATGAGAGCAGCAGGGAAAGCCTGAATGGGAGCTTTTTTGCATGCACTCGCTTCGTCGAGCCGTTTACATTGCCTTGGCCTGGGTCAGCTTCGCACTCGGAGTGTTGGGCGTCTTCGTCCCGTTGATGCCGTCGACTTGCTTTATGCTGCTGGCCGTGTGGGCAGCATCGCGAGGTTCGCCGCGCTTTGCCCTGTGGATTCGCGAGCATCCACGTTTCGGTCCTACCGTGGTGGCCTGGGAGGGTCAGCGCGCCATACCGCGACATGCCAAATGGATTGCTGGTTGGATGCTGGCGTTATCGGTCGTGGTGCTCATCCTGACCCTCAGCATGGTCTGGTTAAAACTCCTGCTGGTGGCTGGACTCGTTCTGCTGGGGCTTTGGATCGCCACACGCCCCGAGCCCGGCAGGGTGGAAGCGGGGGCCGCTGCACGTCTGGTGCGTCGTTAGCACCAGCTGTCTTTGAGATTGGGGAGTCGCCACCCGTACAATGGGCATCGATCATGGACAGGAGTCTTCCCGATGTCTGAACCCAAGCCGACCCATCGTCACGATTATCGGCCGCCCGCCTACCGAGTGACCCATGTCGAGCTGACTTTCGAACTGGACCCCGCTGCGACCAAGGTCAAGGCGAGCCTGCAAATGGAGCGTCACCCGCAAAGTTCGGGCGATGAGGCTCTAAAACTCGATGGCGAAAAGCTGATTCTCAAGCGCATCGCCATCGATGGTCAGATGTTAGCCGATGACGAATATACGCTCAGCGATGCCGGGCTGAGCGTTCATAACCCTCCCAGGCAGTTTCGCCTGGAGACGGAAGTCGAGATCGCACCCAGTGAGAACACGGCGCTGGAAGGCCTCTACCTTTCCAACGGGATGTATTGTACCCAGTGCGAGGCCGAAGGGTTTCGTCGCATCACCTATTATCCGGACCGCCCGGACGTCATGGCGACCTTCTCCACCACGGTAATCGGCGACAGGAGGAGCCTGCCGGTCCTGCTCTCCAATGGCAATCCGGTGGAGCAGGGCGAGCTGCCGGGTGACCGCCATTTCGTTACCTGGAACGATCCGTTTCCCAAGCCCAGCTACCTGTTCGCCCTGGTGGCCGGCGACCTGCAGAAGGTTGAGGATCGCTTCACCACCATGAATGGACGCGAGGTCGCGCTGCAGGTCTGGGTCGAAGAGGAGAACCTGGGCAAGACCGACCACGCCATGGCTTCGCTCAAGCGTGCGATGCAGTGGGACGAGGAGACCTACGGGCGCGAGTACGACCTCGACCTGTTCATGATCGTGGCGGTCAATGACTTCAACATGGGCGCCATGGAGAACAAGGGGCTCAACATCTTCAACTCCGCGGCAGTGCTGACCCATCCGCATACCGCCACCGATGCGACGTTTCAGCGGGTCGAGGGTATCGTCGCCCATGAATATTTCCACAACTGGTCGGGCAATCGAGTGACCTGCCGCGACTGGTTCCAGCTCTCGCTCAAGGAGGGCTTCACCGTATTCCGCGATCAGTGCTTCTCCGCCGACGTCAATTCGGCGCCGGTCAAGCGCATCGAGGACGTGGCCTTCTTCCGCACCGCTCAGTTCGCCGAGGATGCTGGGCCCACCGCGCACCCGGTGCGCCCCGACCACTACATCGAGATCGGAAACTTCTACACCTTGACCATCTACGAGAAGGGTGCCGAAGTGGTGCGCATGCTGTGCAACCTGGTGGGCTGGGAGGCCTTCCGGCGGGGCAGCGATCTCTACTTCGAGCGCTTCGACGGCCAGGCGGTGACCATCGAGGATTTCGTCGACTGCATGGCCGAGGCGTCGGGCCAGGATCTCTCCCAATTCATGCGGTGGTATTCCCAGGCCGGCACCCCGGAGATCGACGCCTACGGCGAGTATGACTACGCCAACGCTGAGTACCATCTGACCCTGCGGCAGCGTACGCCTGCGACGCCTGGGCAGCCAGAGAAGCAGCCGCTGCACATTCCCGTGCGTATGGGCCTGGTGGGTACCAAGTCGGGGCGCGACCTGCCCTTGACGCTGGATGGGGAGTCGCTCGATAGCGATGGGGTGATCCACCTGCGCGAGACGGAGCAGACCTTCGTCTTCACCGATGTGAGTGAGGCGCCGGTGCCTTCGCTGCTGCGTGGCTTCTCGGCGCCGGTTCAGCTGCGCTTCCCCTACAGCCGCGAGGACCTGGCCTTCCTGTTGGCCAACGACTCCGATGGCTTCAACCGCTGGGATGCCGGCCAGCGGTTGGCCATGCTGGCGCTGGATGACCTGATCGCCGCCCATCGCAATGGCGTCGAGAAAGTCATGGATACCCGCGTGGTCGAGGCCTTCCGTGCTCTGCTGGAACGCAACGGCGACGACAAGGCGGTGCTGGCCGAGATGCTGTCCCTGCCCTCAGAGGCCTATATTGCAGAACAGCAGCCACTGGTGGACGTCGAGGCAATCCACGCCGCGCGAGTCTTCGTCAAGCAGTCGCTGGCCGCGACCCTGCGCGACGACTTCCTGCGCCTCTACGAGGAGAATCGTAGCGATGAGCCCTACGCGCCCGAACCCGACCAGATCGGCCGGCGCAGCCTCAAGAACGTGGCGCTTTCCTACCTGATGGCGATCGAGGATGAGCAGGCCATCGAACTCGCCCGCCAGCAGTTCGAGGCCGACCACAACATGACCGACGTTCGCCATGCGCTGACGCTGCTGACCCACAGCAGCCGCGACGACCTGGCGCGCCCCGCGCTGCGTGCCTTCGGCGAGAAGTGGGCTCACGACTCCCTGGTGATGGACCAGTGGTTCGCCATCCAGGTAACCCGGCCACAGGCGGACGCGCTGGATCGGGTCAAGCACCTGATGGCACACCCGGCGTTCTCGTTGAAGAATCCGAACAAGGTGCGCGCGCTCATCGGTACCTTCGCCAACCAGAACCGGATCAACTTCCATCGCGCCGACGGCGAGGGCTACCGGCTACTGGCCGATGTGGTGATCGAACTCAACCGGCTCAATCCGGAAATCGCCGCACGCCTGGTGACGCCGTTGACCCGCTGGCAGCGCTTCGATGAATCGCGCCAGGAACTGATGAAGAGTGAGCTCGAACGCATCCGCGCCGAGGAGCTCTCGCCGAATGTTTATGAGGTGATCGAAAAAGCCCTTGCATGAGTAAAGGGTAATTTCTTGGTAACCATAAGTGCCGCCCCAGGGGCGGCACTTTGTTTCAGGTTGGGGTTAGTAGATGAGCCAGCTCAGCACCGTCACCCCCAGCAACGCCCAGATCAGGGTGGCGAAGAGGCGTCGGCGCAGCAGGGCGCGCAGCGCGAGGTAGAGCAGCCACAGGCCGAGCAGCAGTACCGCCAGGCTGACCAGCGAGGGGGAGATACCCAGCGACGTTGCCAGGCCATCGAAAAAGCCACGGGCGGAAGCGCCCAGGTTCTGAAAGAAGTTAACCAGCAGGTCGACCACGAAGCGAATGATCTCGCCCAGGGTGCGACCCAGCCAGGTGAAGAAGTCCTGCATATGCGCTCTCTCGTCTGAATGGGGCTCGTCTCAGCCCATCTGCTGCGCCACGGGCGCGACTCCTGCGGTTTCGGCAGCGCTGTCTGCCAAGGCTCTCCCCGCCTCGTCATAGACATGGAAGACTGCATTGGCCCCCAGTTCGCGTATCGGTTCGATCTCTTCGGGATATTCGACGACTGCAGTGATGCGACCAGGGAACTGACGGTTGCGCAGCTGTTGCAGCGCGAAGAGGTTCCCCGAATGGTGTGGCATGGCCAGGATGACCATTTGCACGTCGTCCGACATCAGCAACTTATCCCAGAAATCCGAATCCAGCGCATCTCCTTCGAGCAGATTGAAACCGCGCTCGCCAAGGTCGGTGACGGTCTTTGGATTGCTGTCGATGCCCAGTACCCTCAGGCCATACTGCTTGCGCAGTCGCCGATAGACGCTGCGTCCGATCCGCCCCATGCCAAGTACCACCGCCTGGGCGTCGCCGATTTCGATCGGTCGTTCACGGGTCGACAGCGCCTGTTCCTGCCTGGCGGGAAGCAGCGCCTCCAGACGACGGTAGGCGCTCTCGCTGACGGTATTGAGCACGGCGGAAAAAGCGAAGCTCAGGGCTACCGCCAGTGACAGCACGACCAGCCACTCCTGTGCCAGCCAGCCCGTGGCGACCGCCAGGGCGCCTACGATCAGGCCGAACTCGGAATAGTTGGTGAGCGTCAGGGTGGCCAGCAGCGAGGTCCGGTGCCGCATCGGGAACGCCATGAAAACCACTTGGTAGAGCAGGCTCTTGAGCGGTAATACAAGTACCAGCAGCATGGCCAGGCCCAGCATCTCCCAAGTCGGCGTACTGGTGAAGCCGATGCTCAGGAAGAAGCCCACAAGCAGCAACTCCTTCAGGTTGAACATGGAACGGGAGAGGTTGCCGGCGGCGGGATGCGGCGCCAGCAGCAGGCCGATGACCAGAGCGCCGAGGTCGCCCTTGAGGCCGACCAGTTCGAACAGGCCGTAACCCAGCACCAGGGCCAGGAACATGCCGAACAGCATCTGCATCTCGCCGTGTCCGAAGCGATCCAGTGTCTGACGTAGCAGCGGCGCCAGAGGTTTCAGCAGTACCAGTCCAAGAGCCCAGGGGCTTGGCAGTTCGCCGGACGAGGTCGAAATGAAAATGACGGCGAAGACGTCCTGCATGATCAGCACCCCGAGCGCCAGGCGGCCATGAGCCGACTGGGTCTCGCTGCGTTTTTCGAGAACCTTGACCACGAAGACCGTGCTGGAAAAGGAGAGGGCGAAGCCCAGCAGCAGCAGGGTGGACCAGCCAGTGTTCCCCAGTTGTTCCAGTCCCAGCCACTTGAGCGCGCCGAGAACGAGCAGGAAGAGCAGGCTGGACCCTATCATGTGCAACGATGCGCTGCCCCATACCTCGCCCTTGAGCAGGTGGCGAACGTTGAGCTTCAACCCGATGCTGAATAACAGCAGCGTCACGCCGACCTCCGCGATCGTGGTAAGCAGCGGCGTCGACTCATAGCCCAGCATGTTGAGGGCGAAGCCGGCCGCCAGGAATCCGACGAGTGGCGGCAGGCGTATGGCCAGGGCCGTCACGCCACCGAGGCAGGCGGCAATGATGAAAGCGGCGTCGATCATCTATCCCCAATGTTCTGATAATGTATTCGAGAGCTGAGTGTAAAAGTTTGCTGCGCAAATGGCACTGGCGGCGTCATCGCCAAGGGCCCGCTTCGAGGAGATAACATGCAAGTCACGACAATCGTGCTACTGGTAGTGCTGGCCCTGCTGGTGGTCTACGGCGTCAGCATCTACAACCGCTTGGTGGCCTTGAAGAACCGTTACCAGAATGCTTTCGCCCAGATCGAGGTGCAGCTGAAGCGACGCTATGACCTGATCCCCAACCTGGTGGAAACCGCCAAGGCCTACATGGCTCACGAGCGCGACACACTGACTGCAGTGACCGAGGCGCGCAACGCCGCCCTGGCCGGGCTGAAGTCGGCCGCCGCCAGGCCGGGCGATCCCGGCGCCATGGCCGAACTGGCTGGTGCCGAGGGTGCACTGGGGGCCGCCCTGGGGCGGCTCAACGTAGTGATGGAGGCCTATCCGGACCTCAAGGCCTCCGACAACATGCACCAGCTCTCCGAGACCCTCACCAGCACCGAAAATCGTGTCGCCTTCGCCCGCCAGGCCTTCAACGACGCGGTCATGCAGTACAACACCTACAAGCAGAGCTTCCCGCCGGTGCTGCTGGCGGGGCCGCTGGGTCACAGCGAAGATGCGGCGCTGCTGGAGTTCGACGATAGCGCCGAGATCCAGGCCGCGCCCAGCGTTCGCTTCTGACGCATACGGCCATGGATTTCTTCGGTGCCCAGGAGCGCGCAAGACGCCTCACCATCTGGCTGGTCCTGCTGTTGATTGTGGCAGTGGCGGGCATGATGGCTGCGGCCGTTGCGGTGGTGGCGCTGGCCATGGTGCTGCTCGATGGTGGTCAGTCGGCCGCCGATCCGCTGGCCCGGGTGCTCGATCCGCTACTGCTCGGCAGCGTCGCCCTGGGCGTACTGTTGGTAGTCGGCAGCGGCAGCCTGGTCCGTCACCTGCAGCTTCGCGCCGGTGGGGCCGCGGTAGCGGAGGCGCTGGGAGGCCGACCCATCAATGGCGATACGCGCAATGCCGATGAGCGTCGCCTGCTGAACGTGGTCGAGGAGATGGCCATTGCCGCAGGGCTGCCGGTGCCGACGGTCTACCTGCTCGACGAGCCCGGCATCAACGCCTTCGCCGCAGGCCACACGCCCCAGGATGCGGTTATCGGCGTGACCCAGGGTGCCATCCAGACTCTTGCGCGCAGTGAATTGCAGGGCGTGGTCGCCCACGAGTTCAGTCATGTCCTGCATGGCGACATGCGCCTCAACATGCGCTTGATCGCCCTGCTGTACGGCATCCTGGTGAACGGCCTCGTCGGTCGCATGCTGCTGAGGGGCATGGCGACCCGCCGGGTGGTGCGTGGCTCTCGCCGAGGCAACGGCCATGCGGTGCTGTTGGGTGCCGGGCTTGCGCTGATGCTGGTGGGTTTCGTCGGCACCCTGTGCGGCAACCTGATCAAGGCGGCGGTGAGCCGCCAGCGCGAGTTCCTGGCAGATGCCAGCGCAGTACAGTACACCCGCAACCCAGCCGGTCTGGCCGATGCCTTGAAGCGCGTCGCAGCGCAGGGCTCCGAGCTGCGTGCGACTCGCGCCGAGGAGTTCAGTCACCTCTATTTCAGCCGTGGCCTGGCGGGTCTGCGTGGGCTCACCGCCACTCATCCGCCGCTGCCGACCCGCATTCGGCGCCTCGAGCCGGAATGGGACGGCAGCCTGCCCGAGCCGAACGCCACGCGAGAGACCGCTGCCGCAACTGGCTCGGGCGATGAGCGAGCACAATCAAGGCCGGCCCGGGCGACCGTTCTGGACGATGCCATGCTCATGCCGCCCGCTGCGACGCTGGCACAGCGGATAGGCAACCCACGCGAGCAGGACGTGGAGCAGGCGCGAGGAGCGCTGGCCAGCATCGATCCCGTGCTGCTCGAGGCCGCTCACGAGCCTTATGCGGCCCGTGCCGTGATCTACGGCATACTCATGGGAGCCGAACCGACCAGCCGAGCTCGCCAGCGCGAGGTCCTGATCGAAGCCGCCCTGCCGGATGTGCTGGCGGAGCTGGAGCGCCTCGAAAAGCCGCTCTCCGAGGTGCGGCCGGGTCAGCGATTGGCGTTGATCGAGCTGTGCCTGCCCTTGTTGCGGCAGCTTTCGGTGACCCAGTACGCGCACTTTCGCGATTGCCTCGAGCGACTGATGGCTGCCGAGCACGAACCCGGTGCCCTGCAGTGGGCCTTGCATCGCCTGGTCGTCGTCGGCAGCGAAGGAGCGACGTATCATCGAGGGCGTAGACAAGCGCTGGTACGGATCGAGGATGCAGTGGCACGCCTGTTGTCGAGTCTGGCGCTGGCGGGTAGCGATGAAGAGGCGCGGGCTGCGGAAGCATTCCGCGAAGCGGCCGATACGCTGGGCCTGAGCATGATGTGGCTGCCTCAGCCAGCAACGCCTCAGGAGCTCGACTGGGCTCTGGATCGTTGCCGTCAGCTGGGCGATGACGAGCGGGTCAGGCTGATCGATGCCATGGCGAGCTGCGTCTCCCATGACGGTCGGATCTATCCACGCGAAGCTGAACTGCTGCAGGCCGTGGCTTGGTCGCTTGACTGCCCGTTGCCTCTGGCCGCGCTGGATTGAGACGCGAGCGGATCGTTCTCGCTCGCTGCTGTCCAACCCTTAGGAGGCGCAGGAGCCGGCGGCTTGCAGCGTTCGTCGGGCTCTGCTGGAATAGTGCCCCTTTGCGGGTCTCATACGGATGGGAGAAAAACCGATGGCCAAGACACCCTGGATTCCGGCCGCTGCGGCCTTGACCCTTGCCTTGATGCTGGCAGGCTGCGGCGACGACGGCGATGAGCCGGCCGCGCCAGCCCAGGACAACGAGCCCGCAGCCGAGACGGCACCAGCGAGCGAGCCTCCCGAAGAGGAGCCATCGGCCCCGCCTCCTGCGGAGGAGCCAGAGGAATCGGCCGAGGGCGAGTCGATGCCCGCCGAATCGGAAGAGGAAGCATCAACTGGAGAGAACGAGGAAATCGACGCCGACAGTGAAACGCTGGGCGAATCCCCGGTCGATGCGCTGGAAGAGGGCAGCGCGCTCCCAGGTGAGGCTACCCGTTCCGATGTAGATGCGATCATCGAGGATACCGAGCGTCGCTTCGAGGAAGCGCAGCGCGAGATCGAACAGCAGTTCGAGGAAGTGGAACGCAGCAATCCCACCCTGGAGCCCATGCAGGGGGACAGCGATCCCGAGCCGTCACTCGAGCCCATGGAGGAGGATGGCGCTTCTTCTGCCATCGAGCGCGAGGCGGAGCGAAGCGGAGAAATCACGCAGTCGGACGTCGACGCCTGGCTCGAAGAGAGCGAGCGACAGTTTGAAGAGGCGAGGCGTGAACTCGACGAACAGTTCGAAGAGGCGGAGAGAAGCGAGCCTGGACGCGATCTCCCGAAGATCGAGCCCGAGCCGGAAGCCGAGCCAAACGCTGAGGTACCGTCCCAGCCCGAGAGCCGCTCCCAGGCCGCCCCCGATCCTGAAGCCGAGTCAAACACAGAGGCCACGTCCCAGCCCGAGAGCCGTTCCCAGGCCGACCCCGCTCCTGAGGGCTGAGTTCGCATACCGAACTGGGTTTGGCAAGGCGGGTATGAAAAAGGTCCACTCCTTGGAGTGGACCTTTCGTCTGACTGCCGGTCTATCTTAAGACAGCCAGGCGCCGGGCCTGCCGAGGCGTTACCTCAGTTGGCGAGCCGGATGTTGGAGGCCTGAAGGCCTTTCTTGCCCTGGGTTACTTCGAAGGTCACTTTTTGACCGTCCTGCAGGGTCTTGAAACCTTCAGCCTGAATCTCGGAGAAGTGCGCGAACAGGTCATCACCGCCGTCGTCCGGAGAGATGAAGCCGTAGCCCTTGGTATCGTTGAACCACTTGACAGTGCCAGTTGCCATTGTCCATTTTCCTTACTTACAGATTGATCGTGCTGGGCACTCGGCAATGCCGGGCCCGAAGTGCGAGGGCAGGAAACGAAAAGTGCGCTTCGGGTCTATCGAGTTTTCGACATACGACAGGACGACTTTCCACTTGCAGGCCAACGCAGCGGACGCACACTTCACCCATGCCATCCGCTCAATCCACTGTAGATAGAAAAATTCCGAGCGTCCAGCGAATCCGTTGCCTTAAATTAGCCATACTTTGTGCTACCCGCAGCCAGCCCTGACCACCCTCGGCTACCTTGCTCGTCGGGTCCTCAAGCTCATGTCCTACCTAACCGGAGCCTTGCCATGCCGGACGCACAATTCTGGCCATTTATGATCGCCATTACCCTGCTTTCGATGAGTCCGGGGGTCGATACCTTGCTGGTCATTCGCAACACCGCTCGCGGAGGGGTACGCGATGGTGTACTCACCAGCCTGGCGATCTGCTGCGGTCTGTTCGTGCATGCCACCATCTCGGCGCTGGGTATTTCGCTGGTCTTGCTGCAGTCGGCCTGGGCCTTCAGTGCGCTCAAGCTGGCGGGAGCAGCCTATCTGATATGGCTGGGCATCAATGGCTTGGTCGCCGCGCGACGCGGTAGCGGTCTGCCAGTACAAGCGATACAGGGAGAGCGCCAATCCGTACCGGCCTGGAAGCCGCTGCGAGAAGGGTTGCTCTCCAATGTGCTCAATCCCAAGACAGTGGTCTTCTACATGGCCTTTCTGCCCCAGTTCATCGCGCCGACCGACCCGGCGCTGCTCAAGTCGCTATGGCTTGCCGGGGTGCACTTCGTGATTGCCAACCTGTGGCAGATTGCCATCGTGCTCATGGTGGGTAGCGCGGGGCGCTGGCTGGCCAGTCGGCTCTTCGCCCGCGCGCTGAACGGTGTGACCGGCGCGGTGCTGATCCTGTTCGGCGTCAGGCTGGCGCTGGAACGTCAGCCAGCCTGACAAAAAAGGACTATTTAGTTGCGAGCGAGCAGGGAGGCGTCGTAGCGCATCGTCTTCTCCGCCTGGCTGAGCATTGCCACGCCTTCACTGCTGCCGTCGTTGGCCAGGCTCTCGAAGATGACTCGGTAGGCGAGTACCGCTTGGACGTAGTCGCGGGTCTCGCGGAAGGGAATCGATTCGACGAACAGGTCGAACTCCTCAGGGGCATCGCGCAGCCAGCGATCGACCCGGCCTGGGCCGGCATTGTAGGCCGCCGCCGCAGCCAGGCGGTTGCCCCGGTAGCGGTTGGTCATGTCACGAATGTAGGTGCTGCCCAGGCGAATGTTGACTTCGGGATCAAGCACTCCGTAGGGGCCGGGGTCGTTGATGCCGAGCTGACGGCTGAGCAGGGATGCGGTGCCCGGCATCAACTGCATCAAACCACGGGCACCGGCCGGCGACAGCGCCTCCGGGTTGTAGGCGCTCTCTCGGCGGGCGATGCCCATCAGCAGGTATGGATCGACTCCGGTCTGCTGGCCCCAATGCACGAAATGTTCGCGGTAGGCCTCCGGGAAGCGCCAGTCCAGAGCATCCCACAGCTGGGCGGCGATAGTCGTCTGTACCAGCCGCGCGTGCCAGCCGCGGCGAGCGGCATAATCGGCCAGTGCCCTGACTTCACGCGACGAGGCGTTGGCTGCCGCATGCAGCCATTCGCTGTTGGCCAGGCCCTCCTCACCGATGCGCAGCAGCGCCTCGGTGCGCTTTACCGTTGGCCACTGGTCCACCTGATCGCGGAAACTGTCGTTGAATGTGCTGCGTTCCAGGTTCAGGGAGTAGGGTCGGCCGATGCGATCGGCAGCAGCGAAACCGAAGAAGTTGCGCTCCTGAGCGGCGCGCGCATAGGCCACCTCGGCCCGTTCCTGGTCGCCCAACTGTTCATGGGCGCGAGCCTTCCAGTACTGCCAGCGGCTGTCTTCACGGGCGTCGTCTGGCATCAGATCGACCCAGCGAAGCACGTCGCTCCAGTTACGGTTCGCCAATGCGTAACGAATGCGCAATTCGAGCACTCGGGCGGTGCCGATTCGCGGCAGGGCCTCGTCCACCCATCCCATATTGTGCTCGATGTCACGCACCAGCGAATAGAAGGCGAGGTCTTCTTCGATGGCGTGGCGATGATCCTCCTCGATCGGCAGATGCGCGGCGATCTTGCGCCACGCTTCCATGGCGGCTTCGGTATCGGCACGGACGAAGCCACGCATCGCGGCGGCAAACAGCGGTCCACTGCCGAGACACTCGGGGCCGATACAGGTGGGGATCCGGGTGATGTCGGCATAGCTGCGCTGCAGTTGCTCCACGGCCTCTAGACCTTCCTGCCAGCGGCTACCGAGCTGCCGTCCCAGGTAGCTGACCAGGCCGGTCTCGCCCTGTTCCCAGGCGAGCATCATGCGTTCCCAGATATCCAGCTCGCTGATCTCGCCGTTGGCGCGCAGACGGTCGAATAGCGTGTCGCAGGCGTCTGGCTGAGAGCGGCCAACGCGCCAAAGGGTACGGCCACCTTCGGCCGCTGTCTGGGGATCACTGCCGAGCAGTGCCGTGTAGTAGTTGCATTGGCGCTCCGTGCCACTTGGCTCGCCATCGGCCACGGCCAGCAGACTGCCGTAGCGCCCGGCGGCGCCATAACGGCTGATCGCCTGGCCGCGCATCCAGTCGGCAAGGGGCGAGTCCTGGTGGCGCTCGATGAAGCCCAGTATCTGCCCCGGTTCGGCATGGGGTAGGCGGCTGCGCAGACGGTGATACTCCACGTAGCCTTCCAGCACGTGGCCGTCGATGGCGGCCTGGTCGATTCGCTGCCACTCATGACTGCGCGCGGCTTCGAGCGCTTCGCGCATGGCGACGTCATCTGCCTGCCCGACCAGCGGCAGGCAGAAAAGGGAAGTGGCGACCAGGAAGCGGCAGCGCCGCAGGCACTGCCTCAAGGGGAGCATCGGCGACATGGTAAACCTCGTTCAGTTCGCTGGCGGCGTAGGCGACATGGTGGCCGGTTGGCACGACGGGATTAGTGTCGCACCAATCCAACGGAACTGCGAGGTAGGCGTCGTGTCGAGGAACACCTATGGTGAAGGGGCAATTGGATGTGACGAAGCTGAGAGGATAGGAACAAAAGTGAAACCCTGGAATATCGTGGGCCGGCTGCGCCGCCGTTCGCGGATACTGAGCCAGATCGTGCGTGCCCTGAAACTCTTCGTGCCCATGTGCCAAGACGTGGTGAAAGGCCGCTACCGGCCACCGCCATGGTCGGCCTTCGGCTGGATGCTGGTAGCATTGGCCTATCTCGTCTCGCCATTGGATCTGATTCCCGACTGGCTTCTTCTTATCGGTGTCTTCGATGACATGGTGATCGTCGGTTGGCTGTTGACTCGGGTCGATCGCAGCCTGGATGGCTACCGTGCGTGGCGGGGAAAGCCCATTGAAGGGAAGGGGGACGACGAAGAACAACTTTGATACGATCGTTTGATTCCTGACTTGGACCTCAGTGAGGCCTCTCGATGCCCGACGTCCCCCAGATTTCTGCCGGCAAGTGGCGTACCGCCTTGGCGCGTTTCGTGACGGTTATTCCCCATACCCGAGAGTTGGGGCTCGAAGTTCTTTCCGTCGAGCCGCCTGAGGTGACCATGCGCTTGCCTTGGCGCGACGAGCTGCTGGGCGATACCGGCAGAGGCCTGGTACACGGCGGTGTGTTGACCATGCTGTTGGATACCGTCTGCGGCTCGGCGGTGCTGTGCGGATTGCCGGCGCCTGAGGTCTGCCCGACGCTCGACCTGCGCGTCGACCACTACCGACCGGCGGTAGCGGGCCAGCCGATCATGGCCGAGGCCCGTGTGCTACGCCTAACGAATGCGATGGTATTTACCGAGGGAACGCTGTGGCAGGAGCCGGGCCGGCCTGTCGCTCGCGGTATCGGCAACTTCGTGCGTCTCGGGGAGCGTAATACGCCCGAGGGATTTGCCGAGGCGCTATTCGGGGAGGCCGATCATGCCTGAAGGTTTTAACGACGTGGCCTGGCTGGCCCGGACTCGTGCCGAAGGGGATGTCGCCGCCTGGCTCGAGCGGCTCCCCTATGCTCGCTATATCGGTGTGTCGGCGACACCGGACGCTGACGGCGACGGCCTGATCTTTCATCTCGAGCCGTGTGAGCACAACGTCGGCAATATCCTGCTGCCGGCGTTGCATGGCGGTGTGGTGGCGGCCTTCATGGAAACCGCAGGCACCCTCGATCTGATGCTGTCGGTGCGGGAGCCGCGACTGCCGCGCATCGTCGACTTCTCCATCGACTACCTGCGCACGGCCCGGGTGGTGCCCACTCATGCCCGCTGCCAACTGCTGCGCGAAGGGCGGCGCCTGGCCAACGTCCAGGTCACGGCCTGGCAGGAGTCGGAGGATCGGCCGGTGGCCACGGCCCGACTGCACCTGGTATTGGCTGCGCTGGAGCCGAACGACGCTTGAAAATCCCAACTCGGACCCCATATCGCTGAACAGTTCTGAAACGGCGACGCGCCACGCGGCGCCGTGAGTTCAAGCCATGAGGTAACCGATCCATGTCCACGACCGCTCACGAGGAAACCCTCGGCTTCCAGACCGAGGTGAAGCAACTGCTGCATCTGATGATCCACTCGCTGTACTCCAACCGGGAGATATTCCTGCGCGAGCTGATCTCCAACGCCGCCGATGCCTGTGACAAGCTGCGCTATGCTGCGCTCGACAACGATGCGCTCTACGAAGGCGACAGCGAGCTTCGCATCGAGATCGAGCACGACGAGAAGGCCGCCACCGTCACCGTGCGCGACAACGGTGTCGGCATGAGCCGCGACGAGGTGATCCAGAACCTCGGCACCATCGCGCGTAGCGGTACCGCGGAGTTCCTCAAGCAGCTCTCTGGTGAGCAGCAGAAGGATGCGCGCCTGATCGGCCAGTTCGGCGTGGGCTTCTATTCAAGTTTCATTGTCGCCGACGAGGTCACGGTGCGTACGCGCAAGGCGGGCACTGACAAGGCCGAAGGCGTCGAGTGGCGTTCGAAGGGCGAGGGTGAGTTCACCGTCGCCGACCTGGAACGCGAACTGCACGGTACCGAGATCGTCCTGCACCTCAAAAAAGACGCCAAGGAGTTTGCCGACGACTTCCGCCTGAAGAGCCTGGTGCGCAAGTACTCCGACCATATCGAGGTGCCGGTGCGCATGCCCAAGGTCGAGACGGCCAAGGACGACGAGGGCAACGAGATCGAGGGCAGTGAGGTCACTACCTGGGAGACCGTCAACGAGGCTACGGCACTGTGGGTGCGGCCCAAGAGCGAGGTTTCCGAAGACGAGTACAAGGCCTTCTACAAGCACGTAGCTCACGATTTCAGCGATCCACTGACCTGGAGCCACAACAAGGTCGAGGGCAAGCTCGAGTACACCAGCCTGCTCTACGTGCCGGGGCGCGCGCCGTTCGATCTGTACGAGCGTGATGGCTCCCGGGGCGTCAAGCTCTACGTCCAGCGCGTCTTCATCATGGACGACGCTGAGCAGTTCCTGCCGCTCTACCTGCGCTTCATCAAAGGCGTGCTCGATACCCGCGAACTGTCGCTCAACGTCTCTCGCGAGCTGCTGCAGCAGGACCCCAAGGTCGAGAAGATCAAGGGTGCGCTGACCAAGCGCGCACTGGACATGCTCAAGAAGCTGGCCAAGGATAAGGAGGCCTACCAGACCTTCTGGAACACCTTCGGTAGCGTACTCAAGGAGGGCCCCGCCGAGGACTTCGCCAATCGCGACAAGATCGCCGCTCTCTTGCGCTTCTCCTCCACGCTTACCGACAGCACCACTCAGGACCAGTCGCTGGCCGACTACGTCTCGCGCATGCAGGAAGGGCAGGAGAAGATCTACTACATCGTCGCCGATGGCTTCAATGCGGCGAAATCGAGCCCGCACCTGGAGATCTTCCGCAAGAAGGGCATAGAAGTGCTGCTGCTGCACGACCGTATCGACGAGTGGCTGATGAGCCATCTGCACGAGTTCGAGGGCAAAGGGTTCATCGACGTGGCCAAGGGTGACCTCGACCTCGGCGAGATCGAGGGCGAAGAGGAGAAGAAGGCTCAGGAAGAGACCGCCAAGGCCAAGGAGGACCTGGTCAAGCGAGTCAGGGAGGCGCTGGGTGACTCGGTGCAGGAGGTCAAGGTGACCCATCGACTGACCGATTCCCCAGCCTGCGTGGTATTGCCCGAGCATGAGATGGGCTACCAGATGCGTCGCATCATGGAAGCTGCCGGGCAGACGATGCCTGAGGTCAAGCCGATCCTAGAGCTCAACCCGATGCATGCGCTAGTGGAGCGGCTAGAAGCCGCCGAGAGTGAACGCTTCGAGGACCTGGCTCGGGTGCTGCTCGACCAGGCGATCATCGCCGAAGGTGGCCACCTCGACGACCCGGCGGCCTATGTGCGTCGCCTCAACGCCCTGTTGACGGCCTGAGCCTCGACTCCGGTCTCTCCGGGCCATACCACCTCTTATCAGGCCGCCTAGTGGCGGCCTGTTTGTATCCATACGCGCCTTAGTACCAGCTTTTGACGTAAACGTCATCCTTGGGTTTTTTCCGTAATTTCAGCCGGATAGTGTTACATTCATGTGTCGACCTTAGGTTGCGCAGCTGTTGTGCATCGCGGCATGGTCAGGTATGAATAGCTGTTTGCTCTATTCGACGTTTCTATAACCACTAGGGAGATCCAACGTGAAGATTGGTGCACCCAAGGAGCTCGCCAAAGGCGAAGCGCGTGTCGCGCTGACCCCTGACAGTGCGCAGTTCATCCACAAGCTTGGACACGAATGCCTGATCGAATCCGGGGCCGGCATTGCTGCCGGCTTCGATGACGACGCCTACCGCACGGCCGGCGTCACGGTGGTGGAGAACGCCGAAGCGCTGTGGCAGCAAGCCGAGATCGTGATCAAGGTGCGCGAGCCCAGCGACGAGGAAGCCGAGCGGCTACGCGAAGGGCAGACCCTGATCGCCTTCTTCTGGCCGGCCCAGAACGAGGCGCTGCTGGAAAGATGCCGGGCCAAGGGGGCGACTGTCGTCGCCATGGACATGGTGCCGCGGATCTCTCGCGCGCAGAAGATGGACGCGCTTTCGTCCATGGCCAACATCGCCGGCTATCGAGCGGTGATCGAGGCGGGCAACAACTTCGGCCGCTTCTTCACCGGCCAGGTGACGGCCGCCGGCAAGGTACCGCCGGCCAAGGTGCTGGTCATCGGTGCCGGTGTGGCAGGCCTGGCCGCCATCGGCACCGCCACCAGCCTGGGCGCCGTGGTGCGCGCCTTCGACGTGCGCCCGGAGGTGGCCGAGCAGATCGAATCCATGGGCGCCGAGTTCCTGTTCCTCGACTTCGAGGATACTCAGGACGGCTCCGGTACCGGCGGCTATGCCGCGCCCTCCAGCCCCGAGTTTCGCGAGAAGCAGCTCGAATGCTTCCGCGAGCAGGCTCCTGACATCGATATCGTCATCACCACCGCTCTGATCCCGGGGCGCCCGGCGCCCAAGCTGTGGCTCGAGGATATGGTCAAGGCGATGAAGCCCGGTTCGGTGATCATCGACCTGGCCGCCGAGAAGGGCGGCAACTGCGACCTGACGCGGCCTGACGAGCGAGTCGTCACCGAAAACGGTGTGGTCGTGGTCGGCTACACCGATTTTCCCTCGCGCATGGCGACGCAGGCCTCGCTGCTCTACTCCACCAACGTACGTCACATGCTCACCGATCTCACGCCGGAGAAGGATGGCCAGGTCGTGCATGACATGGAGGACGACGTCATTCGTGGCGCCACGGTGGCCCACCAGGGCGAGATCACATTCCCGCCACCGCCGCCCAAGGTGAAGGCGATCGCCGCAGCGAAACCCAAACCCAAGGAGAAGGAGCCCACGCCTGAAGAGAAGCGTGCCGCAGAACATGCCGCCTTCAAGGCCCAGACCAAGCGTCAGGCGACCCTGCTGGGCGCCGGTGGCCTGCTGATGCTGTTGCTTGGCCAGGTGGCGCCCGCCTCCTTCATGCAGCACTTCATCGTCTTCGTGCTGGCCTGCTTCGTCGGCTTTCAGGTGATCTGGAACGTCAGCCATTCGCTGCACACGCCGCTGATGGCGGTAACCAACGCCATCTCGGGGATCATCATCCTCGGGGCGGTTCTACAGATCGGTTCGGGGAACTGGTTGGTCGTGCTGATGGCGGCCATCTCGGTGCTGATCGCCACCATCAACATCGTGGGCGGCTTCCTGGTGACACGCCGGATGCTCGCCATGTTCCAGAAATCGTAAGCGGCGGAGACAACACATGCTGAGTCAAGGATTCGTGTCTGCTGCGGCGATTGCGGCAAGCGTACTTTTCATCCTCTCGCTGGGGGGATTGAGCAACCAAGAGAAGGCCAAGCGGGCGGTGTGGTACGGCATCGTCGGCATGGCCGTGGCGGTCTTCTTCACCGCCTTCGGGCCGGGGATCGGCGCCTACTGGCTGATGATCCCGATGATGATCATCGGTGCGGTGATCGGTGCCTATGTGGCCAAGAAGGTCGACATGACCGAAATGCCGCAGCTGGTGGCGGCACTGCACAGCTTCGTCGGCCTGGCGGCGGTGTTCGTCGCCTGGAGTGCCGATCTCGAGCGGCGCCGCGTACTGGCGGCCCGGGCACTCGATGCGGGCACCGAGCAGTTCTCGGCCTTCGCCGCCCTGGTGGCCACCAAGGCGCCGGACGAGCTGATGTTCCTGCAGGTCGAGGTGGTGCTGGGCGTGTTCATCGGCGCAGTAACCTTCACCGGTTCGGTGATCGCCTTCGGCAAGCTGGCTGGCAAGGTGGACGGCAAGCCGAAGCAACTTCCCGGCGGGCACCTGCTCAACGCCGGTGCCGCGGCGCTGTCGCTGCTGCTGGCCATTCTCTATCTCAACGGTGCCGGCTTCTGGACGCTGCTGCTGATCGCCGCGCTGGCCTTCTTCATCGGCTACCACCTGATCATGGGTATCGGCGGTGCCGACATGCCGGTGGTGGTGTCGATGCTCAACAGCTATTCGGGCTGGGCGGCGGCGGCCATCGGCTTCACGCTCTCCAACGACTTGCTGATCGTCACCGGGGCCCTGGTGGGCTCCTCCGGTGCAATCCTGTCGTACATCATGTGCAAGGCGATGAACCGCAACTTCGTCAACGTCATCCTGGGCGGCTTCGGTGGCAGCCAGGGGCCGGCGGCCGAGATCGAGGGCGAGCAGGTGGCGATCGATGCCGGCGGCGTGGCGAGTGCGCTCAACGATGCCGACAGCGTGATCATCGTGCCGGGCTACGGCATGGCCGTGGCTCAGGCCCAGAATGCGGTGAGCGAACTGGTGCGCAAGCTGCGGGCCGCCGGCAAGCAGGTGCGCTTCGGTATCCATCCGGTCGCGGGGCGTCTGCCCGGTCACATGAACGTGCTGCTGGCCGAGGCCAGGGTGCCCTACGACATCGTGCTGGAGATGGACGAGATCAACGACGACTTCGCCAGTACCGACGTGGTGATCGTCATCGGCTCCAACGACATCGTCAACCCCGCCGCCCAGGACGATCCCAACAGCCCCATCGCCGGTATGCCGGTGCTCAAAGTATGGGAGTCCAAGCAGGTCTTCGTCTGCAAGCGCGGTCAGGGAACTGGCTATTCGGGTATCGAGAACCCGCTGTTCTTCAAGGAGAACACGCGTATGTTCTACGGTGATGCCCGGTCCAGCATCGACTCGCTGCTGTCGCAGATCGATTGATGCGTGGCGGATATCCGTTCCGCTGAGCAGTGTCATGAGATGCCCCCGTAAGGGGGCATTTTTCGTTACACTCACGACAGTTTCTCCTGTTCACAGACCGATTCGCGGGGCAGACATGTCAGACGATCCCATGCGGGTAGCAGTACTGGGCGGCGGTAGCTTCGGTACCGCGCTTGCCAGCATCGCCGCCGACAACGGCGCTCGGGTGTGCCAGTGGCTGCGCGATCCCGAGCTGGCAGCGCAGATCAACCGCGAGCACCGCAATCCGCGTTACCTGCCGGACTACGCCATCAACCCGGCGGTGCGCGCTTCGAGCGATATGCAGGCGGTTCTCGCCGGGGCCGAACTGGTGCTGGTGGCGATTCCCTCCCAGGCCTTTCGCGAGGTGGTGCGCCAAGCGCGCCCTTGGCTCAACCCGGATCAGATCCTGGTGAGTACCACCAAAGGCATTCAGGAAGAAGGTTTCAAACTGATGAGCCAGATCCTCGAGGAGGAAACGGGCTTTACCCATATCGGCGTGATCTCGGGGCCTAACCTGGCCACCGAGATCGCTCAGAAGCAGCTCACCGCCACCGTGGTGGCCAGCGACGACGCGCTGACACGTACTCGGGTCCAGCAGGCACTGGGTTGCGACTATTTCCGCGTTTATGCCAGCAACGATCGCTACGGGGTTGAGCTTGGCGGGGCGCTCAAGAACATCTATGCCATCGCCGCCGGCATGGCCGCGGCACTGGGCATGGGCGAGAACACTCGTAGCATGCTGATGACCCGAGCGCTGGCCGAAATGGGGCGCTTTGCCGTCAGCCTGGGGGCCAATCCCATGACCTTCCTGGGGCTCGCCGGGGTGGGCGACCTGATCGTGACCTGTTCGTCGCAGTTGTCGCGTAACTATCGAGTCGGCTACGCCCTGGGCCAGGGCAAGGGGCTCGACGAGGCGGTCGAGGCACTGGGGCAGGTCGCCGAGGGCGTCAACACGATACGCCTGGTACGCGACAAGGCGCGCAACGAGGGTGTCTACATGCCACTGGCCGAAGGGCTCTACCAGGTGTTGTTCGAGGGTGTGCCGGCGCGTGAGATGGCGCGCATGCTGATGCGCGGCGAGCAGAGCAGTGACGTGGAGTTCGTGCTGCCTCGCGAGGACGTGCAGCAGGCCCACCGGCGGGTCGAGGCGGGCGAGGGCAATCCGTGATGGGCCGGCTCTACATCATGCGCCATGGCGAGGCTTCCCCGGGCCACCCCGACAGCGAGCGCGAGCTGACTGCCCGCGGCCAGGCCGAGGCCGAGCGCATGGCCGGCTGGCTTGGCCAGCAGGCGTTGGAAGGGGCGCGTCTTTATTCAAGCCCGTACCGGCGGGCGTGCCAGACGGCCTTGCCGGTAGCCGGGGCGCTGAGCGTCGAGCCCGAGGTGCTACCCATCATCACGCCCGACGACTCGCCGGCCGCGGTCTGCGAATGGCTGCTCGCCCAGGCGGGCGACGAGGCCATCGTGCTGGTGAGTCACATGCCGCTGGTGGGGCTTCTCACCGAGCTATTGACGGAGGGGCGGGCCTCGCGAGGGCTGGGTTATCCCACTGCCGGCGTGGCCGAGCTCGAGGGCGATATCTTGGCTGCCGGCTGCGCCAGACTGCTACGCTTTATCGCACCTCACGACATCCGCTGACAGGGACTTCACCATGAGCTTCATCGTCAACAACCGCGTCGTCGTCAAGCCGGGCTTCGAGGAGGCCTTCGAGGCTCGCTTTCGGGCCCGTGCCGGCGAGATCGACAAACAGCCCGGCTTCGTCGCCATGCGCGTGCTGCGTCCCGTGGGGCACCAGGCTCCCTACGTGGTGGAAACCGAGTGGCAGAGTCAGGAAGCCTTTCGCGCCTGGGTCGGCAGCGAGGATTTCGAGCGTGCCCATGCCAACCCGATGCCCAAGGAGGCCATTGGCGAAGGCGGCGGGCTGGAGCAGTTCGAGCTCGTCATTCGCACCGATGGCTAAATCCAGCTCATCGCTTTGAGGGCGAATACGCCAACGGTAATGGTCAGGCTGGCCATCAGCGTGGTCAGGGCAATGATATTCGCGGAGAGCGCAGCATTGCCGCCCATCGCCTTGACCATCACGAAGCTGGCAGCGGCGGTGGGGCTGGCGAAGAACAGAAACAGCACGCCCAGCTCGCGCCCCTCGAAACCGACCAGCCAGGCGGTGAGTGTGGCCCCGAGCGGCAGGGTGACCATCTTCATCAGGCTGGCGCCCATGGCCAGTCTACCCGACGCTCTGATCGAACCCAGTGACAAGGTGGCGCCGATGCAGATCAGTGCCAGTGGCAGGGTCAGCGAAGCGAAATACTGTCCCGACGTCATCAGCCAGCCGGGCAGGCGCAGCTCCAGTGCGGCCACCGGAATGGCGGCGACCACCGAGAGGATCAGCGGATTGCGCATGATGTGGCTGGCGATGCTGCGCCAGTCGGTGCGCCTGCCCTGCTGATAGGTGGCCAGTACGATCACCGAGAAGGCGTTGTAGGTGAGAATGACCACGCCGAGCAGCAGTCCACCGGTGGAGAGTCCGTAGTCACCGTACATGCCGGCGGCCAGGGCCAGGCCGACGATGCCGCAATTGCCGCGAAAGGCGCCCTGCACGTAGACGCCACGCTCGGCGCGGGGCACGCGCAGGATGGCCCAGCCCCAGGCGAGCAGGAAGCTGGCCAGGGTGGCCAGGGCAAAATAGGCGAGCATCGCAGGATTTAGCGTGGCGTCCAGGTCGGCCTTGATGATGCTGAGGAAGATCAGCGTCGGCATGGTTCCCCTGAATACCAGACTCGAGGCGGTAGCGATGAAGGCCTGGTCGATCCAGCCCAGGCGCTTGAGCCCCAGGCCGACGAAGACCATGGCGAATACCGGCAGAGTGATCTCCAGGGTGGCGAAGAAGAGTGCGTACAATCCCATGTCAGCGTGCCAGCCACAGGCCGACGACGATGGCAGCGGTCACGGTGATCCAGAACAGGCGATTGCGAACGCGGGTATTGCGTCGGGACCGGGAGGGGTGAGACATGACTGACTCCAGAGAAGCAATGACATGGACCGGAGGTCGACTTGGCGAGATAGAGTAAACCCGTTAGCCTGCTATCGCCACTGGCGGCCTGCCTGACCTGATACTGGACCCCGTCATGAACGAACGTGCCACCCCAACGCGACCGCGCTTGGTCTTTGCCCATGCCAACGGTTTCCCCGGCCTGAGCTACCGCAGCCTGCTGGCCCCGCTCCACGAGCGCTTCGATATCCATCCTGTCGATCGTCTCGGTCACCATCCCGACTATCCGGTGGGAGCCAACTGGCTGGCGCTGCGCGATGAGCTCCTTGAACACGTACCCGATGAGGAAGGCCCGGTCGTCGGCGTAGGGCACTCCATGGGCGGGGTGCTGATGGCCATGGCCGCGGAGCACGCGCCGCAGCGCTTTCGCTGCGTGGTGATGCTCGACCCGCCGCTGATGCTGGGCCTCGATGCCTGGAGCATGAAAGTTGCCAAGCGCTTCGGCTTCGTCGACCGGGTCACGCCGGCGGGCAAGAGCAAGGGGCGGCGCGCGTCTTGGCCCGATCGCGATTCCATGGCCAATCACCTGCGCCGCCGCGGCCTGTTTCGGCGCTTTACGCCCGATGCCCTTCACGACTATGTTGAAGGCGGAACTCGGCTGCTCGACGATGGCACCGCCGAGCTGGTCTACGACCCCTCAGTCGAGACCGAGATCTTCCGCAATCTGCCCGATCACTTGGCCCGTCTGCCTCGTCAGTTGAGGCTTCCCTTCGGCGTGCTGGTGGGCGGTGATTCCGACCTGATCACTCCCCGGCGGCGGCGGCGCCTGGCCGCCCATGGCATTCCACTGGCCCTGGTGCCGGGCACCCACATGTTTCCCATGGAGCATCCCGAGGAGACCCGCGAGGCCCTGCTGGCCATGCTCGACGATCTATTGGGAGACGAGACATGAGCGTGCCACAGTCGTTGAGCCTGGCCGGAGGCCGACTGGCGGCGCTTGCCTGGGGCGAGCAGGCCGCACCCACCTGGCTGGCGCTGCACGGCTGGCTGGATAATGCCGCCAGCTTCTCCCGCCTGGCTCCCTTGCTCTGCGAGCGGCTCGGTGTACGAATCGTGGCGCTGGATTTCGCCGGACATGGGCACTCCGAGCACCGCGCGGGCGACTATGCCCTGTGGGACTACTGCCACGACTTGCTGGATGCTGCCGATGAGCTGGGCCTGGAACGGGTGTCGCTGCTGGCCCACTCGATGGGGGCGGGTGTGGCCTGCCTGTGTGCGGCGGCGTTGCCGGAGCGTGTCGAGCGATTGGTTCTGATTGACGGCTTGGGGGCCGTGACTACGCCGGTCGAAGAGAGTGCCGCACAATTGCGCAAGGGCCTGCGTGCGGCCCGGCGCTCGCGTTCGGCGCCACCGCGCTATCCTGATAGCAGGACCGCCGTGGCGGCGCGCGTTGCCGGTGGCGTGACGCGGATCGACGCCGCTACCGCCGCCCCGCTGGTCGAACGCAACCTTCAGCGAGAAGCCGACGGCCATGTGCGGTTGCGCACCGATGGCCGGCTGCTGTGGCCATCGCCGGTGCGCTTGTGCCCGGAACAGGCGCTAGCCCTGCTCGGCGCGATCCAGGCGTCGGCGTTGTTGATCGAGGGAGAGGCGGGCATCCTGGGCGAGCGCGACGCAGCCAGGGCGGCACGGGGGGCGCTGACTCAGCTGTCGCGCCAGGTGTTGCCGGGCGGTCATCATCTGCACCTGGAGCCAGACAGGGTGGCCAGCGTGGCAACCGCCATCGTGGGGTGGCTGGCGCAATCGGGCAGGGCGTGAGGTTGGAGGGCGCGATGAGCAGCAGGCAAGCGGTAGAGTTGGGCAAGCGTGTGGCGTTGACCCTGGGCAGCGGCGGGGCACGCGGTTACGCCCACATCGGCGTGATCGAGGTGCTGGAAGCGCGGGGTTACGAAATCGTCGCCATTTCCGGCTGCTCGATGGGGGCGGTCATTGCCGGTGTCTATGCCGCGGGGCAGTTGAAGGCCTATCACGATTGGGTCTGCGAACTCGACTATTTCGACGTACTGAAGCTGGTCGACGTCACCTGGAGCCCGATGGGTGCGATGCGTGCCAGCAAGGTAATGAGCAAGCTCGAGGAACTGGTCGGCGATATCCAGATCGAGGACCTGCCGATTCCCTTTACGACCGTGGCCACCGACCTGTTACGACAACGCGAGGTGTGGTTCCAGTCGGGGCCGCTGCTGCGTGCGATACGCGCTTCCATTGCCATACCGGGCGTCATCACCCCGGTACACATCGGAAACAGTACCCTGGTCGACGGCGGCTTGCTCAACCCCCTGCCGATTACGCCGACCGTCTCGGCGCATGCCGACATGATGCTGGCAGTCAACGTGACCGCGCACAGCGCCCGACCGGTATCGCTGGACGATCTGCTGCCTACCGAAGAGCAGGCGGAAGAGCAGGAAAAGGCCGAGGAGGAGGCCGCGGCCCGCAAGTGGATGGACGTGCGTGGTGCGACCCGTTGGCTATTCGAGGGATTCGGCGGACCCGAGGGCGAAGCGGGCGAGCCGAGCAGCAAGGCAGGGCGAGCGGCAAGCGGCAGGCGAGCGTGGGGCCGACTGGACATGATTCTGGCCTCGTTCGACATTACCCAGGCGTCGCTGGCCAAATACAAGATTGCCGGCTATCCCCCCGACGTTCTGATCGAAGTACCCAAGACAGTATGCGGCGCCTTCGAATTTCACCGAGCCGAGGCGCTGATTCGTCTCGGGCGTCACCTGGCCGTGGAGGCACTGGACCGCTACGAAGGACGAACCCATACGGGCGACGGCGGCAGCGGAGGCACTATCGTCGAGCCGCCGCAGATGCCGGCCGACAGCGAGTCGCAAAGTGATGGGGGCACTTAGGCGTCGAGCCCGCGCCGACGAAGCAGGATGTAGACGGCGCCGGCCCCGCCGTCACTCTCCTTGGCCGAGCAGAAGGCCAGCACCGCCGGCCACTCCCGCAGCCAGGCGTTGACGTGGCTCTTGATCACCGGATAGTTCGCGGTGCTGCCCCACGCCTTGCCATGTACCACCAGCACGCAGCGCATGCGACTGCCGGCCGCCTCCCTGAGGAAGCTCTCGAGCTCCAGACGCGCCTCGTCTAGGCTATAGCCATGCAGGTCGAGCCCCGCCTCCCACTCGATCTGGCCGCGCTTGAGCTGGCTGCGGGTGCGGTAGGGCAGGTCGGGCAGGGCGAAGTCGAGGAACTCGGAGGGACGCACCGGCTCCACGCGACCGTCGCTGGTGCGGCTGGTCGTGTCATGGGCGTCTGTCGCTACCGCAGCGGCTCGCCGCTCCGCCGCTGCCGGATCCCGGCGTCTGGGGCGTCCCGGGTCGGCGCGGTTGACGGCAATGCGTCGCACGCCAGCCTCGCGAAGGGCCCGGCGAAAGGCATTGGTGTCGTCGTCATCGTCTTGGGGTGGGCGGCGTTGGCTCATGGGGGCTCGCGTGGTGTCGTCGAGCGGCCAGTATAGCGGCCTGAGCGTGGCTGTGAACCGCTTGCCTCCGCGGGTACAATCGAGCCAACGATCCCCAACGACCTGCAGGACCTTTCGTGGCCAATTCCTCCCCCGTTTCCCGCTCGACCCTGTTACTGGACGACGAGGCGCTGTGTCGTGACCTTGTCACGCTGCGCGACTACCTGCGCTGGGCGGCCAGCGAATTCCACCTGGCCGGGCTGTTCCATGGCCACGGAACCGACTCCCCCTGGGACGAAGCCGTCGCCCTCACATTGGGCGCGTTGCATCTGCCCTGGAACGTCGACCCGGCGGTGCTCGAGGCGCGATTGCTGCCCATGGAGCGCGCACGCATCGTCGCCCTGGTGCGCGAACGCATCACCTCGCGCCGGCCGCTGCCCTATTTGCTGGGCGAGGCATTCTTCGCCGGTTTTCCGTTCGACGTCGACGAGCGCGTGTTGATTCCGCGTTCACCCACTGCCGAGCTGATCGAAACCGGCTTCACCGCCTGGTTTCCCGAGGAGCCGCCTGCCCGAGTGCTCGATCTGTGCACCGGCTCGGGCTGCATCGGCATCGCCACCGCACTCAACCTGCCCACCTGCCAAGTGGATCTATCCGACGTCAGCCCCGACGCCCTGGCCGTTGCCAAGCAGAACATTCAGCGCCACGACGTAGGCGTGCGGGTGCGCACCGTTCTCTCCGACCTGTTCGAGGGCCTGGCCGGTCAGCGCTACGACTTGATCGTCTCCAACCCGCCTTACGTGGATGCCCGCGATCTTGCCGCCATGCCTGCCGAGTACCGCCACGAGCCGGCGCTGGCACTGGGTGCCGGTACCGACGGTCTCGACATCGTGCGGCGCATCCTGCGCGACGCGCGGCACTACCTGACCGATCGCGGCGTGCTGATCGTCGAGGTCGGCAACTCCGATCACCACCTGGAGGCGGCCTTCCCTGAGGTCCCCTTCCTGTGGCTCGACTTCGAGCGCGGCGGCCAGGGTGTGTTCGTTCTCACCGCCGAGGAACTCGACGCCCATGCGGCGTCCTTTGCCTGATCCAACACACAAGATATCGGGAGGCACGTCCATGTCCGGCAACACCTTCGGCAAGTTGTTCACCGTCACTACCTTCGGCGAAAGCCACGGTCCGGCGCTGGGTGCCATCGTTGACGGCTGCCCGCCGGGGCTGGCGCTCAGCGAGGAGGTCCTGCAACGCGATCTCGACCGCCGCCGCCCCGGCACCTCGCGGCACACCACCCAGCGTCGCGAGCCCGATCAAGTGCGCATCCTCTCCGGTGTGTTCGAGGGCCTGACCACCGGCACCTCCATTGGCCTGCTCATCGAGAATACCGATCAGCGCTCCAAGGACTACTCTAACATCAAGGATCAGTTCCGCCCCGCGCACGCCGACTATACCTATCATCATAAGTACGGCATTCGCGACTACCGCGGCGGCGGTCGCTCGAGTGCCCGGGAAACCGCCATGCGCGTGGCCGCCGGTGCCATCGCCAAGAAATACCTGGCCAGCCAGGGCGTCACGGTGCGTGGCTACATGAGTCAGCTCGGTCCGCTCGAAATTGCCTTCAAGCAGTGGGCGGCGGTCGACGACAACCCCTTCTTCTGTCCCGACCCCGAGCGTGTGCCCGAGCTAGAGGCGTTCATGGACCAGTTGCGCCGCGACCAGGACTCGGTGGGCGCGAAGATTACCGTGGTAGCCGAAGGACTGCCGCCGGGGCTGGGTGAGCCGGTGTTCGACCGCTTGGATGCCGAGCTGGCTCACGGCCTGATGAGTATCAACGCGGTCAAGGGCGTGGAGATCGGCGACGGATTCGCGGCAGTGGCCAGCCGCGGCAGCGAGCATCGCGACGAGATGACGCCGGAGGGTTTTCTCTCCAATCACGCCGGCGGTGTGCTCGGCGGTATCTCCTCGGGGCAGCCACTGATCGCCCACCTGGCACTCAAGCCTACCTCCAGCATCACCATTCCGGGACGCAGCATCGACGCTCACGGCAACCCGGTCGAGGTGGTGACCAAGGGGCGCCACGACCCCTGTGTCGGCATTCGTGCCACGCCGATCGCCGAGGCGATGATGGCGCTGACGCTGATGGACCACCTGTTGCGCCACCGGGCGCAAAATGCCGGTGTGCGGGTGGAGACGCCAGTGTTGCGCTGAGGCTGATGTCATTGGGTTGAGTCCGGCACCAAGTTGCTACACTGAAGGCACACTGAAGCAGGGATACACCATGAAGATAAACGTCGAGTTCGACCTGACGCCTGAGGAGTTTCGTCGTGCCTTGGGCTTGCCCGATGTCGAGGCTTTCCAGCAGGAGTTGCTGAACCGGATCTACAAGCAGATGGAATCCGGTGTGGAGGGTTACGACCCGATGAGCCTGATGAAGCCCTTCCTGCAACAAGGGATGCCCCAGGACATGAGTCAGGGGCTCTCCCAGGGATTGGCAAGCTTTGGCACCTATCAGCAGATGATGCTCGATATGCTGCGTCAGGCCGGCAGTTCGATGGGCAAGGGGCGTGAGTCCGCCGATGCCAATGAGGCGGAAGCCTCGTCGAAGCCCGCGGGCAAGACCGGCACCGCCAGTGCGCGCTCGCGTTCTCGACGCTCGGAGTGACGCGCCAAGCGGGGCGGGCCGAGCTCTGCTTAAGTGCAAGGGTATTGCAGCGAAGGCTTTGTCAAGCTACGCTTTGTGCGGTGCAGCATGAGTGGCGTGCCGTTCAGTCCGCGCATGAGTGCGGCTAGCACTGACAAGGCGCAGGGAAAGACGCCAGGAAGTCGATGACAGTGGCGCTGCCCCCGCATGTTTCCGGTCCACAGGAGGTCAACCCCATGCAGGACAAGATGCTCGATGAATTCAACCAGCAGACGCGGCGTTTTTTCGAACCCATGCGCAAGCTGAACTCGCTGATGCTCGGCAACATGGAAAAGATGACCGAATATCAGCTCGAGGCGATGAAGCGCTACAGCCAGATGGGCACCGAGCGCATGCGCAGCGCTTCCGAGATCAGCGATGCCCAGGACCTGCAGGCCTTCGGTGCCCAGCAGGCCGAAATGATGAATGAGCTCTCGCGTCAGATGATGGAAGACGCCCAGGCCCTCGGCGAGATGAGCCAGCAGTTCCGCACCGAGCTGGAGCAGCTGTTCGGTGAAGCCAGCCAAGAGCTGAGCGAACAAGCCAAGCAGGCCCAGTCGGGTGAAGCGAGCGCCAAGCCGGCCGCGTCGAGCAAGTCCGATGCCCCGGCCAAGGCCAGCAGCCAGGCCTCGCGCAAGAGCTGATGCCACGGTTGCCCGTGCGGGCGACCGTGGCCGAGGTGGCTTGCGGCCGCCAGGACGGCCGAACCAGGCCGTGTCTGGAGTTGCGTCGAGCGAGGGCCTCCTTTGGCCTTCGCTCGATGACCTGCATAGAACGAACAACAGGTCCAAGTACAGGAGAGGGCGATGCAGTCAGGGGATGCGGTTTCCCAGGTCGAACTGGAAGAGTGGAACGAACAACTACAGGAAATGGGGCAGCATTACCAGGCCCTGTTGCAGGACCTGCTCGAGCGCATGGCGCCCGATGCAGCCGCCGATTCCATCCAGACCGATATGCGCGAAGCCTTCCAGGCCGGGGCCGAATCGCTGATGCGCAATCCGCAGTTGCTGTGGCAGACGCAGGCCCGTCTCGTCCAGGACCAGTACCAGTTGTGGCAGCAGGGGTTGCAGGCACTGAGCGGTAACCTGGTCGAGCCGCTGGTGTCGCCGCTCAAGGGCGATCGTCGCTTCAAGGACGAAGCCTGGCAGCAGGAACCTTACTACCGCGCCATCATGCAGCAATACCTGTTGTTCTCCGGGGCCGTCGAGGAGCTGATCGAGCAGCTCGAGGGCCTGCCCGAGCGGCAGAAGCGCAACCTGGCGTTCTATGCCCGCCAATTGGTCAATGCCATGGCGCCGACCAATTTCGTCACCACCAACCCAGAGGTGATGCGCCGTACGCTAGAGACAAAGGGACAGAATCTGGTCGAGGGTCTCGCCCAACTGCGTCGCGACCTGGCCAACTCGGCCGACGGCCTCAACGTGGCGATGACCGACCGCAGCGCCTTCGAGATCGGGCGCAACATTGCCGTAACGCCCGGCTTCGTGGTCTACGAGAATGACCTGATCCAGCTGATCCAGTACACACCGACCACCGACACGGTATTCAAGACACCGCTGCTGATCGTGCCGCCCTGGATCAACAAGTACTACATTCTCGATCTGCGCCAGGACAACTCACTGGTCAAATGGCTGGTGGACCAGGGGCACACCGTCTTCCTGATATCGTGGCGCAATCCCGGGCCAGAGCAGCGCGACCTGACCTGGGCCGACTACATGCAGATGGGCCCGATCGCCTCGATGGAAGCCATCGAGCAGGCCAGTGGCGAGAAGTCGGTCAATCTGGTCAGCTACTGTATCGGCGGTACGCTGGCAGCATCCACTGTGGCGTATCTCACCAGTACCCGGCGCGGTCGCAAGGTGAAATCGGTCACCTACATGGCTACGCTGCAGGATTTCCGCGATCCCGGTGAGCTCGGAGTGCTGCTCAGCGAGCCGATCCTGCAGGGCATCGAAGCCAGGATGGCGCACGACGGCTACCTGGATGGTCGTTCCATGGCCTACACCTTCAATCTGCTGCGCGAGAACGACCTATTCTGGTCTTTCTACGTCAACAACTATTTGAAGGGCGAGAACCCTGCGGCGTTCGATCTGCTCTACTGGAACACCGACGGGACCAATCTGCCGGCCGGTACCCATGGCTGGTACCTGCGACACATGTACCTGGAGAATCGTCTGGTGGAGCCGGGTGGTATCGAGCTGGATGGGGTGAAGATTGATCTGCGCAAGATCTCCACGCCGAGCTACTTCGTCTCCACTCGCGAGGACCATATCGCCAAGTGGAACAGCACCTACTACGGTGCACTGTTACCAAAAGGACCAGTGACCTTCGTGCTGGGCGGTTCCGGCCATATCGCTGGCATCGTCAACCCGCCACAGCGTAACAAGTACGGCTACTGGACCAACGAGGCGTTGCCGGACGATCACGAAGCGTGGCTGGAAGGGGCCGAGCATCACGAAGGCTCCTGGTGGCCGCATTGGCACCAGTGGATGAGCGAAGGCGGCTATATCGACAGCGACAAGAGAGTTCCCGCCCGACAGCCGGGGGAGGGCGAACTCAAGCTGCTGGAGGAGGCGCCCGGGGGCTATGTGCGCATGACCATCCCCGAGGTGCTGGGTGAAGTGCCGGCCAAGACCGATTGACCCGCAACTGCCCAACGCCCAACGAACGAGGCCCGCATAAGCGGGCCTCGTTGCGTTGGATTGGACGCGATGGCTGTCTGGAACGGCTGGCTGGAACGATAGGTCAGAGCTGGCGATGACGCCGCGACAATTTCACTCCAGGCAGGACCAGCAGCACACTCAGCAGCCAGATCGGCCAACTGCCGGTGCGGGTGAAGGGTGTCAGACCCTGCATGGGCACGGCCTCGGCGAGCAGCGCTACGGTCTCGAACTGGGGGGCGCTGGCAACCGTGCGGCCCTGGTGGTCGATCACGGCAGTGACGCCGTTGCTGGTAGCACGAATCACGTAGCGTCCGTTCTCTAGCGCGCGCAGGCGCGCCATCTGCAGGTGCTGCAGTGGACCGATGGACTCGCCGAACCAGGTATCGTTGGATACCGTCAGCAGCAGCTCGGCATTGCGGGCGCGCTCGGCCACTAGGTTGGCGTAGATGATCTCGTAGCAGATGGCATTGCCGATCACGGTGTCGGCGGCGCGGATCGGCGGCTGGTCGGCAGGGCCCGGGGTCATGGCCGGCATGGGTAGGTCAAAGAAGGCGATGGTGCCACGCAGCCAACGCTCCAGTGGCAGGTACTCACCGAAGGGTACGAGATGCTCCTTGCGGTACTCGCCCTCGGCGTTGCCCACGCCGATTACGCTGTTGTAGTAAAGTCCGCGCCCCTCACGCTGGAGAATACCGGTGAGCAAGGCACTGCCCGGCTCCAGATGGGCCTGGGCTCGGGCAAGCAGCGGTTCGGCCTCGTCCTCGAACATCGGCAGTGCCGCCTCGGGCCAGATAATGAGGTCCGCCTCGTCGGCATACGCGCGGGTCATCTCCAGGTAGGTATTGGCGGCGGTGCGCTGGCCTTCCGGCGTCCACTTGATCAATTGATCCAGGTTGCCCTGCAACAGCGCCACCCGCAACGGCTCGCCGGCGGGCTCGGTCCACTGCACGGGCAGGGCCAGCGGCGCGAGCCACAGTGCCGCAACGGGCATGGCGGCCCACCAGCGACGGCGCAGGAACTCCGCCCCCAGGGTGCCGGTGAGGGCAGTGATCAGCGACAGCAGGTAGACCCCGCCGATGGGCGCCCAGGGCGCCAATGGGGAGTCGACATGCGAGCTGCCCAGCAGCAGCCAGGGGAAGCCCGTGAACAGCCAGGTACGTAGCCATTCGCCGAGCACCCAGGCGCCGGCGAAGGTGAGGAAGGCAAGCCGTGGACCGCACAGCAGGCGGTAGAGCCACAGCGTCACGGCACTGAACAGCGCCATGGCGCAGACGAACAGCGTCGTCAGAAACAGCGCCAGCGGCATTCCGGTGTAGCCGTAGTCGTGGATCGAGACGTAGACCCAGGAAGCCCCCGAGCCGAACAGGCCGACGCCGTAACACCAGCCCAGCAGCGCCGCCTGGCGCGGTCGCAGCGGCTGGATCGCCCAGTAGACGAGGCCCGCCGCGAGCGGTCCCAGCCACCAGAGTTCGTAAGGCGAGGCGGTCAGGGTGGTCAGTATCCCGGCGACGAGCGCAGCCAGGTAGCCGAATGCCGACGGCAGTCGAGATTGGGTCATGGTGTGTCGTATTCCTGAGACGGCCCTGGTCAGTCCTGGGACAATGCCGATTCGTCCTGCAGCACGGCCTCGAGCAAGCGAATGCGGCGGTTGTCCGCATTGAGTACGGTAAAGCGCCAGCCGCCCAGCTCGGCATGCTCGCCGCGGCCGGGGAGGTGGCCGAAACGCTGCATCACCAGTCCGCCCACGGTATCGAATTCGTCATCCGAGAAGCGCGTGCCGAAGCGATCGTTGAAGTCCTCGATGGGCGTCAGTGCGCGAATGGCGTAGCGGCCGTCGCCCAGTTCGCGGATATCGTCCTCTTCTTCGGTATCGTGTTCGTCCTCGATATCGCCGACGATCTGCTCGAGAATGTCCTCGATGGTCACGATACCGGCGGTGCCGCCATACTCGTCGACCACCACTGCCATGTGATTGTGGGTGTCGCGGAACTCCTTGAGCAGGCTGTTGAGGCGCTTGGACTCCGGCACGAACATGGCAGGGCGCAGCACGTCCTCGAGGCGGAATCGCTCGCGCTCCTGCTCAGGGCTGTTGAGCAGTTTCAGCAGGTCCTTGACCAGCAGCAGACCCTTGACCTCGTCGAGGTTCTCGCCGATGACGGGGTAGCGCGAATGGCCGGTCTCGTTGATCAGGGCCAGGTATTCCTCGGCGGGCTGATCCACTGCAATGGCGGCCACTTGGGAGCGCGGGATCAGCACTTCGCGTACCTGCTGATCGCTGATCTGCATTGCGCCCTCAATGATCATCATGGCGTCCTGATCCAGCTTGAGCCGGGTGGCCGCCTCGCGCAGGAACTCCATCAGTTCCTCTCGCGAACTGGGGCTTTCGCTGTCACCCGAGAGGGCGCCGAGCAGCTTGTCGAGCCAGGACCTGCTGCCCTGGCCGTTCGTTCGGTCGTCACTCATCGATTGCGTCTCTCGTCCTTGCGGTCGTCTTGTTGTTCGTCGTCGCCCGGGAGCGGTGCGTAGGGATCGGCGATGGCGAAGTCCGCCAAGATTTCACGCTCCAGCTCTTCCATCACCTCCGCCTCGTCTTCCTCCAGGTGATCGTGACCGAGCAGATGCAGCATACCGTGTATCACAAGGTGGGCGTAGTGATCCACGAGGTGCTTGGCCTGCTCGTGGGCTTCGCGAACCACCACGGGGTGGCACAGCACCAGGTCGCCGAGCAGGGGCAGGATGACACCGGGAGGGCCGTCGAAGGGGAAAGAGAGCACGTTGGTGGGCTTATCGCGACCGCGATAGTCGCGATTCAACGCCTGGCCCTCCTCGGCGTCAACGATGCGCACGGTAACCTCATGGCGCGCTTCCTGCGGGAAACGCACCAGCACGGCGTTGACCCAAGCCTCCAGTTCGGCCCGTGGCGGCAGTTCCTCGCCTGCGGTGGCTAATTGGAGGTCGACGATGGGCGACGGGCGATTCATCTCCTGCCATCTTCCCGGTTGCGCTCGCGCTCCTGGCGCAGCGCCTCGCGCTCACGTTCACGTGCTTCACGGCGGGCGCGTTCCTGTACTTCCTGCTCGGCCTCGAAGCTTTCGTAGGCTTCGATGATGCGCTGTACCAGTGGATGACGAACGACGTCCTTGGCGGCGAAGTGGGTGACCCCGATGCCTGCGGCACCCTTGAGCACCTCGAGCACCTGAATCAGCCCCGAGCTCTGGCCGCGCGGCAGATCGACCTGGGTCACGTCGCCGGTGATCACCGCGGTGGAACCGAAACCGATACGGGTCAGGAACATCTTCATCTGCTCGCGAGTGGTGTTCTGGCTCTCGTCGAGAATGATGAAAGCGTTATTGAGAGTGCGCCCGCGCATGTAGGCCAGCGGGGCGATCTCGATGACCTGGCGTTCGATCAGCTTGCCTACCTGCTCGAAGCCGAGCATCTCGTAGAGGGCATCGTAGAGCGGGCGCAGGTAAGGGTCGATCTTCTGCGCCAGATCGCCGGGCAGAAAGCCGAGTTTTTCGCCGGCTTCTACGGCCGGGCGTACCAGCAGGATACGGCGCACCTCCTGCTGATTGAGCGCCTCCACGGCCGCAGCCACGGCCAGGTAGGTCTTGCCGGTGCCGGCCGGGCCAATGCCGAAATTGATGTCGTGCTGACGAATGCTCGCGACATAGCTCTGCTGATTCTGGCCACGTGGCTTGATCAGTACCTTGGGTGTGCGCAGCAACACCTCATCGTCGGTGGGACCCTCATCCTCGTCGAGCGCCTCGCGCCCCGATTCCTGCAGGAACAGGTGCACGGTATCCGGCGACAGGTCGCTGGCCTCGGCCTCGCGGTAGAGATGTTCCAATACATTGGCGGCGGCCTTGACCCGATGGCCGGGTCCCGCCAACTGAAAGACATTGCCGCGATTGCGCAGGGTGACGCCGAGGCGCGATTCGACCAGCTTCAAATGCTCGTCCCGCTGACCGCAGAGATTGGCGAGACGCTGTGGATCATTGGGCTCGAGGCTCAAGGTAATGATGCGGTTGGCCTGTGCGGCGTGTTGACTCAAAGTGGCAAAGTTCCTGCGTTGCGTGGTTTGGCTCTCAGCTTACTGCCCTGCCTCTCGGCAGGGCAATCCTTGTGGAAACGATCCCCCTGGCAGCGATGCCAGGGGCGACATGACAGGTTTCCTGTGGTCAGTGTAGCGCCGGGGAAGCGAGCTCGCCGCGTAGAGAATTGGGCAGTGCTTCGGTAATCGTCACGTCGACGAAGAAGCCGATCAGCTCGGTGGGATTGGCGGCACGGAAGTTGACCACCCGGTTGTTCTCGGTGCGACCCGACAGCTGGCCCGGATCCCTGGGCGAGAAGCCGCTGACCAGGATGCGCTGGGTAGTCCCCACCATGCGCCGGCTGATCTGCATCGCCTGCTGGTTGATGCGCTCCTGCAGGATTGCCAGGCGCTGCTTCTTGACGTTCTCGGGGGTGTCGTCGGGCAGTGCCGCCGCCGGCGTGCCGGGACGGGACGAGTAGACGAAGCTGAAGGAGTGGTCGAAGCCGATGCGATGGATCAGGTCCATGGTCGCCTCGAAGTCCTCCGCGGTCTCGCCGGGGAAGCCGATGATGAAGTCGGAGGAGAAGCTGATGTCGGGACGCAGGGTGCGGATCCGTTCCATCTTGGCGACGTACTCCTCGGCGGTGTGGCCGCGCTTCATGGCCGCCAGGATGCGGTCGGAACCGGCCTGCACCGGTAGATGAAGATGGCTGACCAGTTCCGGGATCTCGCCGTAGGCTTCGATCAGACTGTCGCTGAACTCCACTGGATGCGAGGTGGTGAAGCGGATTCGGTCAATGCCCTCCACTGCGGCCACGCAGGCGATCAGCTCGGCCAGGTCGATCTCGTCGCCGAGCCGGTTCTCTCCGCGGTAGGCGTTGACGTTCTGGCCCAGCAGGTTGATCTCGCGCACGCCTTGGTCGGCCAAGTGGATCACCTCGTCCATCACCGCCTCGAACGGGCGCGATACCTCCTCGCCGCGGGTGTAGGGCACGACACAGAAGGTGCAGTACTTGGAGCAGCCCTCCATCACCGAGACGAATGCCGTTGCCCCGTCGGAGCTCGGCTTGGGCAGGTGGTCGAACTTCTCGATTTCGGGGAAGGTGACGTCGACCACCGAGATCTGGTCCTGGCGACGGGCGTCGAGCATCGACGGTACCCGGTGCAGGGTCTGGGGACCGAACACCATATCGACATGGGGAGCACGCTTACGCAGCGCCTCGCCTTCCTGGCTGGCCACGCAGCCGCCGACGCCGATCACCAGGTCGGGGTTGGCCTCCTTGAGCTTCTTCCAGCGGCCGAGCTGGTGGAAGACCTTCTCCTGGGCCTTCTCGCGAATCGAGCAGGTGTTGAGCAGGATGACGTCGGCTTCGCCTTCGTCGTCGGTCAATTCGAGCTGGTGCGATTCGCCGAGCAGATCCGCCATACGGGCGGAGTCGTACTCGTTCATCTGGCAGCCGTGGGTCTTGATGAAGAGTTTCTTCGCCATAAGAATTGAGGGTCGGTTACCCGACGCGTGCGTCACCGGTGAGTGGAGTGTCGCGGGAATGGGCTTCGCAAAGCCGTTCTCGAAGGTGACGGCATTATACGTAAGCACGTCCACTGGAACCAGTGGGGGCACCGCGGCGGCGTGCGACTGTGGTACGCTTGCGCCTTGGCAGGCCCCGCCGCGGGGCTTGGAGCGTAACCGAACGTTGAGGACAGACGGCCATATGGCGGCCAAACCGATCTACCGGGTGGTATTTCATCAGCAGGGTGAAATCTGGGAGCTCTACGCAAGGGAGATCTTCCAGAGCGACCTCTGGGGCTTCATCGAGGTCGAGGAGTTCGTCTTCGAGGATGGCTCGAAGCTGGTGGTCGACCCCTCGGCCGACCGTCTGCGACACACCTTCGACGGTGTCAAACGCAGCTATCTGCCGTTGAACGCTATCGTGCGTATCGACGAGGTGGAGCGCGAGGGGCCGGCAAGGGCAGTCAAGAGCGAAGGGCGCGTGGCCGAATTTCCCCGTGGTCCGATGCCGCCCCCCAGGCGCGAACCCTGACGGGTTTCGGCGCATACGGGATGTGGCGACAGGCTGCTCAGGAAACGATCAGCTTGGACCGAGCCCGTGCTGGGGCGCCATGACGCAGCCTTTTCAGCGGTTTTCCCGGGGCTTATCCACAGTTTCTGTGGATAGGCCGCTGAACGACATAAGCCAGGACGACGGCATGAAGCATCGATTCGAGTTTTTGCTTGCGGGCGTGGCGCTGGGCCTCATGGCCTCGCCGCTACACGCCCAGCAGTCGGGTGATGCCACCCACTGGGTTTCCGATGAGCTGACGACCTATGTGCGCAGTGGGCCCACTGACGGCTATCGCATCGTGGGTACCCTGACGGCAGGTGAGCCGGTCACCCTGCTCGAGACCAGTGGCGACTATAGCCGGGTCGAGAGTGACACAGGCGACCGGGTCTGGATACTGAGCAGCGAACTGCAAGAAGCGCCGAGTGCGAGTGAGCAGTTGCCGCAGCTCGAGGAGCAAGTCGCACAGCTCGAGGCGGAGCTCGGCAGTATCAACGAGACTTGGGAAGGGCGTGTCTCGGCCATGACCGAGACACTCGAGACACGTGAGCGACGCATTGCCGAGCTCGAAGCAAGCAGCCACCAGCTCGCCAGCGAGGCGGACAGCTCGCGTCAGACCATTCGGCAATTGCAGGCGCGCCTGGACACCCAGGAGGAGGACCTGCTGATGCGCTACTTCATGTATGGCGGTGGCGTGGCCGGTGCCGGCCTGCTGGTGGGGCTGATCGTTCCACACCTGCCGCGCAGGCGGCGCAAGAGCGACCGCTGGTTCTAAGAGAGAGGGTGACATGGCACGAGAATGGCTCGATCGCTGGCGCGAGGGGCGTATCGGTTTCCATCGCTCTGATACTCACCCGGCATTGTTACGCCACTGGCCCCTGCTCGGTGTACGTCCCGGCACCAAGGTGTTGGTCCCGCTATGCGGCAAGAGCATCGATATGCATTGGCTGGCCCGGCATGACCACCCGGTGCTTGGCATCGAGTTTGCTGAGGAGGCCATCGAGCAATTCGTCGCCGAGGGAACGGGTGACGTCTCGCGCTACCAGCAAGGGCCGTTCGCGATCTGTCGGCAGGGCAGCGTAGAGCTGTGGTGCGGTGATTTCTTCCATTTTCATATCGATCAGGCAGCCGAGATCGGGGCCTTTTACGATCGCGCGGCGCTGATCGCGCTGCCGCCCGCCACACGCCAACGCTACGCCTTCCACCTCGCGCAGTTGATTCTCCCCGGCTCACGCGGTCTGTTGATCTCGCTGTCGCGGGCGCCTGGGGACGAAGCGGCCGGGCCACCCTTTCACGTTCCGGCCGAGGAAGTTCGCGAGCTCTTCGAACCCAATTTCCAGGTCACGCACTTGGAGGATGGCGAGCCCGAAGCGGAAAGTGGCTTTCGCGAAAGCGTCTGGGCATTGGTTCGGCGTGGCCCAGTGACCTAGGGAACACTGGACAAATGCCTGCGCGAGCGAGTCGCAGTGGCTATTTGTCTAGTGCTCCTGCCTGTCCGTACGGCTCAGCGTGCCAGCAGTCGGGCCAGTTCCGGATCGCTGAAGGCGCGGTCCAGAGCAGCGGCGATCAGGTCATTGAGCATGCGTCGGTTGGCGTCGCGGCTCGGGCGCAGGGCATAGCTCTGAGTGCGTCGCGAGGTGTAGGTGCCGGTATAGGTGGTGCCCTGGTTGGTCACCTTGACCTCGAGTACGGCTTCCAGGCGGGCTTCGTCGATGACCGGCTGGCTGTCGCCACGTTCGTAGCCAAGATGCTTAAGCGTCAACGTCAGGCTGGGCTGCCCGCTACCGGGTTGGGTGGTCGGTGAGAATCCCATGTCGCGCACGGCACGCTCGGCTTCGCGCTGCAGGTTCGGCACCAGTTCGTGGGCGCTGACGGTGATCACCGCGGTCGACATGGCGCTGCCGCTGCGGGTACCGACTACGTCGTCCTCTCGCTCGTCCACGGCGGCCACCGTTACGGCCTGGCCGCTGCCGGCCTGCGGTACCGGAACGCTGCGCTGAGGATTCAGCTGCAAGTAATGAGGGCTGGCGCAGCCGGCCAGCAAAACAATTGCCAGCAGGACGGCTGCGGCACCCAGGGCATGACGTCGGTTCATTCTCCCTCCCGGAAGTGGTCGTACGAGGCCAAGGACATGGCCCGGAGATAACGGCACAGGTGCAGTATATCGCCAGGCGCTTGATGGCAACAGCGTAGCGCCATGACGGAATGAACCGGTTACACTGTGTTTTTAAAGCTTTACGCCTCTCGCGCTAGGGAGACGCCTGATGATACGCCCCGCCATTGCCGAGGATATACCGCAGCTCGTCGACATCTGGTTGCGTGCCTCTCTGCTTGCCCACGATTTCATACCCGCGAGCTTCTGGCACGAGCGTGCCGACGCTATGGCAAGCACCTACCTGCCCGGGGCGGAAACCTACATTCTCGAGGCGGCCGGTCGACCTATCGGTTTTGCTGCGCTCAACGGCGAGCATCTGGAGGCGCTGTTCATCGACCCCGAGGTGCAGAGCTTCGGTCATGGCACCCACCTGATGGCGCATGCCATGGGGCAGCGGGAGCGCATTACCCTGTGCGTCTACTCGCGCAACGTGCGCGCCGTCTCCTTCTATCGCCGGCTGGGCTTTCGCGTCGTCGAAGAGCGGCGCGAACCCCTCAGCGGAGAGAATGAAATCCTGATGAGCTGGACGCGCCGACTGCCCCGTCATAAGGACAGTCTGGTAACATGACGCCTCTTTTCGTGCGATGGCTGAGATTTTCGATGAGCGACGCGAACCGCGACTTTCTGATTGCCCCCTCCATTCTCTCCGCCGACTTTGCGCGCCTGGGCGAGGAAGTGGACAACGTGCTGGCGTCCGGCGCCGATATCGTCCATTTCGATGTCATGGACAATCACTACGTTCCCAATCTGACTATCGGCCCCATGGTCTGCGAGGCGCTTCGCAAGCACGGTGTCACCGCTCCCATCGATGCCCACTTGATGGTCAAGCCGGTAGACCGGTTGATCGGGGATTTCATCGATGCCGGGGCAACCTATATCACCTTCCATCCGGAGGCGTCCGAACACGTCGACCGCTCGCTGCAGCTGATCCGGGACGGTGGCTGCAGGGCCGGGCTGGTGTTCAACCCCGCCACACCTCTTTCCTACCTCGACTACGTCATGGACAAGGTCGACATGATCCTGTTGATGAGCGTCAACCCCGGCTTCGGTGGTCAGGCTTTCATCCCCGCTACACTCGACAAGCTGCGCGAAGCACGGCGTCGCATCGATGCGTCGGGGCGTGCCATTCGCCTCGAGATCGACGGCGGCGTGAAGGTCGAAAACATCGCCGAGATCGCGCGTGCCGGGGCCGACACCTTCGTCGCCGGTTCGGCAGTATTCAAGGCCGGCAGCGACAGCGACCCGAACCGCTACGATAGCGTGATGCGCGCCTTTCGCGAGCAGTTGGCCTTGGTGTAGGCCGGCACAATGACCAAACCGTCGACGTTGTGGTACCTGTATATGCTTGAAACGCCCCAAGGGGCGCTCTATACCGGTATCACCACCGACGTGGCCAGGCGCGTGGCGCAGCATGAGTCGGGGCGGGGCGCCAAGGCGCTGCGGGGGCGCGGGCCACTCGCGCTGGTGCATCAGGAGCCGGTGGGCAGCCACGGCGATGCGCTGCGGCTAGAGGCCGAGATCAAGCGTCTTCCAGCCGCGCACAAGCGGAGTTGGTACCAGAGCCGTCAGGGCCTCGAGGAAACATCATGCACCCTATCCTGAACGACATACGCCTGGTCAGCTTCGACCTGGATGGCACCCTGGTCGATTCCGTACCCGATCTGGCGGTGGCGGTGGATGCCAGCCTGGGCGAACTCGGTCTACCAGCAGCAGGCGAAGTACGGGTGCGCGACTGGGTGGGCAACGGCTCGCTCAAGTTGATGGAGCGGGCGCTGAGCTATGCTTTGAGCGGACCGCCCGGTGAGGAGCTTCTGGTCCGTGCCCATGATGCCTTTCTCGAACACTACGGGCGTGACCCCGGCTCGCGTACTCGTCTCTACTCCGGGGTGCGTGAATGTCTGGACGCGCTTTATGCCAGAGGGCTGACGCTGACCCTCGTGACCAACAAGCCGTTCGCCTTCATTCGGCCGATCCTTGCCCAGTTCGGCATCGACCAGCACTTTTCGCTCTGCCTGGGCGGTGACAGCCTGTCGCAGAAGAAGCCCGACCCGGCTCCGCTGCTGCACGTAGCGGCGCATTTCGGCCAGCCGCCCGAGGCCTGCCTGATGGTGGGCGATTCGCGCCACGACGTAGCCGCCGGGCAGGCCGCCGGGTTCCGTACCCTGGCGGTGCCCTATGGCTACAACCACGGCGAGCCGATCCGTAATAGCCGGCCGGATGCGCTGGTTGATTCACTGGCGGAACTCGTTTAGGGTCGATTTTCGAACCCTATCAATAACCTCGGAATCCTTCCGTTTGCCTCCCGCGGGACACGCTTCGATGGACAGCATGATGCTGCATGACCCCTCCTCAATGCGTGGCAGCCTTTGCCAGGCCGCCACTTCGATGGTGCCGTTCGTCGCCGAGCCTGCCGGCTGGCGATGGTGACGCTCACTTGAGCTTCACTCTGATTCGATATTCGCTATCCGACACTGTCCTATCCTCGAGGAAATCGTCATGATGACGTCCGAACGTTTCCGTGCCCTGGCCGAGGCCGGCTATAACCGTATTCCGGTCACCCGCGAGGTGCTGGCCGATCTCGATACACCATTGTCGACCTATCTCAAGCTGGCCGACGAACCCTGGACCTTCCTGCTCGAGTCGGTGCAGGGGGGAGAGAAATGGGGGCGCTACTCGATCATCGGTTTGCCGAGCCACGAGCGTATCGAGGTGCATGGCTTCAGCGTCAGTCATTTCCAACATGGTGAACGATGCGAGCGGGTAGAGGTGGCAGATCCTCTCGAATGGATCGAGCAGTTCCATGGTCGCTTCAGAGTACCCAATCTCGACGATCAGCCGCGCTTCGATGGCGGTCTGGTCGGCTACTTCGGCTATGACACCATCCGCTATATCGAGCCGCGCCTGCGGGGCGTCGAGAAGCCCGATCCTTTGGGTGTTCCCGACATCCTGCTGATGGTCTGCGACGATCTGGTGGTGTTCGACAACTTGTCGGGTCGTCTGACGCTGTGGACCCATGTCGACCCTGTCACCGAGGGGGCCTATACCACGGCGATGGCGCGCCTCGAGGGGCTTGAGCAGCGCCTGCGGACGGCCGTCGTCAAAGCCGCGAGCCCCGGCACCGGGCGCAGCGCGGTGGAAGAGGGGCATTTCACTTCGGGTTTCACCGAAGCCGGCTTCAAGGCGGCGGTGGACAGGATCAAGGAGTACGTACTGGCTGGCGACGTGATGCAGTGCGTGCCCTCGCAGCGCATGTCGATTCCCTACCAGGCGCCGCCGCTCGATCTCTATCGCGCTTTGCGCAGCCTCAACCCCTCGCCCTACATGTTCTTCTTCAATCTGGGCGATCATCACGTGGTGGGCTCGTCACCCGAGATTCTCACGCGGCTCGAGAGTGGCGAGGTCACGGTACGGCCGATCGCAGGCACACGGGTGCGAGGCCACAGCGAGGAGGAGGATCGCGCCCTCGAAGCCGATCTGCTGGCCGACCCCAAGGAGATCGCCGAACACCTCATGCTGATCGACCTGGGGCGCAATGACGTGGGACGCATCTGCGAGACGGGCTCGGTGCAGGTCACCGATCAGATGGCCGTGGAGCGTTACTCCCATGTGATGCATATCGTCTCGAATGTCACCGGGCGGCTGAAGCCGGGTCTTTCCGCAATGGACGTGCTGCGCGCCACCTTCCCGGCGGGCACTCTGTCGGGGGCGCCCAAGATACGGGCGATGGAGATCATCGACGAGCTGGAGCCGGTCAAGCGCGGCGTCTACTCCGGCGCGGTGGGCTACCTGTCTTGGCACGGCAACATGGATACCGCCATTGCCATTCGAACTGCGGTGATCAAGGACGGTACGCTGCACGTGCAGGCCGGGGCCGGTGTGGTCGCCGATTCCGTGCCCGAGCTCGAGTGGCAGGAGACGCTCAACAAGGGGCGAGCCATCTTCCGCGCTGTGGCCATGGCCGAGAGAGGGTTGGACAACCTCTAGGCGTTCTCGAGCGGTAGCGGCGGCCTTGCTTCCCGGTTAGCGGGAAGCAGGGCCGCTTGCGTTCAGGCAGGTGCATGGCTGGCGCTCATTCGACCTCGTCGGTGTCCTGCTGCGCTTCGTGCTGTTTTTCTGCGCCTTGCTCTTCTTCAACAAGGGCGCGGCGGATCAGCTCGGCATTATGGCGCATCATGTCCACGTAGTTGGCGGCGTCGCCATCTGGCTCGCTGAGCGAATCGACATAGAGCGGGCCGACAATCGAAATGTCCGTGTCGGGGGCAATGCTGCGAACGTCACGGTCCGACAGGGTGCTCTCCCAGAACAGGGCGGTCGATCGGGTCTCCTCGATCAGGTCGACGATACGCTCGGCCTGCATGGGCGAGCCATCTGGCTCGAGGTTGCTGCCCCAGACGCCATCATGGCGAAAGCCATAGGCGTCGGCGAAATAGACGAAAGCCGCCTCCGTGGTGATCAGGATGCGCCGCTCCTCGGGGATTCCCGCCAGCATTTCACTGACTTCTTCATGCAGTGCGGCGAGCTTCTCCTGGGCGGCGCTGGCCCGGGCCTGAAAACTATCGGCGGCCTGAGGGTGCAGCTCGGCCAGATGATCGGCTATCACCTGCATGTAGGCTGCGACTGCTTGCGGATCCATCCATAGGTGAGGATCGGGTTCGCCGGTGTACTCACCGGTGACTATCGGCTGGGTTGGGTGTTCCGAGGCCTCGGCGAGAGCTACCAATGGCGCCCGGTTGCCCACCGTGGCATGAACCTGGCGCATCCACTGTTCGAGTTGATAGCCGTTGTAGAAGACGAGATCGGCATCCTCAAGTGCGATGAAGCTATCCGGCGTCAGCTCCCATTGGTGCACATCGGCGCCTTCGGGAGCCAAGACGACCAGCTCGATATCGTTACCGCCGACCTGCTTGACCAGATCGCCCAGGATCGAAAAACTCGCGACCACCTTGGGATTGGCTGATGCTTCTGAAACGCCGCCGGCCATGGCAGCGAAAGGTAGAGCCAGCCAGATCCAGGCACGGCGGGAAAAGCGCATCGTCAATCTCCTTTTTGCGGTTGCGCACGTGCTCCGATGATAGAGATTGGGACGTACGCTTGCCAGCGATGGCGAAGAAGCACCCCTCTCGCGTTCCCCAGTGTCGCGATAAGCCGCCATCATGCGTTGACAGCCCGGCAGCCACGACGGCACTATTGCGTCATGAACGCAAACGCCTACAAGCCAAATACGATCCAGTGGTGGCGCCCCTGAGCGAGGGGCGGCACGCTGACGACTGAAGAAAATGCCGCCGTCGGGGCGGCTTTTTTGTGTCCGAAGCAGACCTGCACGGCTGGCCGAGAAACACGAAACACAGTTAAAAGATTCGCTTTAACAGGACCTAATCGCCATGTCCGTGCTGATGATCGACAACTATGACAGCTTCACCTTCAACGTCGTGCAGTATCTGGGTGAGCTGGGGGCCGAGGTGGTCACCCATCGCAACGATGCCATTACGCTGGAGCAGATCGAGGCGCTGGCGCCTAGCCATCTAGTGATTTCGCCGGGGCCCTGCACGCCCAATGAGTCTGGCATCTCCCTTGCTGCCATCGAGTATTTCGCCGGCCACCTGCCGATTCTCGGCATCTGCCTGGGGCACCAGGCGCTTGGCCAAGTCTATGGCGGCAACGTGGTACGCGCGCCCCAGGTGATGCACGGCAAGACCTCGCGGATACGCCATAATGGTCAGGGCGTGTTCGCCGGGCTCGAGGACCCGCTCGAGGTCACCCGCTATCACTCCTTGGTGGTGGAAGCCGGGACGCTGCCCGACTGTCTCGAGGTCACGGCCTGGACCGATGATGACGATGTCACCCCTGGCCTGATCATGGGGCTACGCCATCGCGAACTGGATATCGAGGGTGTGCAGTTCCATCCGGAGTCGATCCTGACCCGTCAGGGCCACGAGCTGCTGGCCAATTTTCTGAAGCGTCGCTGACCCGCACGAAAGAGGAGTTCCTGCCCATGCAGATGCGAGACGCCATCGCCGCGGTGATGCGCCATGAGAGCCTGAGTTTCGACGCCACCCACTCGGTGATGCAACAGATCATGACCGGCGAGGCCAGCGATGCCCAGATCGGCGGCCTGCTGGTTGGACTGGCCATGAAGGGGGAAACCGCCGAGGAGATAGGGGCCGCGGCCCAGGTAATGCGCGAACTGATGAAGCGGGTGCATGCGGTGGCCGACAACGTGGTAGACATCGTCGGGACCGGTGGCGACGGCGCTAATCTGTTCAATGTCTCGACCGCTTCCAGCTTCGTGGCTGCGGCGGCTGGCGCCCACGTGGCGAAGCACGGCAATCGCAGCGTCTCGTCCTCTTCCGGCAGTGCCGATCTGTTTGACATGGCGGGTATCCACCTGGACCTCAAGCCGGAACAGGTGGCGCGCTGCATCGAGCAGGTGGGGGTCGGATTCATGTTTGCGCCCAATCACCATCCCGCCATGCGTTACGCCATCGGGCCACGCCGTGAGATGGGGGTGCGCACCCTGTTCAATATTCTCGGTCCGTTGACCAATCCCGCCGGCGCGCCGAACCAGGTGCTGGGGGTCTATTCCGCCGAGCTGGTGCCGCTGATGGCCGAGGTGTTGAAGAATTTGGGCAGTCGCCACGTCATGGTGGTTCATGCCGAAGACGGGCTGGACGAGATTTCCTTGGCGGCTCCTACTCGGGTCGCCGAGCTCGTGGAGGGCGAAATCCATCATTACACCATTACGCCCGAAGAGTTCGGCATCGAGCGCCAGGAGCTGGCGCCGCTGAAGGTCGTCAGCGCCGAGGATAGCCTGCGCCTGGTGCGAGAGGCATTGGTCGGCGACGGGCCGGCGGCAGACATCGTCTCGCTCAACGCCGGAGCGGCACTCTACTGCTCCGGCATCGCCGATACGCTGAAGGAGGGTGTTCTGATGGCCCAGGATGCCCAGGCTTCCAAGCTGCCGCTGGAAAAGATGAAGGAACTGGCCGATTTCACCCGCGTACTGGTTTCCTGACGCCCATTCGCGGCACTGCCGCCCGTATCGAGATCTAACACCATGAGCCCCACTCAGGACGCCCCCACCATTCTTACCCGGATCCTGGCCCGGAAGGACGAGGAAGTCGCCGAGCGCAGCCGCGCCGTGCCGGAGAGTGATCTGCTGAAGTTGGCCGAGCAGCAATCTGCACCGCGTGGCTTCGTCGCCGCTCTGGATCGGCGCATCGCGGAGGGCGACCCGGCCGTGATCGCCGAGATCAAGAAGGCTTCGCCCTCCCGAGGCGTGATCCGCGAGGATTTTCGTCCCGCCGAGATTGCCGTCAGCTATGCCGATGGCGGTGCCGCCTGCCTGTCGGTGTTGACCGATGCCGACTTCTTCCAGGGCCGTGAGGATTTTCTGATCGCCGCACGCGAAGCCTGCGAGCTTCCCGTCATTCGCAAGGATTTCCTCGTCCATGGCTATCAGGTCAGTGAGGCGCGCGCCATTGGCGCCGACTGTATCCTGTTGATCGTTGCCGCACTGGACGATGCGCGCATGGCCGATCTCCATCAGCAGGCGCTGGCGCTGGGAATGGATGTACTGGTCGAGGTGCATGATGCGCTGGAGCTCGAACGTGCACTCAAGTTGGGTATCGGCCTAGTGGGTATCAACAACCGTAACCTGCATACCTTCGAGACTCGCCTTGAAACTACGCTGGAGCTGCTGCCACGCATTCCCGCCGGGGTAACCGTGGTAACCGAGTCCGGCATTCATACCCGCAGCGACGTGTTGCGCATGCGTGAGCATGACATACATGGCTTCCTTGTCGGTGAGGTCTTCATGCGCGAGGAGCAGCCGGGCGAGGCGCTGCGGCGTCTGTTCTACTGATCGATTGGTCGTTCACGCCGCAGGCAGCCACGTTGCCTGCGGCGTTTTTTTGAAGCATAAGCACCTACGGTGAGCAGATCACCAACTCAACTGACGCAGGTGGGACAACAGCCCCTGCAGCGGGTGCGGAAGATCCTGGCCGGAAAGCCGCTTGGCCTGGCTGCGACAGGAGTAACCGGTGGCCACTAACCGGCCGTGGTTGGCCTCGTTCTCGACCAGCGGCTGCCATGACTGCGCATAGATGGTCTTGGAGGTCCCGACGTTGCGCGCCTCGTGACCGTAGGTGCCGGACATGCCGCAACAGCCCGTGGCGACGTGTTCCAGCTCGAAGCCGAAGGCGGCAAAGACTTGCTGCCAGGCCTTGGGGCTGCCGGGAGCATTGCTCTTCTCGGTGCAGTGCGAGAGCAGCCGAAAGCCGGGATCACCCAGCCCGCCGAGAACATGGGCCAGGGCTGGTGGTACCAGGCGTTGGCCCAGGGCCACCAGCCACTCCTGCAGCAGCAGCACCTCGGGTACGGCATCGGGCCCCAGCGCCTTTACGTATTCTTGACGGTAGGTCAGGGTCATGGCCGGGTCGATGCCTACCAGTGGCACGCCGAACTCGGCCAGGGCACGCAGGCGGCGCGCCTGTTTCTCCGCGGTACGCTCGAAGGCTCCGAGGAAGCCCTGTATGTGCAGCGGCTTGCCATTCGCCGAGTAGGGTGCGACGAATACCTTCACGTCGAGGCGTGACAGCAGTTCGACGATATCCATCACCCGTTCGGCCTCGAAGTGGCTGGTAAAGGCATCCTGCACGATGACTACGCTTCTGGCCTTCTGCGCCTCGCTGAGCAGACCCAGCGAGACTGGTGTCGCCTCGGCCACACCCCAGGCATGCATCTGCTTGGCCAGCCGCGCACGGGAGAGGTTCGGGCTGTCGACCAGGCCGATAGGACCCGACATCAGCCGATCCACCCAGCGCTGACCCAGTGCAGCGTTATAAAGCGGTGCGGCATAGGCGAGGTAGGGTACGAAGAACTCCATGCCACCGACCAGGTAGTCGCGCAATGGGCGCAGGTAGCGGCCGTGGTAGGCCTCGAGGAACTGCGAGCGTGAATCCGGCACGTTGACCTTCACCGGGCACTGGCCGGCGCAGGACTTGCACGCCAGGCACCCGGCCATGGCCTTGTACACCTCGTGGGAGAAATCGGCCTCGTCGCGACGCTTCAAGGTGTTGCGCACCCGCGCCGGCAGGCGCTTCACAAAGCCCCAGGCGCCCTCGTGGCGTTGCTGGCGCGCCTCTTCCACCAAGTCGATGCCGGCGTTGCCCTGAAGGCGCAGCCATTCGCGCGTCAGGCTGGCCCGGCCCTTGGGCGAGTGGACGCGATCGCGGGTCGCTTTCCACGAGGGGCACATGGCATCGTCGGGATCGTAGTTGTAGCAGGCCCCGTTGCCGTTGCAGTACACCGTGGCGGCGTGGGCCTGCCATGCGCGCTCGTCGATCTGGCGGTCGAACTGGCCGCGGGTGGGTACGCCATCGATGGTCAGCAGGCCCGGATCGACCAGTTTGACCGCCTGTTCCCTAACCGCTTCGGGCGAGATATCTAGCGCCTCTCCTGCGGCCTCGGGTGGGGTATCAAGCGCCTTGCCCGCGGGTTCGGGCGGGATAAACAGCGGCGTCGCGATCTTGCCGGGGTTGAGCTGGTTATAGGGGTCAAAGGCCGCCTTGACGCGCTGCAGGCTGGGGTAGAGCTCGCCGAAGAACCTGGGGGCGTACTCGGAGCGCACTCCCTTGCCGTGTTCGCCCCACAGCAGGCCGCCATGCCGGTGGGTCAGCTCGACGACTTCATCCGAGACCTCGCGGATCAGCCGCTCCTGCTCGGGGTCCTTCATGTCGACGGCGGGGCGCACGTGCAGCACGCCGGCATCTACATGGCCGAACATGCCGTAGCTGAGTCCACGGGCGTCCAGCGCGGCGCGGAAATCGGCGATGAAGTCGGCCAGGTGCTCCGGCGGTACCGCGGTATCCTCGACGAAGGGGATCGGGCGCTTCTCGCCCTTGGCATCGACTCTCGCATTGCCCAGCAGGCCCACGGCGCGCTTGCGCATGGCATAGACCTGCTGAATCTGGGCGCGGCCCTCGGCCAGGGTATAGCCGAGCCGCGGCACGCTGTCGTCGGTCTCCAGATGGCGGCAAAAGGTGGCTACGCGCTCCTCGAGACGCTCAGGGTCGTCGTCGTTGAATTCGATGAGGTTGATGCCACGTATGGCCAGCGTCTGGCGTTCGGCCGTGGCGGCATTGCCCCCGGCAGTCGCCTCGCTGGGGAAGAACTCGGCCACGCTGTCCCAGATGAAATCCTCCATGGCCAGCAGCAGCACCTTGTCGTCTACTGTCTCGATGGAGGTGGGGCGCGGCGCGTGTGGCTGGTCCCGTGAAGTGCCCATCAGCGCCTTGGCGTCGCGCAGGGCATGCATGAAGCCGGCATAGCGCACGTTGACCAGGGTCGAGTACTTGGGAATCGGCAGAACGTTGAGCACGGCTTCGTTGAGCAGAGCCAACGACCCCTCGGAGCCGCACAGCAGGCTGTTGATGTCGAGTCGGCCTTGCGCATCTCTCAAATGCGCCAGGTCATAGCCGGTCAAGCAGCGGTTGAGCGGTGGGAACTTGGCCGTGATCAGCTCGCCCTGGGTGTCGATGATCTTGCGCGCGGTGCGATAGGCGCTGCCGATCACGCCGCTGTGGTGGCACAGCGTCTCCAGCTCGGCGTCGTCGACCGGGTGACTGACCAGGCGCTCGCCGCCGAGCAGCACACTGTCGAGTTCCAGCACGTGGTCGCGAGTCTTGCCGTATTCGCAGCTGCCCTGGCCGCTGGCGTCGGTAGAGATCATGCCGCCGATGGTGGCGCGGTTGGAGGTCGAGAGCTCAGGGGCGAAGAACAGTCCATGGGGCTTCAGGGCGGCGTTGAGCTGGTCCTTTACTACCCCGGCCTGTACCCGCACGCGGCGATTCTCGACGTCGATGTCGAGGATCCGGTTCATATGCCGCGACACATCCACCACCAGGCCGTCGGTGAGCGACTGGCCGTTGGTGCCGGTCCCACCCCCGCGGGGCGTGAGGACCACCTGACGGTGTGTCGCGTCCCCGGCCAGGCGCGCGATACGCTCCAGATCGGTGGCGTGGCGCGGAAACAGCGCGGCCTGGGGCAGGCGCTGATAGATCGAGTTATCGGTGGCCAGCACCGTGCGACTGGCGTAATCCGGGGCGATCTCGCCCTCGAAACCGGTGGCTTTCAGCGCCTCCAGAAAGCGCAGGTAATGGGCGCCGAGCGCGGCGGTGGCACTCGATTCGGTGGTGTCCAAGCGTGCGATCATGATATCGATTCGGTCGTGTAGTGCCGCCCGGCGCGCCGGACAGGCAGGAAAGTGACGCTACTTTACCGCGAGAGGGCGGTGGCGCGCATCCCGACGGGCGTTGCGGCATGGCACCTTGGCGGCCTTTTGCCTACAATGTTTCGCCGTTTTACCCTCTTTCACCGTTTCGCTTTCTTTCAGGGGCTGGATGCCATGCTCGATCCTAAACTGCTGCGCAGCGACCTCGATGCGGTCGCCCAACGACTGGCCAAGCGGGGCTTCGTCCTCGATACCGAGCGGCTCGAGGCGTTGGAGTCCCGGCGGCGAGAGTTGCAGACCGAGACCGAGACCCTGCAGAACGAGCGAAATACTCGCTCCAAGGCGATCGGCAAAGCCAAGGCAGCCGGCCAGGATATCCAGCCGTTGCTCGACGAGGTGAGCGATCTCGGCGATCGGCTCGACACTGCCAAGACGCAGCTGGCCGAGGCTCAGGCCGAGTGGGATGCCTTGATCAGCGGCATTCCCAACTTGCCTCACGACAGCGTGCCGGAAGGTGAAAGCGAAGAGGACAACGTCGAGCTGCATCGCTGGGGCAACCCGCGCGAATATGCCTTCGAGGTGCGCGACCATGTCGACCTGGGCGCGCTCAAGGGGGAGCTCGACTTCGAGCTGGCGGCCAAGCTGACCGGCTCGCGATTCGCCGTGATGCGTGGCGAAATCGCGCGTCTGCACCGGGCGTTAACGCAGTTCATGCTCGATAAGCAGACCCTCGAGCATGGCTACGAGGAGTGCTACGTCCCCTACATGGTCAACGAAGCCTCGCTGTACGGCACCGGCCAACTGCCGAAGTTCGGCGAGGACCTGTTCCGGCTGGATGACGAGCGCAGCTTTCACCTCATCCCCACCGCTGAGGTGCCGTTGACCAACTTCGCTCGCGACGAGATCCTCGACTACAAGGCGCTGCCGCTCAAGCTCACCGCGCATACGCCGTGCTTTCGCAGCGAGGCGGGTTCCCACGGTCGCGATACCCGCGGCATGATCCGTCAGCACCAGTTCGACAAGGTCGAAATGGTGCAGTTGGTCGAGCCGGAGACGAGCTATGCCGCGCTGGAAGAGATGCGTGGCCATGCCGAGGCGATCCTGCAGGCGCTGGAACTGCCGTATCGGGTGGTGACGTTGTGTACCGGCGACATGGGTTTCGGCGCGGCGAAGACCTACGACCTGGAAGTGTGGCTGCCGAGCCAGTCCACCTACCGCGAGATCTCCTCGGTGTCCAACTGCGAAGATTTTCAGGCGCGGCGCATGCAGGCGCGCTTCCGTCATCCCGAGCAGAAGAAGCCGCAACTGCTGCATACCCTCAACGGCTCGGGCCTGGCGGTGGGGCGCTGTCTCATCGCGGTGATGGAGAACCATCAGAATGCCGATGGCTCCATGACCGTGCCCGAGGTGCTGCGGCCTTATCTGGGCGGAATCGCCACCATCAATTCTCGATCTCCCAGCTGACGCTGACGCCCGCCTCGATGACGATGGTTCCGGGGCGGTATTCGACCTGTGAGCCGCTTTCTCGGGCATCGGCGCTCATTGCCATCATCCGCGGCGCGTAGATGGGTGAATTCGTCTCACTGATATTGGCCACGGCGCCGAGCGAAACGCCCATGGTGCGTGCCATGAGCTCGGCCTTGTGCCGCGCCTTCTCGAGTGCCTTAACCAGCGCTTCGTCAGTGGCGGCATCGCGGTCGGCCAGGTCGTAGCTGATCCCATCCAAGGCGTTGACGCCGGCGGCGGTCAGGGCGTCGAGCAGGCGTGGCAGTCGTTCGAGGTCGTCGACACGAACCTGGAAGGGTCGATCCAGCCGCGTACGCATCAGCATGTCACTGTCGTGTTCGTTGTCGCTGCGCCGCGGGGCGGGCAGGTATTCCGGCTGAACGCTCAGTGAGCCTGCACTGATGTCGTCGCGTTCGACGCCGGCCTCTTCCAGTGTTCGGATCAGGGCGGCGGCCCGCTCCTCCAGGCGATCGCGAGCCTTGCGCAAGGCATCGGCATCCGTATCGTCCTCGTGGCGTGCCACGGCAGGGGTGCGCTCCCACAGACGTGCGCTGAGCGTGGCGCGGTCCGGCACCACATCGAGTTGAGCTTCGGCTTGTACGTCCAGCCTTGCGCGGGGTTCGTCGGTCTGTGCAGCGGCTCCCATTAGCGGGATGGCGGTCAGCAGACCGCCCAGCAGCAGGCAACGAAAACGTATCGTGGGCATCAAGCAGGCCTCCTTGCGGCAAACATGCGTAGTCGCGCAGAATCGCGCAGGGCGGGGCAGGCAGGCCAACTGGCATGGCAGCCCCCTGTCGCCCGAACGGCCAAGTTTGTGTGCCCGCCCGGTAAGGGTCATGATAAGCAGGACACGCCAGGCAGGGATAGATGGCATGATTTACCGCGACGACAACGTGCGATACGGACGCCCGCTCACCTTGACGCTGGCCCTGGCGGCGTTGGTAGTGATTATTGCCGGCATACGGGCCGGTGCCGACCTGATCATCCCGATACTGCTGGGTTTGTTCATCGCCGTGATCTGCACCTCCCCGGTGAACTGGCTCCACCGCCTGGGATTGGGGCAACGCCTGGCGGTGGTGGTGACCCTGCTGGTGATCGGGGGGGGGCTCTCCTTGGTGGGGCTGCTGGCAGTCAATGCCTTCGGTACCTTCATCGAAGCGCTGCCTGGCATTGAGGGGCGGCTCTACGACCAGTATCTCAACCTGCTCGACAGCATGGCCTCCATGGGGCTGGCGATCAATCCCGACACGCTGGCCGGCCTGGTCGAAGTCGAAAACGAGGAAGACTGGTTCTCGGCCTTGCTTGAGGGGCTTGGCAACTTGCTGATGCAGAGCGTGGTGGTCGCACTGCTGGTCATCTTCATGCTGTTCGAAACACTCAACTTCCGGCGCAAGGTGGCCCACGCGCTCGACGATCCGGCAGCCAGCCTGCAGCGTTTCCACGAGTTCAGTCAGACTCTCAAGCGCTATCTCGCGGTCAAGACCTTCGTTAGCTTGGCTACGGGTGTCATGGCGTGGCTGGCCTGCATGGTGGCCGGGGTAGATTTTCCTCTGCTGTGGGGCGTGCTGGCCTTTGCGCTCAATTACATTCCTAATATCGGTTCGGCCATTGCGGCCGTGCCGCCGGTGCTGTTGCTGCTGGTGGCTCAAGGCGGTGGCTTGTTGCCGGCCTTCGGCTTGGCGATGGCTTACCTTGCCATCAACTTCGTACTCGGCAACCTGGTCGAGCCACGCCTGATGGGACGTGCGCTGGGACTGTCCGCCTTCGTTGCTTTTCTTTCACTGGTGGTTTGGGGCTGGCTGCTGGGCGTAGTCGGCATGCTGCTTTCGGTGGTGCTGACCATGACACTCAAGATCGCCCTGGACAGCCATCCTCAGACGCGCTGGATGGCCTACCTGTTGGGGCCGGGCAAGCGGCCGCTTGCCGATAGTGCAGTAGCGAAGCGTGAACGGTGGCCGTCTCCAATCGATGATGAAACGAGCACCTAAACGCAAACGCCCCGGCAGGAGCCGGGGCGTTTGCAAACGTTGAGGCCTTGCCTGGAGTATCAGGCGTTCTGGTCGATGAATTGCACCAGTTGCGACTTGGACTGTGCACCTACCAGCGAAGCGACCTTGGAGCCCGACTTGAACAGCATGACGGTGGGAACGCCACGTACACCCTGCTCGGCAGCGATCTCCGGGGCGTCGTCGACGTTGATGCTGACCACCTTGAGGTTGTCGGAACGCTCTTCCGCTACCTCGTCGATCACCGGGGCCATGACCTTGCAGGGACCGCACCAAGGGGCCCAGAACTTCAGCAGTACAGGTTGTTCTGCCTTCAGGACTTCCTGCTCGAAGTTGGCATTGGTGACATCGACATTATTGGCCATGTGAATCTCCAGTTACGTTGCGCTACATCGAGCGGATCAGGGTGACATGCTAGGCATATCCAGTCGGCAGATGTTAGCCGTCGGTAGGGTGTCTGGCAAATGGCAGGTATGCCTGACACCGGGATTTCGACAAGCCTCGAGATCTTGACTACTGTTTCTGGCACGGTAAGGGAGTTATACAGTGGCTCGGCTACGGGCAAATGCCTGGCAGTGAGGGCGTGCTAGGGCAGAAAAGATTGCGAGCCCATCACTGACGTAACGCGAAGAACGGAGTGCCAGGCAGAAGTGTCCTGTCGTCGAGCCTCGACAGGGAGAGTCGGGTCATGACAAAGCAGTGTACGATCGTGCTGGACGGTAAGATGCTGTGCGGTCCGCCAGGCGAGCCATTGATCGATTTTCTCAAGCACCACGGTATCGACCTGCCACATGTCTGCTACCACCCTTCGCTGGGTGCTCTCGAAACTTGCGATGCCTGCTGGGTCGAGGTTGATGGGGAGCTCAAACGCGGCTGTACACTGAAAAGCAGTGAAGGGTTGGAGATCAATACCTTCAGCAAGCATGCCAGGGCGGCCCGCGAAGAGGGCATGGATCGCCTGCTGGCCAAGCATGAGCTCTACTGCACGGTTTGCGAGAACAACAACGGCGACTGCACGCTCCACAACGCTATGGTGGATATGCAGATCCCTATCCAGCGCTACGAGTTCCAGCGCAAGCCCCACGCTAAGGACACATCCAGCCCTTTCTACACTTACGACCCCGACCAGTGCATCCTTTGTGGTCGCTGCGTCGAGGCGTGCCAGAACGTCGAGGTCAACGAGACGCTCTCCATCGATTTCACCAGCGACAACCCGCGCGTGCTGTGGGATGGCGGCAAGGAGATCAATGACTCCAGCTGCGTGCACTGTGGTCACTGCGTCACGGTATGCCCATGCAACGCACTGATGGAGAACAGCATGGAGGGGATGGCGGGGCCATTTACCGCCATGCCCTGGTCGCTCAAGCGGCCGATGATCGAGATCGTCAAAAAGCTCGAGACCACAGTGGGTGCGAAGCCCGTATCAGGTCTCTCGGAAATCGACAGGAACCTGCGTCAGCCCGAGATCAAGCGTACCAAGACGGTTTGTACATACTGTGGCGTGGGCTGCTCGTTCGAGATGTGGACGCGCGATCGTCACATTCTCAAGGTGCAGCCGGTGCCTGAGGCGCCGGCCAACGGGATATCCACGTGCATAAAGGGCAAGTTCGCCTGGGATTTCGTCAACAGCGAGAAACGCCTGACCATGCCGCTGATCCGCGACAACGGTCGCTTTCGCGAAGCCAGTTGGGACGAAGCGCTCGATCTGGTGGCGCGACGCTTGCTCGAGGTGCGTGATCGACACGGCCCCGACAGCCTGGGCTTCATCGGCTCGAGCAAGGGAAGCAACGAGCAGGCCTATCTGGTGCAGAAGATCGCCCGCCTGGTCATCGGTACCAACAGCGTCGACAACTCGTCGCGTTATTGCCAGAACCCGGCGACCAAGGGACTTTTTCGCACCGTCGGGTACGGCGGCGATGCCGGCTCGATCGAGGATATCGAGCAGGCCGAGGTAGTAGTCATCGTTGGCAGCAATACCGCCGAGAACCACCCCGTCATTGCGTCCAGGATCAAGGCGGCACAGAAGCTCCGTGGACAGAAGCTGATCGTGGTCGACCCGCGCAAGCACGAGATGGCCGAACGCGCCGATCTTTTCTTGCGCCCTAACGCCAGCACCGACCTGGTCTGGGCCTCGGCGCTGTCGCGCTACATGTTCGATAACGATCTCGCCGACATGGCGTTTCTTGAGCGCTGGGTAAACCACGTCGATGAATACCGCCAGTCACTGACTCCGTTCACACTGGAGTACGCCGTGTCGATGACCGGCATCGATCGTGACGATCTGATCGAGGCGGCGGAGACGATCGGTCGGGCCAACAGCGTCTGTCTTCTCTGGGCCATGGGCATCACCCAGCACAGCCACGGCTCCGATACCAGTACCGCGCTATCCAACCTGTTGCTGGTCACCGGCAATTACGGCAAACCGGGTAGCGGTGGGTACCCTATGCGCGGCCACAACAACGTCCAGGGCGCCAGCGACTTCGGCTGCCTGCGTAACATGTATCCCGGCTACGAAAAAGTATCAGACCCGGATGCGCGCAAGCGCTGGGCCAAGGGTTGGGGCGTCGATCCCGAACAGCTCTCGGACAAGGTTGGCGAAGGCAATTTCCTGATGGTGCAGTCGGCCGAGCAAGGCGCGATCAAGGCCATGTACGTCGTCGGTGAGGAGACGGCCTACTCCGATGCCAATACCCATAATGTGCACACGGCCTTCGAAAGTCTCGACTTCATGGTGGTGCAGGACGTTTTCCTCAGCCGTACCGCCGAGTTCGCCGACGTCGTGTTGCCCGCCTGTCCCAGCGTCGAGCAGGAGGGCACCTACGTGAATACAGAACGGCGCATCCAGCGCGCCTACAAGGTGCTCGAGCCGTTGGGCGACAGCCGGCCGGATTGGCAAATCCTGACCGACTTGGCGGCGCGCATGGGGTACGACTGGGGTTATACCCATCCCTCTCAGATCATGGACGAGTGTGCACGCATTGCACCGATGTTTGCCGGAGTCACCTATGAGCGGCTGGAGAACTGGAAGTCACAGCAGTGGCCGGTGGCAACTGATGGCACCGATTCGCCGCTGCTGTATACCGACGGTTTTCCCAACGAGGATGGCAAGGCCAATCTGCATCCATTGGAATGGCAAGAGCCGGAGGAGAGTGTCGACGGCGAGTACGACCTGATGCTCGACAACGGTCGCATGCTCGAGCAGTTCCAGGGGGCCAATCAGACGGGGCGTACCGCAGGTATCTGGGAGCAGGTTCCGAATGGTTTCGTCGAGGTCAGCCCGGAACTCGCTGCGGAGCGAGGCATCGAGGAGGGCACCTGGGTGCGGGTGAGCTCGCGACGCGACAGCTTGGAGCTTCCTGCGGTGATTACCGACCGTGTGCGAGGCAGGACGCTATTCATGCCCATCCACTTCGGCAAGCCGGGGGTCAACCTGTTGACCGGCGAGCACAACGATCCGGACGTACAGACGCCGGCCTACAAGGAAACCGCCGTCAAGTTGGAAGTCCTGGACGAACGCGGCGATCCACCTCTGCCCGCAAGCAATTATCGCTATGGCTGTCGCACTCCGACACCGGGTGTCGAAGTCGCGGTGAAGTGGGCGCGAGGAGACTACTCGCCGCCGCCCGCTCAGCAGTCCAACCCGAGGAAGATGTAATGGCCGAACGAATTTCACATGACGTAACGCCGCCCAGGATTGGTCCTGATGCCCGTGAGGAGTTGGAACAATTGCTGCAGATGCTTCACGAGCACGGCGTACTGCGCCTGGCAAAGGACATGGTGGGAGCCAATACTGCAGTTGCCAGTGTCGTCGTGGATGGTCTGGGCAAGGAGTCCACCCTCAACGCCATCCAGAACCTGGCGGTGCTCGGCATGATGCTGTCGGACATCCCGCCGGAGCGTTTCTACCGGGTGGCCTTTGCCGTCAAGGAGGCAATAGACCGGATCGGCCAGCATCAGCCTGGCGAAGAAGGCAGCGATGCACCAGGCGTCAGCGGCGCCTATCGCATGCTCAACGATGACGAGCTATGGCGGGCAGTATCACCGTTGGTCGAAGGCCTCAAAGCGTTCGCCGAGCGCCTGGACAAACCCGTCGACAAGCCGGCCAGCGACTACTTCGGCAAGACGACAAGCGGGCCGTGACATTCCGGGAGCGTAGCCGTGCATAAGCACTCCCGAGCGCCTTCGTTCCTAGCAGCCTGTATGAGCAACTTGGCTGCTTGTGGTCTCGCCGTTTATGCTCAGCCCCCTCATCCGCCGATTATTGCGCTCTCATAGCCGACCTGGCCGTTTAGCGTTATGCTATTTGGTGATTAGACCGTGAATACGACTAATCACGGATGCATATGTCACCGGGCACCAGGGGGTCGAGTCGATTATGAAACTACAGCAGCTGCGCTATGTCTGGGAAGTGACTCGCCACAATCTCAATGTGTCGGCAACGGCCCAGAGCCTGTTCACTTCGCAGCCCGGAATCTCCAAGCAGATTCGCCTGCTCGAGGATGAGCTGGGCGTGGAGATCTTCGCCCGCAGCGGCAAGCATCTGACCCGCGTCACCCCCGCTGGAGAGGCCATCGTCGAGCTGGCCGGAAAGGTGCTGCGGCTGGCCGAGAATATCAAGCAGGTGGCCCAGGAACATAGCGATGAACGCCGAGGCAGCCTCTCCATTGCCACGACACATACCCAGGCCCGCTATGCCCTGCCGCCGGTGATCGGCGAATTCACCCGTAAGTATCCCGATGTCGCCCTGCACATGCAGCAGGGCACGCCCAAGCAGATCGCCCAGATGGTCAGCGATGGCATGGCCGATTTCGCTATCTGCACCGAGTCGCTGGAGCTGTTTACCGACCTGATCTTGTTGCCCTGTTATCGCTGGAATCGCTGCGTGCTGGTGCCGCGTGGGCACCCCTTGGCCGATGGAGGCGAGCTGACCCTCAGTCGCCTGGCCGAGCAACCGATCGTTACCTACGTTTTCGGCTTTACCGGGCGCTCCCAGCTCGATGATGCCTTCCGCGCCGGTGGGCTCACGCCCAATGTAGTGCTCACCGCCGCCGATGCCGACGTGATCAAGACCTACGTCAGGCTGGGCCTGGGGGTTGGTATCGTGGCTCACATGGCCTACGACCCCGAACTCGACGACGACCTGGTTGCCCTTGAGGCAGGTCACCTGTTCGAAAGCTCCGTGACCAAGATCGGTATTCGCCGCGGCACCTTCATGCGCGGTTACATGTACGACTTCGTCAAAGGCTTCGCCGGTCATCTCGAGCGCGATCTTGTTGATGCAGCTCTTGCCGCAGGACCGCGGCACGAGGCCGATCTTTTCGAGCACATCGCCTTGCCGGTGCGCTAGGCCCTGCCTGATGGCCGACCTATGCCGGCCGACTTTTCACACAGCCTAAAAAAGGCGGGCCAAGCTTTGCTCGGTCCGCCTCGAGGGATCTCTGGGAAAGGTCAGTGCTGCAGGTGCAGGCCGCACTCTCTCTTCTCCTCCACCTTGGTGGGGTCAAAGTAATCGAATTCGTTGGGCAGGTCGTGCCGCTGCAAGTACTGGTACATGTCACGGGCACTCCAGTGCAGCAGAGGCGAGATCTTGAGTAGACCACTGGCGTTCTTGCTGGCATGGGCCATGCGGGCACGCTCGGGGGTATCTTCGGCACGCAGCGCCGTGAACCAGACGTCAGGTGCGATCTCGCGCAGCGCACGTTCGAACGGCTCGAGCTTCACTTCACGAGTAAAGGCTTCATGACGTGGGTCGTCGATGCTCGGCATTGGCCCTTCCACGGCTTCACGATGAGCCCGTGTGCGCTGCGGCAAATAGATCACCAGGTTGAGGTCGAGGCGCTTGACCAGCTCATCGGCATACCGATACGTCGCATCGGTGTTGTAACCGTGATCCATCCAGACCACCGGAATGTCCGGTCGCTGACGCGTCACCATATGCAGTATGACGGCCTCGAAGGGACGAAAGTTGGTGGTGACGATAGGGCGCTGGCCCTGCTCCAGGGCCCAGCGGATCAATGCGTCCGGACTACTGCCAAGTTCCTGATTGATAGCGTCGAGTTCTGCCATGGGGGCTCCAAGGGTCGTTGACGGCGATTTGGTCATACCCTATCAAAGGCAACAGATTCGCCCCCAATACCGTTTCATTGGATGTATATTCCAAAAATGATGGATTTTGCCTTTTCTTATTCCATGTCGTGCTTTGTGTTTGACAGGGCCTCCATGAGATGACGAATCTTGTCCAGGGTCTCGGTGTATTCCGCGTCGACGTTGGAATCGGCCACCAATCCTCCTCCGCCCCAGAGATGAATCCGTCCGGCATCGGCAACGGCGGTACGAATAGCGATAGAAGTATCCATATTGCCACGCAAGTCGACGTAGCCCAGGCTGCCGCAGTAGACGCTGCGTCGGCTGGGCTCCAGTTCGTCGATGATCTGCATGGCCCGGACCTTGGGAGCACCGGTAATCGAGCCGCCGGGGAACGCGGCGGACAGCAGGTCGAGAGGACGACGTCCTGCTGCCAGGTCGCCGCACACGATGCTGACCAGATGATGGACGTTGGCATAACTCTCCAGCCCGCACAGCTGCGGCACCCGAACGCTGCCTGGACGACATACGCGGCCCAGATCGTTGCGCAGCAGGTCCACGATCATCACGTTTTCGGCACGGTCCTTGAGGCTGGCAGTCAGCTCACTTGCCAGGCGAGCGTCTTCTTCGGTAGTGCTGCCGCGCGGTCGGGTGCCCTTGATCGGTCGGGCCTCGACATGCCCATCGGCCCTGCAGTGCAGAAAACGTTCGGGCGAAAGCGACAGGATGGCCTGTTCCCCCTGGCTCGTGTGCCAGGCCTGGTAGCCGGCGAACGGTGTCGGTGTGGCCTGGCGCAAATGCAGGTAGGCCGACCACAGATCGCCGCGGTATCGAGCACTGAAACGCTGCGCCAGGTTGATCTGGTAGCAGTCGCCGGCACGGATATAGTTCTGGACAGCAGCGAATCGCTCGGCGTAGCCGTCGCGATCCAGCTCACCTTTGAAAGGGGACTGAAGCTGAAACTCGGCGGCTGGAGGTGTGGGCTGTCGTAGCCGATCCAGCACCTGGTTGCGTCTGACGGAAGTTGCCACCAGCCAGCTTTCTCGTTGCTGATGATCCTGAATCAGCGCCCAGTCGTACAGTCCGATACGGCTGGCGGGCAGGGAGACGACCTCGCTCGACGACTCTCCTATCGGTTCGAGAGATCGGCCGAGATCATAGCCCCAATAACCAATCAGGCCACCCAGGAAGGGCAGATCGCTATCCGGAACTTCGAGTGACAGCCCGTCCAACAGAGCCTGCTGAATCGCGAACGGGTTGCGGCTGACGCGTACTTGGCTGTCTACCCGGACGATGCCTTGCCCGTCTACCGTCAGCACCGACACAGGGTCGCTGCTGATGATGTCGTAGCGACCGCCCGGTGCGGCAGGCTTGCCACTATCGAGCAGGACAGCCCCCGGGCGATGGCGCAAGGACGAAAAATAGTCGAGCGGATCATCCCGATAGGGGAGCGAGCTGATTTGAAGTCTTTCAGTCATCAATGGGGCCTTCCAGAACAGGCCCTCATTCTAGGGGGCAGGATGCGTTTTGTCGTGAGAGTCGTTGCGCTGTTAACGATTCCTCCGTCAACGCTGCTAAGATTGTCGACATCGAAGCCACTGCCTATGTTTCGGATTACAACCAAAGGCGTAGTAAATCGCGCCATCAGGGAGGTTGACCGAAGGTGAGGCAATGTCTAAAGTCTTTTCATCCTCCAATTGTCGACAATTAATATGAACTCAGTCGCTCCTGAACAATCCCAACCAGAAGTACGCACCCTGGCCGAGCGTGTCTTCCACCAACTGCAGGATGCCATCGTACGTGGCGAGCTGGCGCCGGGAAGCAAGATCACCGAGCCGGGCCTGTCCAAGACCTACGGCATTTCCCGTGGCCCGCTGCGCGAAGCGATGCGTCGCCTCGAGGCCCACCGCTTGATCGAGCGGGTTCCGCATGTCGGAGCCCGGGTGGTCAAGCTTTCGATGAAGGAGCTGCTGGAGCTATTCGACGTGCGCGAAGCGTTGGAGAGCATGGCTGCACGACTGGCTGCCGAGAACATGACCCGTGAGGAGATCTCAGGGTTGCGTGAGGTGCTTTCCGTGCACGAGCGCCAGGCGGACCTGAAGAGTGGCGAGGCCTACTACCAGCGCGAGGGCGACCTGGATTTCCACTATCGAATCGTCCAGGGCAGCCACAACCGCATGCTGATGACCATGCTGTGCGACGACCTTTATTACCTGGTACGGCTCTACCGCACCCAGTTCAGCGCCAGCGGTACCCGCCCCCAGCGTGCTTTCGTCGAGCACCATCGCATCGTTGATGCCATCGAAGCGGGCGACGCCGAGCTGGCCGAACTGCTGATGCGTCGCCACGTCAGCGCTTCGCGGGCCAATGTGGCCGACCGCTACGCCGAGATTCTCCAGGAGCAGGCCGAGGCCACAGTCTGAGGCCGGTTCGAACGATCACAGAGGAACCTACCATGACACAACTTACCCCAGGCGCTCGTTTTCGTGCCGCACTCGAGGCCAACCGGCCGCTGCCCATCGTCGGCACCATCAATGCCTATACCGCGATGATGGCCGAACGGGTCGGTCACCAGGCCATCTACCTTTCCGGTGGCGGCGTGGCCAATGCCTCGTTCGGCCTGCCTGACCTGGGCATGACCACCATGAACGACGTGGTCCAGGATGCCCATCGCATTTGTGGCGCCACCGATCTGCCGCTGCTGGTGGACATCGATACCGGCTGGGGCGGGGCCTTCAACATTGCCCGTACCGTCAAGGAGATGCAGCGTGCCGGGGTGGCCGCCGTGCACATCGAGGACCAGGTGGCGCAGAAGCGCTGTGGTCACCGCCCCAACAAGGAGATTGTCACCAAGCCAGAGATGGTCGATCGCATCAAGGCCGCCGCCGACGCCCGCATCGATCCTGACTTCTACTTGATCGCGCGTACCGACGCTTTCCAGAAGGAGGGGCTGGATGCCGCCATCGACCGAGCCAACGCCTGTGTCGAGGCCGGGGCCGATGCCATCTTTGCCGAGGCGGTGCACACCCTCGACGACTACCGGGCTTTCTGCCATCGCGTCGACGCGCCTATCCTGGCCAACATTACCGAGTTCGGCGCCACGCCGCTGTTCAGTCAGCAGGAGCTCGTCGAAGTGGGTTGCCGCATGGTCCTCTACCCGCTGTCGGCGTTCCGCGCCATGAATGCGGCCGCATTGAAGGTCTATCAGAGCATTCACGACAACGGGCATCAGCGCGATGTGGTCGAGCTGATGCAGACCCGTGACGAGCTCTATGACTTTCTCAACTACCACGCCTTCGAGCAGAAACTCGATGCGCTGTTTGCCGAAAAAGGCTCAGACGTCTGATCTTGGCCCGTTTCGAAGACTAGAAAACGCTAGAACAAGGAGACTCCATATGGCTGAGAAAACTGTCAGCAGTACAGGCCTGCGGGGCCAGAGCGCAGGAACCACGGCCCTGTGTACCGTGGGCAAGAGCGGCGCCGGCCTGACCTACCGCGGTTTCGATATCAAGGAGCTCGCCGAGAAGGCGCGTTTCGAGGAGGTCGCCTACCTTCTGCTCAAGGGTAAGCTACCCAATCGGGCCGAATTGGACGCTTACATCACCAAGCTCAAGGGAATGCGGGGCCTGCCGGCACCGCTCAAGGCCGTACTCGAACAGATACCCAAGAATGCCCACCCCATGGACGTGATGCGAACCGGCGCTTCGATGCTGGGTAACCTCGAGACCGAGGAGAGCTTCGACGAGCAGCAGGACGTCTCCGATCGCCTGCTTGCCGTGCTGCCCTCGATCATCTGCTACTGGTATCGCTATAGCCACGATGGCGTGCGCATCGAGACCGAGACCGACGACGAGTCAGTGGGTGCTCACTTCCTACACTTGCTGCGCGGCGAGGCGCCTTCCGAGCTACATGCCCGGGTCATGAACGTCTCGCTGATCCTGTATGCCGAGCATGAGTTCAACGCCTCGACCTTCACCGCTCGCGTATGTGCCTCGACGCTCTCCGACATGCACTCCTGCGTGACCGGTGCCATCGGCTCGTTGCGCGGTCCGCTGCATGGCGGTGCCAACGAGGCGGCCATGGACATGATCGAGAACTGGACGTCGCCGGAAGAGGCCGAGCGCGAGATCATGGGCATGCTCGAGCGCAAGGAGAAGATCATGGGCTTCGGACATGCGATCTATCGCGAGTCCGACCCGCGCAACGCGATCATCAAGCAGTGGTCCCAGAAGCTGGCCGAGGACGTGGGCGACACGGTCCTGTACCCGGTTTCCGAGCGCGTCGAGGAGGTCATGTGGCGCGAGAAGAAACTCTTCTGCAATGCCGATTTTTTCCACGCCAGCGCCTATTACTTCATGGACATTCCCACCAAGCTTTTCACGCCGATCTTCGTCTGTTCGCGCGTCACCGGCTGGTGTGCCCATGTCTTCGAGCAGCGTGCCAACAACCGTATCATTCGCCCTAGTGCCGACTACATTGGTCCAGAGAAGAGCGAGTGGGTGCCGATCGAGGAGCGCGACTGAGTTTCTCCTCCCTCAGCAAGGGCGGCCCAAGGGTCGCCTGTTCCCCCGCCTGACCCAACACCACGCGAAGACCGTCGACTCATGAATACTCAATATCGCAAACCGCTTCCCGGTACCGAGCTGGACTACTTCGACGTGCGTGCGGCCGTCGAGGAGATCCAGCCCGGTGCCTACGACTCCCTGCCCTATACTTCCCGGGTACTGGCCGAGCAACTGGTGCGCCGCTGCGAGCCGGAATTGCTCCCTATGGCTCTCAATCAGCTTATCGAGCGCCGTCGCGACCTGGATTTTCCCTGGTATCCGGCGCGGGTGGTCTGCCATGACATCCTTGGCCAGACGGCGCTGGTCGATCTGGCCGGCTTGCGCGACGCCATCGCCGAGAAGGGCGGCGACCCGGCCAAGGTCAACCCGGTGGTGCCGACTCAGTTGATCGTCGACCATTCGCTGGCCGTCGAATGCGGCGGTGACGATCCCCAGGCGTTCGACAAGAACCGCGCCATCGAGGATCGCCGCAACGAGGATCGCTTCCACTTCATCGACTGGACGCGCACCGCGTTCAAGAACGTCGACGTGATCCCCGCCGGCAACGGCATCATGCACCAGATCAACCTGGAGAAGATGTCGCCGGTAATCCAAGCCCGCGACGGCGTGGCGTATCCGGATACCTGCGTGGGTACCGACAGCCACACCCCGCACATCGATTGCCTGGGCGTGATCGCCATTGGCGTCGGCGGCCTCGAGGCCGAAACCGTGATGCTCGGCCGGCCCTCGATGATGCGCCTGCCCGACATCGTCGGCGTCAAGCTGACCGGCAAGCGCCAGCCCGGCATCACCGCAACCGATATCGTTTTGGCCATCACCGAGTTCCTGCGCCAGGAGCGGGTGGTGGGGGCCTACCTGGAGTTCTTCGGTGAGGGCGCCGAGAGCCTGACCATTGGCGACCGTGCCACGATTTCCAACATGACGCCGGAGTACGGCGCCACCGCGGCAATGTTCTACATCGATGAGCAGACCACCGACTACCTGACCATCACCGGCCGCGAGCCGGAGCAGGTGGCGCTGGTGGAAAACTACGCCAAGACCGTGGGGCTGTGGGCCGATAGCCTTAAGCAGGTCGAGTATGAGCGGGTACTGACGTTCGATCTTTCCACCGTCGAGCGCAACATGGCCGGCCCCTCCAACCCGCACCGTCGCCTGCCCACCTCGGCGCTGGCCGAGCGCGGCATCGCCGCCAACCTGGAGCAGGCGCTGGCCGAGGAGAAGGCCGGTCGAATGCCCGACGGCGCGGTGATCATCGCCGCCATCACCAGCTGCACCAACACTTCCAATCCGCGCAACGTAGTGGCCGCTGGCCTGGTGGCGAAGAAGGCCAATGAACTCGGCCTGATTCGCAAGCCTTGGGTGAAATCTTCCTTCGCGCCAGGTTCAAAAGTTGCGCGGCTCTATCTGGAAGAGGCTGGGCTGCTGCCTGAGCTGGAGAAGCTCGGCTTTGGGATCGTCGCCTACGCCTGTACCACCTGTAACGGCATGTCCGGTGCACTTCGCCCTGAGATCCAGCAGGAGATCATCGACCGCGACCTCTATGCCACCGCGGTGCTCTCCGGCAATCGAAACTTCGACGGTCGCATCCACCCCTATGCCAAGCAGGCCTTCCTGGCCTCGCCGCCGCTGGTGGTGGCCTACGCCATCGCCGGTACCGTGCGCTTCGACATCGAGAAGGATGCGCTGGGCTACGACAGTGATGGCAACCCGGTCACCCTCAAGCAACTGTGGCCCTCGGACGAGGAGATCGATGCCATCGTCGGCAAGTACGTGAGGCCTGAACAGTTCAAGCAGGTCTACATCCCGATGTTCAATCTGGATGAGGTGGAGGAGGCCAAGAGCCCGCTCTACGACTGGCGCCCGCAGAGCACCTACATTCGTCGCCCGCCCTACTGGGAAGGCAACATGGCGCGTGAGAGGGGGCTGAAGGGCATGCGGCCGCTGGCGATCCTGCCGGACAACATCACCACCGATCACCTGTCGCCGTCGAACGCCATCATGCTGGACAGCGCGGCGGGGGAGTATCTGGCCAAAATGGGTCTGCCGGAGGAGGACTTCAACTCCTATGCGACTCACCGCGGCGATCACCTCACCGCCCAGCGCGCGACGTTGGCCAACCCCAAGTTGTTCAACGAGATGGTGCGCGGCGACAACGGCGACGTGATCCAGGGCTCGCTGGCGCGTATCGAGCCGGAAGGCAAGGTGACGCGCATGTGGGAGGCCATCGAGACCTACATGGAGCGCGGCCAGCCACTGATCGTTATTGCCGGCGCCGACTATGGTCAGGGTTCATCACGTGATTGGGCGGCCAAGGGCGTGGCGCTGGCAGGCGTAGAGGCCATTGTCGCCGAGGGCTTCGAACGTATCCACCGCACCAACCTGGTGGGCATGGGCGTGATGCCGCTGCAGTTCGAAGAAGGCACCACGCGCCACACACTGAAGCTCGATGGCACAGAAACCTACGACGTGGAGGGCAAGCCGGTCCCCGGGGCGACCCTCGAGCTGGTCATTCATCGCAAGACCGGTGAGATCGACCGCGTGCCGGTACTCTGCCGGCTGGATACCGCCGAGGAGGTCACGGTCTATTCGGCCGGCGGCGTGCTGCAGCGCTTCGCCCAGGATTTCCTCGAGTCCAAGACCGAGGCGACGGCCTGATCTCAATGTCGCCGAACGCCTCGGCGTAACGCCGGGGCTTCCCGTTCTTTCAGGAAACTAGTTCCATGGCATACGTTCCCCAGATTCGAATTCCCGCCACCTACATGCGTGGTGGTACCAGCAAGGGCGTATTCTTCCGTCTGGACGACCTGCCCGAGGCGGCACGCCGGCCCGGCCCGGCACGTGACGCCTTGCTGTTGCGTGTCATTGGCAGTCCCGATCCCTACCAGAAGCAGATCGACGGCATGGGCGGCGCTACCTCGAGCACCAGCAAGACCGTCATTCTCTCAAGAAGCGATAGCCCCAATCACGATGTCGATTACCTGTTCGGCCAGGTCTCCATCGACAAGCCCTTCGTCGACTGGAGCGGCAACTGCGGCAACCTGTCAGCCGCCGTGGGTCCCTTCGCCATCAGCAACGGTCTGGTGGATCCCTCGCGCGTCCCTGAAAACGGCATCGCTACGGTGCATATCTGGCAGGCCAATATCGGCAAGACCATCGTTTCAAAGGTGCCGATCGTGAATGGTGAGGTGCAGGAGACCGGCGACTTCGAACTCGACGGCGTGACCTTCCCGGCCGCCGAGGTGGCGGTGGAGTTCATGGATCCTGCAGACGGGGATGGTGCCATGTTCCCCACCGGCAATCTGGTCGACATGCTGGAGGTGCCCGGTATCGGTACGCTCGAGGCGACCATGATCAATGCCGGTATCCCGACCGTCTTCGTCAATGCCGATGCCATCGGTTATACCGGCACCGAACTGCAGGAAGCGATCAATGGCGATACCAAGGCGCTGGCCATGTTCGAGTCCATACGTGCCCACGCGGCGGTGCGCATGGGGCTGATCAAGGAAGTCGCCGAGGCGGCAGAGCGGCAGCACACACCCAAGGTCGCCTTCGTCGCACCGCCATCAGATTATGTCGCCTCGAGCGGCAAGGCGATCAAGGCTTCGGACATCGACCTCGTGGTTCGCGCACTCTCCATGGGCAAGCTGCACCATGCCATGATGGGCACGGCGGCGGTTGCCATCGCCACGGCGGCGGCGGTGCCCGGGACCCTTGTCAGCCAGGCCGCGGGAGGTGGCGAGCGTAACTCGGTGCACTTCGGCCACCCATCCGGCACCCTGCAAGTAGGAGCCGAGGCGGCCAGCGTCGGCGGTCAATGGACGGCGACCAAGGCCGTGATGAGCCGCAGTGCCCGTGTTCTGATGGAGGGTTGGGTGCGTATTCCCGGTGACGCCTTCTAAGGCTTCCTGGCAGGATTTTCGCGCCCTGAGTCGCAAGGCTCGGGGCGTTTTCTATAGTGAAGGGAGTCGACAGCGAATCTGAAGCAGGAGAGAGCATGAGCGCCACCGTCGAACGCAACGTCCGCCCCGACTACGACCCCGAGCTACAGAAGATCGCCGATTACGTGCTCGACTACCGTATCGAGAGCGAGGAGGCGCTGGACACCGCACGCAACTGTCTCATTGACTCCCTGGGTTGCGGCCTGCTGGCGCTACGCTTTCCCGAATGTACCAAACATCTGGGACCTCTGGTCGAGGGGACCGTGGTGCCGAATGGTGCCCGAGTGCCGGGCACCTCCTTCCGTCTGGATCCGGTCAAGGCTGCCTGGGACATCGGCTGCATCATCCGCTGGCTCGACTACAATGACACCTGGCTTGCTGCCGAGTGGGGACATCCGTCCGACAACCTTGGCGCAATCCTCGCGGTGGCCGATCATCTTTCACAAAAACGGATCGCTCAGGGGCAGGCACCGCTCACCATGCGCGATGTGCTGGAAGCGATGATCAAGGCGCATGAGATCCAAGGTGTGCTGGCACTCGACAACTCTTTCAACCGGGTCGGACTCGATCACGTGGTGTTGGTGAAAGTCGCTTCCACCGCAGTGGCTGCGCACATGATGGGAGCGGATCGAGAGCAGTTGCTCTCGGCTTTGTCGCATGCCTGGGTGGACGGTCAGAGCCTGCGTACCTATCGCCATGCGCCCAATGCCGGTTCACGCAAGAGCTGGGCAGCGGGGGACGCCACGTCGCGTGGCGTGCGTCTGGCCGATATCGCCCTGCGCGACGAGATGGGTATACCCGGTGTGCTCAGCGCGCCGCAGTGGGGCTTCTACGATGTCCTTTTCTCCAAGACCAATAAGGATCAGAAGCTCAAGCACGAGAGTGAGAGGCGCTTTACCTTCCAGCGCGAGCTTGGCTCTTACGTCATGGAGAACATCCTGTTCAAGATCGCTTTCCCGGCAGAGTTTCATGCCCAGACCGCTTGCGAGGCAGCGGTTCGTCTGCACGCACAGGTCGAGGGCCGTCTGGAGGATATCGAGCGCATCGTCATCACCACGCATGAGTCGGCGATACGGATCATCTCCAAAGAGGGGGACCTGGCCAATCCTGCTGACCGCGACCATTGCCTGCAGTACATGGTGGCTGTGCCTTTGATCTTCGGTGATTTGACCGCCGAGCACTATGAGGACGATTTTCACCATCAGCATCCCCTCATCGATACCCTCAGGGCGAAGATGGAGGTCATTGAAGAGCCTCGCTACACTCAGGACTACCTCGCCTCGGACAGGCGTTCCATCGCCAACGCCATCCAGGTCTTCTTTCGGGACGGCAGCTCCACGGAGTGCATCGAAGTGGAATACCCCATTGGCCACCGGCGTCGGCGCGACGAAGGTATCCCGGTTCTCGAAGAGAAATTCAAGCGCAACTTGGCGACCCGTTTTCCGACTGGACGAAGCGAGAGGATATTTGCTCTATGCAAGGATTCCGATCGCCTCGAGGCAATGCCAGTGAACCGCTTCGTGGACCAATTCGTCATCTGAGGTAACCAAGGGGGGGAATACTTGTTCTCCGTCATGGCAGCGCGCCAAAACCTGAACTATATTTTTTTGACGCCAAGGGTTGCGTGCACCCTCGGTTAACCGTAAAGTACGCATCCGCTGCCGGCAACGGGCAACGTTGTCAGCGGTGGAAAGAGTGGTAAGTGGCTGTCGCGCTTTGGATTTTTCGACTCGCTTCGCAAAATTCCTGCTTGACGCTCACGGCGGATTCGGTAGAATGCGCCCCACTCGAGAGAGGCCCGCCGAGGGCTCTCACGGAAACCGGCGACGCCGGTCTTCGACGCCAGGTTCGCTACGGTGACGGCCTCGAAGGGAGTTGACAGACTCCGCCGAATCGGTAGAATACGCCTTCCTCGCAGGGCGCTGGCGAGGCCGCTGACAGAGTCAGTTGCCACGACAGCAAGCGAGACGCTCCGCGCTTCAGGCAGTGATTGAAGCGAGTGGGAGCCGCTCTTTAACAATCGATCAGGTAATTCATGTGGGCGCTTGTCGACGAGGTGGGTGAGAAGTCACACCCTATCGAGGCAAGCGACTCGTCGAAGACCTTCGGGTCTTTTTGAGAAGCTTTGACCTTGAGCCAAGTTTGGTTCGCTTTTGTCCGTTTCTTCGGAAAGGATGAGTAAGAACCGCAATGATTTGAAACTGAAGAGTTTGATCATGGCTCAGATTGAACGCTGGCGGCAGGCCTAACACATGCAAGTCGAGCGGCAGCACGGGGAGCTTGCTCCCTGGTGGCGAGCGGCGGACGGGTGAGTAATGCATAGGAATCTGCCCGATAGTGGGGGATAACCTGGGGAAACCCAGGCTAATACCGCATACGTCCTACGGGAGAAAGCGGGGGCTCTTCGGACCTCGCGCTATCGGATGAGCCTATGTCGGATTAGCTGGTTGGTGAGGTAATGGCTCACCAAGGCGACGATCCGTAGCTGGTCTGAGAGGATGATCAGCCACATCGGGACTGAGACACGGCCCGAACTCCTACGGGAGGCAGCAGTGGGGAATATTGGACAATGGGGGCAACCCTGATCCAGCCATGCCGCGTGTGTGAAGAAGGCCTTCGGGTTGTAAAGCACTTTCAGTGGGGAAGAAAGCCTTCCGGTCAATACCCGGGAGGAAGGACATCACCCACAGAAGAAGCACCGGCTAACTCCGTGCCAGCAGCCGCGGTAATACGGAGGGTGCGAGCGTTAATCGGAATTACTGGGCGTAAAGCGCGCGTAGGTGGCTTGATAAGCCGGTTGTGAAAGCCCCGGGCTCAACCTGGGAACGGCATCCGGAACTGTCAGGCTAGAGTGCAGGAGAGGAAGGTAGAATTCCCGGTGTAGCGGTGAAATGCGTAGAGATCGGGAGGAATACCAGTGGCGAAGGCGGCCTTCTGGACTGACACTGACACTGAGGTGCGAAAGCGTGGGTAGCAAACAGGATTAGATACCCTGGTAGTCCACGCCGTAAACGATGTCGACTAGCCGTTGGGTCCTTCGCGGACTTTGTGGCGCAGTTAACGCGATAAGTCGACCGCCTGGGGAGTACGGCCGCAAGGTTAAAACTCAAATGAATTGACGGGGGCCCGCACAAGCGGTGGAGCATGTGGTTTAATTCGATGCAACGCGAAGAACCTTACCTACCCTTGACATCCTGCGAACCCTTCGGAGACGAAGGGGTGCCTTCGGGAGCGCAGAGACAGGTGCTGCATGGCTGTCGTCAGCTCGTGTTGTGAAATGTTGGGTTAAGTCCCGTAACGAGCGCAACCCTTGTCCCTATTTGCCAGCGATTCGGTCGGGAACTCTAGGGAGACTGCCGGTGACAAACCGGAGGAAGGTGGGGACGACGTCAAGTCATCATGGCCCTTACGGGTAGGGCTACACACGTGCTACAATGGTTGGTACAAAGGGTTGCAAGCTCGCGAGAGCAAGCTAATCCCAGAAAGCCGATCTCAGTCCGGATCGGAGTCTGCAACTCGACTCCGTGAAGTCGGAATCGCTAGTAATCGTGAATCAGAATGTCACGGTGAATACGTTCCCGGGCCTTGTACACACCGCCCGTCACACCATGGGAGTGGACTGCACCAGAAGTGGTTAGCCTAACCTTCGGGAGGGCGATCACCACGGTGTGGTTCATGACTGGGGTGAAGTCGTAACAAGGTAGCCGTAGGGGAACCTGCGGCTGGATCACCTCCTTAAACGACGTATCGCCACCTCGCGGCAAGTGCTCACAATGAATTACCTGATCGACCAGAGCAAAGACTGTTTGGGTATGGACCCAGCGCGACCAATGGGTCTGTAGCTCAGTTGGTTAGAGCGCACCCCTGATAAGGGTGAGGTCGGCAGTTCAAATCTGCCCAGACCCACCATTCTCGAGCTTCGGCCGGGTCTGTCGCTCAGTTGGTGAGAGCGCACCCCCGGAAGTGCTGTAAGGAGAAGGGTGAGGTCGCCGGGTTTATTTCAAATCTGCCCAGACCCACCAAGTTTGCGTGATACGTCGTTGAAAGAGTCCTCGTATAGCAGGCTATACGTCGTCGTCTTTCGCCTTGTCTCACACAAATTACTTTCGGGGCCATAGCTCAGCTGGGAGAGCGCCTGCCTTGCACGCAGGAGGTCAGCGGTTCGATCCCGCTTGGCTCCACCAAACTTCCTGATGCGTCGTTGAAAGGCGCCTCGCATAGCGAACTATGCGTCGTTACCTTTCGCCTAGCCTCAGATCGTTTGGCTTCGCCACTTCCCCACAGTCTACCCTGATCGGATCTGCAGTCATAAGCCAGCGTCGCGCCTTGCGATGTCGGGTTTATGACTGTCGATTGACAGTCTGCTCTTTAACAATGTGAATCATGCTGACAATTTCTCCGCAAGGAGAAATGCGAGATACGTCTCAAGCGTATCCGGCAATTGTCGTACGTGATCGCGGACCAGACCCTTTCGGGTTATATGGTCAAGCGATTAAGCGCATACGGTGGATGCCTTGGCAGCCAGAGGCGATGAAGGACGTTGTAGCCTGCGATAAGGCTCGGTGAGGTGGCAAACAACCTGTGACCCGGGCATTTCCGAATGGGGAAACCCACCCTGCACAAGCAGGGTATCCCACACTGAATCCATAGGTGTTGGGAGGCGAACCGGGGGAACTGAAACATCTAAGTACCCCGAGGAAAAGAAATCAACCGAGATTCCCCTAGTAGCGGCGAGCGAACGGGGACTAGCCCTTAAGCGACACAACCGATAGGCGAACAGGCTGGGAAGCCTGACCATAGCGGGTGATAGTCCCGTAGCCGAAATCCGAGTGGCGTGAAAACGAGTAGGTCGGGGCACGAGAAACCTTGACTGAACATGGGGGGACCATCCTCCAAGGCTAAATACTCCTGGCTGACCGATAGTGAACCAGTACCGTGAGGGAAAGGCGAAAAGAACCCCGGCGAGGGGAGTGAAATAGATCCTGAAACCGTATGCGTACAAGCAGTGGGAGCCGACTTGTTCGGTGACCGCGTACCTTTTGTATAATGGGTCAGCGACTTATTTTCAGTGGCGAGCTTAACCGAATAGGGGAGGCGTAGCGAAAGCGAGTCTTAACTGGGCGACCAGTCGCTGGAAATAGACCCGAAACCGGGCGATCTATCCATGAGCAGGTTGAAGGTTGAGTAACATCAACTGGAGGACCGAACCAGGATCTGTTGAAAAAGATTTGGATGACTTGTGGATCGGAGTGAAAGGCTAATCAAGCCCGGAGATAGCTGGTTCTCCTCGAAAGCTATTTAGGTAGCGCCTCACGTATCACCATCGGGGGTAGAGCACTGTTTCGGCTAGGGGGCCATCCCGGCTTACCAACCCGAGGCAAACTCCGAATACCGGTGAGTGCGAGCGTGGGAGACACACGGCGGGTGCTAACGTCCGTCGTGAAAAGGGAAACAACCCAGACCGTCAGCTAAGGTCCCGAAATCCTGGTTAAGTGGGAAACGATGTGGGAAGGCTCAGACAGCTAGGAGGTTGGCTTAGAAGCAGCCATCCTTTAAAGAAAGCGTAATAGCTCACTAGTCGAGTCGGCCTGCGCGGAAGATGTAACGGGGCTAAACCAGGTACCGAAGCTACGGGCTTGCCGAATGGCAAGCGGTAGAGGAGCGTCGTGTAAGCCGATGAAGGTGGATTGAGAAGTCTGCTGGAGGTATCACGAGTGCGAATGCTGACATGAGTAACGACAAGGGGAGTGAAAAACTCCCCCGCCGGAAGACCAAGGGTTTCTGTTCGACGCTAATCGGAGCAGAGTGAGTCGGCCCCTAAGGCGAGGCCGAAAGGCGTAGTCGATGGGAAACGGGTCAATATTCCCGTACCTCACTGTATTGCGATGGGGGGACGAAGAAGGCTAGGTGAGCCAGGCGTTGGTTGTCCTGGTGAAAGCCAGTAGGCTGGGGGTTCAGGCAAATCCGGATCCCCAAGGCCGAGAGGCGAGACGAACACCCCACGGGGTGGAAGTCATCGATGCCACGCTTCCAGGAAAAGCCTCTAAGCTTCAGATACAGTGGGACCGTACCCCAAACCGACACAGGTGGTCAGGTAGAGAATACCAAGGCGCTTGAGAGAACTCGGGTGAAGGAACTAGGCAAAATGGTGCCGTAACTTCGGGAGAAGGCACGCCGGCGTAGGGTGAAGGCACTTGCTGCTGGAGCTCGAACCGGTCGAAGATACCAGGTGGCTGCAACTGTTTATTAAAAACACAGCACTCTGCAAACGCGCAAGCGGACGTATAGGGTGTGACGCCTGCCCGGTGCCGGAAGGTTAAGTGATGGTGTTAGCCCTCGGGCGAAGCTCTTGATCGAAGCCCCGGTAAACGGCGGCCGTAACTATAACGGTCCTAAGGTAGCGAAATTCCTTGTCGGGTAAGTTCCGACCTGCACGAATGGCGTAATGATGGCCACGCTGTCTCCACCCGAGACTCAGTGAAATTGAAATCGCAGTGAAGATGCTGTGTACCCGCGGCTAGACGGAAAGACCCCGTGAACCTTTACTATAGCTTCACACTGGACGCTGATGTTGCTTGTGTAGGATAGCTGGGAGGCTAGGAAACCCGGACGCCAGTTCGGGCGGAGCCACCCTTGAAATACCAGCCTGGCATCATTGGCGTTCTAACTCAGGTCCGTGATCCGGATCGAGGACAGTGTGTGGTGGGTAGTTTGACTGGGGCGGTCTCCTCCCAAAGAGTAACGGAGGAGCACGAAGGTACCCTCAGCACGGTCGGAAATCGTGCATTGAGTGCAAGAGCATAAGGGTGCTTGACTGCGAGACAGACACGTCGAGCAGGTACGAAAGTAGGTTCTAGTGATCCGGTGGTTCTGTATGGAAGGGCCATCGCTCAACGGATAAAAGGTACTCCGGGGATAACAGGCTGATACCGCCCAAGAGTTCACATCGACGGCGGTGTTTGGCACCTCGATGTCGGCTCATCACATCCTGGGGCTGAAGTCGGTCCCAAGGGTATGGCTGTTCGCCATTTAAAGTGGTACGCGAGCTGGGTTTAGAACGTCGTGAGACAGTTCGGTCCCTATCTGCCGTGGGCGTTGGATGTTTGAGAAGAGCTGCTCCTAGTACGAGAGGACCGGAGTGGACGCACCTCTGGTGTTCCGGTTGTCACGCCAGTGGCATTGCCGGGTAGCTACGTGCGGACGGGATAACCGCTGAAAGCATCTAAGCGGGAAGCCCCCTTCAAGATGAGACATCCCCGAGGCCTCGAGCCTCCTGAAGGGCCCAGCGAGACCAGCTGGTTGATAGGCCGGGTGTGGAAGCGCTGCGAGGCGTTGAGCTAACCGGTACTAATGGCCCGTGAGGCTTGACCATATAACCCCAAGGGGTCTGCGCATTGCGCACGAAAATTGACGGATACGCCCGGGCACGCCCCGGCGAGACGTATCGCTCAGCATGATTCCAACCGTTTTCGCCTGACGACCATAGCGAGTGGGAACCACCTGATCCCATGCCGAACTCAGCAGTGAAACCACTCAGCGCCGATGGTAGTGTGGGGTCTCCCCATGCGAGAGTAGGTCATCGTCAGGCATCTATCCCAAAACCCCGAGTGCCATAGCGCTCGGGGTTTTTCTTTGTCTGTCGTTTCTCTTCGTACAGCTCGATAGGCGTGCCGTTGACCTTCCCCTGGTTTAGGTCCGCTGGCAGTTCAAAATTTCAGTTTACAGGATTGTCTATGAAGCAAAGCCCCGACCGAGAGGTCGGGGCTTTGTCATCGCTGGCTACGGGAGCGTGGTAGCCTGGCTGGTTCTTATACGACGCCTTGGTCGATCATGGCATCGGCTACCTTGCGGAAGCCGGCGATATTGGCGCCGAGCACCAGGTTTGAGGGTTCGCCGAATTCTTCGGCCGTATTGGCGCACTGCTGGTGGATATTCGCCATGATGGCCTGCAGCTTGGTATCGACCTTCTCCATGGACCATTGTTGCATACTGCTGTTCTGCGCCATCTCGAGCTGGCTAGTGGCGACGCCGCCGGCATTGGCGGCCTTACCTGGGCCGTAGGCAATCCTGGCTCCGAGGAAGCGGTCGACGGCAGTGGCAGTGGAGGACATGTTCGAGCCTTCACTGATGCAATGCACGCCATTGCCGAGCAGGGCGACAGCATCGGCTTCGGTCACTTCGTTCTGCGTGGCGCTGGGGAATGCAACCTCGCCTTTGATACGCCATACGGCGTGACCGTCGCTCGGGTAATCCTGGGCATCGATGTACGTTGCCTCGGGGTGATATTCGACGTATTCACGCAGAGAAGTGCGCTTCACCTCTTTGAGCAACTTGAGCGTGTCGAGATCAATCCCCTCAGGATGGTGGATCGCGCCGCGTGAGTCCGAGCAGGTAACGGGACGAGCACCAAGATGATAGAGCTTCTCTATTGTATATATGGCCACGTTGCCGGCTCCTGACACCAAGCAGGTCTTGCCTGAGATGCTATCGCCACGTGCCTCGAGCATGTTCTGGGCGAAGTAGACCGCGCCGTAGCCGGTGGCCTCCTTGCGGCCGAGCGAGCCGCCCCAGTTCAGCCCCTTGCCGGTGAATACGCCTTCATAGCTTCCTGTGAGACGCTTGTACTGACCGTACATGTAGCCAATTTCCCTGGAGCCTACCCCAATGTCGCCTGCAGGAACATCGACGGTCGGGCCGATATGACGGTACAACTCGTTCATGAACGATTGGCAGAACCGCATGATTTCGCCATCGGACTTGCCCTTGGGATCGAAGTTGGAGCCTCCCTTGCCACCGCCGATAGGCAGTCCGGTCAGGGCATTCTTGAATATCTGCTCGAAGCCCAGGAACTTGATGATGCTGGCGTTGACGCTTGGGTGAAAGCGCAGGCCGCCCTTGTAAGGTCCCAAGGCCGAATTGAACTGGATGCGGTAGCCCTTGTTGACTTGCACCTTGCCAGCGTCATCGACCCAACTGACGCGGAACATGATCTGGCGCTCAGGCTCGACGATGCGTTCGATGATGCTGTGCTGATGGTAGCGCGGCACCGTTTCGAGCAAGGGACGCAGACACTCGAGGACTTCCTCTGCAGCTTGATAAAACTCGCATTGGGCCGGGCTGCTCTTTCTTAGCCCTTCGAGGGTGTCGTGTATGTAGGTCATATGAACGTCCAGTCAGATAGCGATGCGCTCACTATAATTCAGTGCACCATTATGCAGCAAGCACATAGCCTATGTCGGGATTAGACATAGATACGAGCCGAAAATGCTTTATAAATGGCCTTTCTTGTGCACCAAAACTGAGCATTAGACTTAATTAAAAAACGGTGAGCAAACGATTCTGGGTAGCCGACATCTACTTCCAAGGCTGGTAACATGCGAGCCCAAGAACACCGTGAGAGAGATCCGATGTCCCGCTTGGCGAAGCACGTGGTTGCCGATCAGTTGCTCTTCTACTGCCGTCCTGGCTTCGAACACGACGTAGCATCCGAGGTGACGTGCTGGGCCGACCAACTCGGCTGGCACGGCAGGGCGGAGTATTCACCTCAGGAAGGTTTCGTACGCTTCGTCGTGGATGACGTGCGGCCGGCCAACGAGCTGCATAGGGAGATGTGCTTCGATCGGCTCGTCTTTGCGCGCCAGAGCCTGGTGGCGTTGCCGCCGCTGTCTCTGGCTCGGGATGACAGGCTATCCCCCATCGTGGAGCAGGTAGTATCCAGTGGCTGGAGCTTCGAGTCGGTCTGGCACGAAACGCCCGATACCAATGATGGTAAAGCCTTGGCGGGCCTCATCAAGGCACTGACACGTCCGCTAGAGTCGGGGCTGCGTAAGCGTGGCGCTTTACGCCGCAAGGCTGGCGGACGCCGTTTGCATCTGTTCTGGACCGATGGCGATCGCGTGCAGTTGGGCATGAGCTTTCATGGCAATCGCAGCGAACTGCAGGGTGGCATCCGACGGTTGCGCTTTCCCCAGGCAGCGCCGAGTCGTTCGACTCTGAAGTTGGAGGAGGCCTGGCATGAGTTCGTGCCGCGTGAAGAGTGGGGCGGGCGATTGGCAGAAGGCATGCAGGCCGCCGATCTCGGGGCGGCTCCTGGTGGATGGACCTGGCAACTGGTCAAGCGAGGCATGCATGTTTTCGCCATCGACAACGGACCCATGAACAGCGACTTGATGGCGACGGGAATGGTGGAGCATTTGCGCGAGGATGGCTTCATCTGGGAGCCGCCATATCGCCTTGATTGGTTGGTGTGCGACATCGTAGACAAACCGGCAAGGGTGACGGCAATGGTTCAGCGCTGGCTGACCCGCCGCTGGTGTCGGGAAGCGGTTTTCAACCTTAAGTTGCCGATGAAGCGACGCTGGGAGGAAGTCGACCGCTGCCTGGCTCTGCTTGAGGAGGCGCTGCACGATGCCGGCGTTCGTGCCGAGCTGCGTTGCCGACATCTCTATCATGACCGTGAGGAGGTCACGGTGCATGTCAGGCTATTGAATTGACTCGACGCACATCATCGCGATGGCGTCGTGTCAATAAGCGGGCTCATAGATACGGATGGTCTCGTCTTCTGTCAGCAGCGGCAGGATGCGCTGCATGGCGCGCGCGCGCTCTTCGCTGGTGTACCATTCGTTCCAGGCGCTGAGATTGCGCCATTTGACGACCATCAGCCGGCGGTCGCTATGGCCGCGTTCGACCAGGGTCTCGGCGCCAACGAACCCCCTGGCGCCGAGAGAATGGCGCATGGCCTCGCGCGCGGCCTCCTCGTATTCTTCCTCCAGGCCAGGCATGATACGACGTTCGATTATGATCTTGATCATCTAGCAGCTCCCCACACCGAGGTCGATCGATGACGACTACCGCCGACTCGCAGCCCATCTATCAGGACGAACTTGACACGACCGGTCTCTACTGTCCGGAGCCCATCATGCTTATGCACAACAAGGTGCGTGACATGAGTCCCGGTGAGATCCTCAAGGTAATCGCCACGGATCCGGCGACCACTCGGGACGTGCCTAAATTTTGCAGTTTCCTGGGGCACGACCTGATATCGCAGCAGGAGTCGGACGGACGTTACCTCTACTTTATACGCTTGGGCTAATGTAGGGCTAGCCCGAAGGCCTATCAGCCGTCGGCCTCCTTCGCGGTAGCATTGGGAATGACCATCAGTGCCAAGGCTTCGAGCGTGCTGGGGTCCTGTTCGCGAATGCGGTTGGCGATACTGCGCTGGAAGAAGTAGACCATCCGATGACGGCTCTTGCCGGGATAGAGGCAAGCATCGCCGGGCAGGATTGGTGTAGTCTCGACGAGTGACTCGTCCGCCAGCAGGGCCTCCACGTTTCCGTCGCTGTACAGGCGCCAGCCGAATACCTGCTTGAGCTGCCAGGGATGCTGGTCGTCATCAATGCACAGTGCATGGGTGCCCTGGGTGTCGGGGATTTGCTGAATGAGCGTGATGTCGCGCGTTTCTTCATAGTCGAAGTAAGCCGCAGCATGCTCCAGCTCGCAGGTCTTGTGGGGTGGTGGGGACTCCAGTATTTCCTCGGTCTCGGGGTCCCGATAGCCAACGAAGCAACCGTGCTCGGCGTCGTCGAGCTGGTGGCAGGGTGTCAACGTCTCCATCCATGGCACCAGGCCGACGACATCGCCATCCTCGCGCAGCCCCCAGGCAAGGATGGGCATGGCGTAGAGGGAGTCGGGGTCCGAGGCCAGGCTGTAGACCATCTCGAGACCATCAAGCTCGGGGGAGAGGCGGACCAGGCGTCGCTTGGCCTGGAGCTTCTGGCGCATCGTTTCCAGGTCGATGACCCGGGCAGGGCGGGGTGACAGTGACATACCCATGTTTCTCCCTCCAGATTCTGCATGGGCCGAGCGGAAAGGTCACGGCTGCGGCAAGGCTGACGGGATCGACTCCTACCTTCACGGATCACCAATAGCACAGAGTCACCTTTCAAGTTAAGTCTGTCGGAGTGCTTTTTCACGTACAGCGCTCGATCAAAGCCTGCCAATGGCGGCTATGCTCGGCGCGCGCCTGGTGCAAGGCGGGCAATGGAGCGCGTGGGTTTTCCAGAGAGAGCCAGCGCTCGCGATAGGTGGCGACAGCGGCGGGAGGGGGAAGATGGCTCTCGAGCAAGTCGTCGATCGCATGCAGCCATCGCGTTGCCAGTGCCTCGAGTCGGTCGAGCCAATTGAATGCCTCCATACCAGTCATGAGCTGCAGCAACTCTCCCGACGGTGCCGTGAGGGCCTGGCAACCACTCTCCGATTCCAGAGTAGCGGCGAGAAGGAGCGTTGCCTCCTCCATGCGCTGCTCGGCGAGCAGCAGGGCGCGCAGCAGTTCGGCCGTCAAAGGGCGGTTGCGCAGCGACTTGAGGTGCCCTTCCAGCGTTGCCGATTCATGGCCCCACTCGGGGTTGTACTGGTTGATCGTAGCCTGGCGCAGCCACGCCAAGGCCGCTAATTGAGCCTCGATGCCCTGAGTGTCGCCAGGCGTGAGTGGCGAGCTTGCGCGAGAGAAGTTGCCGACCCACTCTTCGGAGCCGAACAGGCTGTTCCAGCTCACCTTTGGCAGCTGTTCGGTCTTGATCCGTGTGAGTCGCTCGAGTAGCTTGCGAGCGGATTCGGAGAGCGAGTCCGGCACTTCGCTGTTCCAGCAGGCATGCAGATGGCGCCAGAGCTCGAGCTCGTAGATCCACTGCTGGCTGGGTGGCGCCACGCGACCGAGCTGATTATTGCGCGCGGCGATGAGTGAAGTGATTCGGCACTCGCGCAGGGCATAGATGTCGAGCATCCCTTCGCGAGTTTCAGTGACTGTGAGGAGGCGTTCGTTGCGATCGGGAAAGGCACCGATATTGGACGGTGCACTTCTTTCGGGGGACGGCTGATCCAGAGCCTTAGCCAATGCCTGTTGGTATTCGACCAGCTTGGTTTCGCCTTCTCCTTCTGCACCACACCCGACCAGCAATACGAGCAAGAGCAGAGCGATACAACGCCTTGCTTCAATCCGGGGCGATGTCCAGCCTGCCATTCGCGACTCCCTTGGTCTTGCGGCGCAGGCGCTCGCCGAGCAACATTGCCGCTACGGTAAGCCCGGCGATCAGGCCGATCCAGTAGCCATGCACCCCCAGCGGTTCGGTCCAGCCAGGCAGGCCCCGGGTACCCAGCCAGTGGCCGCCGGCCAAGCCAACCGCCCAGTAGGCGAACAGGGTGATGAGCATGATGATGCGGGTATCCTTGTAGCCTCTCAGGGCGCCGGCCAGGCTGACCTGGAGAGAATCGGAAATCTGGTAGAGCATAGCCAGCAGGATCAGCGACAGGGCCAGGCGCTGGACGGCCGTATCGTGAGTGTAGAGTGCCATGACCGGCTTTGCCGTGAACCACAGCAGAACGCTATTGAACAGCGCGATCAGCACCGAGACCAGCACGCCGTTCCAGGCCACCATGCGAGCTCGCTCGACCTTGCCTTGGCCGAGCGTATTGCCGACCCTGACGGTCAGCGCCATGCTCAATGCCAATGGCAGCATGAACAGGATCGAGGTGTAGTTGAGGGCGACCTGATGCGCTGCCACCGTTACCTCACCCAGGCTAGCGATGAACAGCGAAATCAACGTGAACAGCGTAACCTCGACGAAGATCGCCACGCCGATGGGCACGCCCACGTAGAGTAGTTCTCCGATCAGGCGCCCGCGCGGCGGGGTGGGTGAGTGCCACAGGCTGACGCTGCCGTAAGCCTGCGAGCGGCGGGTATAGACGGCCATGGCCAGGCACATGACCCACATGGAGAGCGCCGTGGCGATGCCGCAGCCCAGCGCGCCCAGAGCCGGAAGGCCTTGCATCCAGGCTGGCAGCCAATCTCCGAAGAGCCCAGTGAGCCCCTCTCCGCCGTAGATCAGTACGAAGTTGCTGGGTATATTCACGGCGAGCCCCACCAGGCTGATCCACAGCGATGGGCGAGTATGGTTCATGCCGTCGGAGAAGGCGCGCAATGCCTGAAAGAGTGCTACCCCCGGCATACCGAAGGCGACGGCGGACAAGTAGGCGGCCGAGCCCTGGGCGACTTCATGCGGGACGTTCATCAAGCGAAAGATCGGGGTCACCGTCAGCCATAGCAGCAATGCCGACACCAGGCCCAGAGCCAGCGCTACCCACAGCGCCTGGTGTACGCTGGGGCGAATGCGCTCGATTGAGCCCGCTCCCAGCAGGTGGGCGACGATGGGCGTCAGGCCCATCAGTGTGCCAGTCATGAACAGCATCAGCGGCAGCCACAGGCTGGAGCCCACGGAAACGGCCGCCAGGTCGGTGGCACTGACGCGACCCGTCATCATCACATCGGTGACGCTCATGCCGGCCTGGGCCAACTGGGCACCGCAGATGGGCAGGGTCAAGCGGATCAGCGGTCGCGTCTCCGTGCGGCTGACGCTCAGCAGGTCGGTGAGGAACGTTGCCAAGTGAGGTGCTCCATGCATGTCATCACCTTGGCCGTACGCCAAGGAAACCAGATATGTTAGCAACTTCCGGTGAATTTCGCTTCGTGTTCCCCTCACCTATAATGGCCGACCCATTCGCTAGCCTGGAGTGTCCGTGATCCATCGCCTCGAGGACGTGACCGCCCTGTTCGACGGTCTCTTTCAGCAGCGCTTCAATACCCGGCTGGTGCGCGGCGGTGACGAGCCGCTTTATCGCCCTGCCGATGCCGACTGCCCTTACCATCGGGTCGTCTTCGCGCGAGGCTTTTATGCCAGCGCGTTGCACGAGATCAGCCATTGGTGCATCGCTGGTGAGCGGCGACGCCTGTTGGAGGATTACGGTTACTGGTACTTGCCCGATGGACGCGATGAGGAGCAGCAACGGCGCTTCGAGGCGGCAGAAATTGCGCCACAGGCCTTGGAGATGCTTTTTTCGCGCGCCTGTGGGCTGCGCTTCCATGTCAGCGTGGACAACCTGGGAGGCGAAGCGGAGGTCGACAGAGAAGCGTTCCATGGCCGCGTTGCCGCCCGTTCAGCCCGCTATGCACGGGAGGGTTTGCCGCCCAGGGCGGAGGCCTTCCATGCCGCTCTGACGGCGTTCCATCAGTGTGATTCGGCCATCGGTGAGGCTGTGGAAAGCGGCTTGACTATCCTCGATCAGGCGCGCTCCTCGGCTTCCCAGATCTGCCTGCCGAGCTGAAGTAACGGATCGAGCGCCGGCATCGCCTGGCGTGCCGGATAGGCCACGCCGATGGTCTGGCGGATGTCGAGCCCGACCAGAGCACGGCATTGTACGTCCGGGTGCGAGAGGATCTCGGGCCAGGCCGGCACCAGTGAGGCGCCAACCCCTGCCGCCACCAGCCCCAGGGTATATTCGATGGTACGCAGGCGAGCCCTGACCTGGCAGCGGACGCCGGTATCGCTCAGCGCCGAGGCAAGCCGTTCCATGGCGGGGCAGGGATGTCGCCAGATGAATGGCAGCCCGTCGAGCTCGGCCAATGCCACCGTTCCCTTGAGGCCCAGCGGATGACCGCTGGGCAGCGCGAGACGATAGCTGTCATGCCAGATGGGCTGGAAAGCTTCGCCCGGGGTCAGGTCGTGCTCGCCAATGATGCGGGCGTCGCAGCGCTCCTCTGGATTGACCAGAGTCAGCGCCAGGTTGTCGCCCTGGCCAATGTACTCCTTGAGCAGGGCGGTCATGCGGTTGGCGCCCAGCGAGCGCATCAGCCCCAGGCGCACGGGAGTGGCTGGCGCCGGGGTGCGAAACAACCTGCTGATGGCATTCAGGTCCTCGCTCACCTGACGGGCCAGGGGATAGAGCCTGTGCCCCTCCTCGGTAGGTGTGATACCACGCCGATGCCGCTCGAATAGCGGTGACCCCAGGCGCTCCTCCAGTTGCGCCAGCGCAGTCGAGATGGAGGGTTGCGCCACATGGCAGCGGCGGGAGGCCGCGCTGATCGAGCCGCCTTCGTAGGCGGCGATGAAATAACGCAGGCTTCGAACATCCATAACCTTAGCCTATACCAGGGGCAGTATATCGATATTATCTCTTTGCCAACCAGGCGCGCTAGGCTGTAAGTCATCATTCATGCTTGTCGTCGGGAGCCTGCATCGTGCTCGAACCACTACCCCAAGAGCAGCGTTTCTTCGCTGCGCTACGCAGCGGTGATTGGCCCGTGCCAGAGCGAGCGTGGCAGCTCGACGAGGTCGGGCTCTCCGCATATGGCCTCGCCGAACTGTTCGAAACCCAGTTGATGAGCCGCCATCTGGACTTGCACGCGCGACGTCTTCAAGCCCGCGGCGAGGCCTTCTATACCATCGGCAGCGCTGGCCATGAGGGCAATGCCGCCATAGCCCGAGCTTTTCGCACCACGGATCCCGCCTTCCTGCACTATCGCGATGCAGCCTTCCTGCTGCAGCGCAGTCGTGGTTTGCCGGGACAGACACCACTGTGGGACCTGCTGCTGAGCTTTGCCGCCTCGGCTGATGACCCGATCTCAGGTGGGCGGCACAAGGTGTTGGGATCGAAGGCGCTGCACATTCCGCCCCAGACCAGCACCATTGCTTCGCATCTGCCCAAGGCCGTGGGGGCGAGCTACAGTCTGGGCCTGTGGCGGCGGTTAGGCGGCGAGGGTGAGTGGCCGGCCGACAGTGTGGTCCTCTGCAGCTTCGGCGATGCTTCGTTCAACCACTCCACCGCCCAGGGGGCGCTCAACGCCGCCGGCTGGGCTGCCTATCAGGGCTCACCTATGCCGCTGGTAATGGTGTGCGAAGACAATGGCATCGGTATTTCCACACCAACCCCTGACGGCTGGATCGAAGCCAGCATGCGCTCGCGTCCCGGCTTTCATTACCTCAGCTGCGATGGCCTCGACCTGCTCGATACCTGGCGCGCCGCCTGCGAGGCTCAGCGTATCGCCCGGTATCGCAAGCAGCCGGTCTTCCTGCATATGCGCTGCGTGCGGCTCTTTGGTCATGCCGGCTCCGATGCCCAGCAGGCCTACTTGGCCCCGGCCCGCATCAAGGCCGACGAAGCGCGTGATCCGCTGCTGGCCACGGTCGGATTGTTGCTGCGCCATGGCGTGCTCGACACCGAGGAAATCGAACGGCTCTACCACTCGGTCGCCGAGCGGGTGGCGTACGTGGCGGAGGAGGCGATTCGCCGACCCAAGCTGGAAACGGCCGGCGAAGTGATGGCCAGCATCGTGCCGCCGAAGCGACCGGGCAGTTCGCGCCCTTGGCAGGGCAACATCGACCCGACCCCGGCACCCATCGCCAAACTACTCAACCAGGCGCTGACACGGCTGATGGCGAGCTATCCGCACCTGGTCATGGCGGGTGAAGACGTAGGCCGCAAGGGTGGTGTTTACGGCGTCACCCAGCGCCTGCAGGCTCAGTTCGGTCCGCATCGGGTGATCGACACACTGCTCGATGAGCAGAGCATCCTTGGCCTGGGGATCGGCATGGGGCAGAACGGCCTGGTGCCGATACTGGAGATCCAATTCCTGGCCTACCTGCACAATGCCGAGGATCAACTCCGCGGCGAAGCCGCCACGCTCAGTTTCTTCTCCAACGGCCAGTACACCAACCCGATGGTGGTGCGCATTGCCGGACTTGGCTACCAGAAGGGTTTTGGCGGGCACTTCCATAACGACAACGCCATTGCCGTGCTGCGCGACATTCCCGGCTTGTTGGTGGCCTGTCCCTCGAACGCCGCCGATGCCGTGGGGGTGTTGCAGGAAGCGGTGCGCCTGGCCGACGAGGAACAGCGCGTGGTGGTGGTGATCGAGCCAATTGCCCTCTACCACACCCGCGACCTGCACGAAGAGGGCGACCAGCAGTGGTGTTTCGCCGACCCTGGGCCCGAGCATCGGCTGGCACCGGGGGAGCCTGGCCAATGGGGAGAAGGGCGCGATCTCGCCATCATCACCTACGGCAACGGCGCCTATCTGTCGCGCCAGGCAGCGGCGCGGTTGGAGGCAGAGGGCGTGGCACTGCGTATCGTCGACCTGCGTTGGCTGACGGGAATCGATCACGACGCGGTCTACCAGAGGGTTGTCGACTGCGATCAGATTCTGGTGGTAGACGAATGCCGTCGCAGCGGCTCGCCGAGTGAGGAGTTGATTGCCGAACTGGTGGAGCGCGACATAGCAAGCGACAGGTTGCATCGTTTGGCCGCTGAGGACAGCTTCATCCCGCTGGGCCGGGCGGCGACCGTGACACTGCCTTCGGTCGAGTCCATCGTCGAGCAGGGTCGTTGCCTGACGGTAAAAAGAGTGCAGACCATTGAGAGCGCTACGCAGGTAGCTGGCGCGGCGGCAAGGAGCAACGAAGCATGAGTGCAACTCGTATTTCTTCTCCCACAGCTACAGCACGCGAGAGGCTACTGGTCGTCTGCCCCGGGCGCGGCACCTACAACGCGGCAGAGTGGGGTACGCTGAACCGCCTGGCGGGCGGTAGCGACTGGCTGAAACGCTTCGATGCCATGCGCCGCGAGGTCGGCATGCCTACGCTCTCCGAACTGGATGGCGAGACGGCTTTCCGCCAGAGCCTGCATGGCCGCGGCGAGCACGCCTCGCCGCTGATCTATGCCTGCGCCTGGGCCGACCTGCTGGCGATTGACCGCGAGCGCTATGAGGTGGTGGCGGTGACCGGCAACTCCATGGGGTGGTATATCGCCTTGGCGGCGGCCGGCGCACTAAACCCTGACGAGGCACTACACCTGATCAGTACCATGGGCCTGCGTATGCAGGAAACCCTGGCGGGCGGGCAGGTCATCTATCCCTGGGTCGATGATGCCTGGCGGCCCGACTGGACGCTGCGCAATGAGCTGCTGGCGCTGATCGAGGGCATTCACGGCGGGAAGGACGCTGAGCTGTACCTCTCAATCGACCTGGGTGGGATGCTGGTCTTCGGTGGCAACGAGGCGGGTCTGGCGCGTCTGACCGAGGCGTTGCCGCCACGTGAGCGGTTTCCTCTGCGGCTGCATCAGCACGCCGCCTTCCATACACCCCTGCAGGAGGCGGTAAAGCGAGAAGCGCGCCGTGAGCTGGCGAGCCTGCCGCTGCGCGCACCCGAGGTGCCGATGATCGACGGTCGCGGTCATGTCTGGACGCCCTGGAGCACCGATCCCGAACGTCTATGGGACTATACCCTGGGCGAGCAGCTGGTGGCGCCCTACGACTTCACTGCGGCGGTAAAGGTCGGTGTACGCGAGTTCGCACCGGACCGTATCGTCATTCCCGGCCCGGGGGCCACGCTGGGTGGCGCCACGGCGCAGGCGTTGATTCAACTCGGCTGGAAAGGGCTGGACGACAAGGCGGAATTCCAACAGCTTCAGGCTGAGGAGCCACGCTTGATCTGCATGGGGATGCCGGAGCAGCGCGAGTGGCTGCTGGCGGGGGCGCCGGTGCCGTCACTCGGCGCCTAGGCGCTCATGCAGACGTAGCATTACCTCGACCTCATGCTCGGGCCGCAACGGCTCGAGTCCCATTTCACTGAACATTTCATTGCGGGCGCGGCTCCACTCACCGGCCGAAAGGCCGGGGTAGAGGCTATCGGCCGGCGCCAATTCGACGAAGGGATCGATGCCGTAGGTGTCGAATATTCGTGCCAGCGCAGCTTCGTCGCCGCTGATGCCCGCTGTGAACAGCGTGGCGCTGAAGTGGTCGTTTTCCAACTCCCGGATCACATCCAGGGGAGTCGCGCCAAAGTTGTGCAGTTCGTCCAGGCTATAGCCGTTGAGCACATTGAATTCGTCGTCGAGCCAGTCATCGTCGGGTTGTATCAACGTATGCTTGATGCGTCCATCGGGCAGCACCCAGGCAATGGCCAGGGGTAGATCGCTGTCATCGCCTGTTTCCACGGCGATGAATCCGGGTATTTCGGCCATATCACGACTCCTGTTGGTCACGGCCTGTCTCCTGGGCTTCGCTTGCGGTATCCAGGCGGAAGAAGCGTCGGGCGGTTTGTGTGGTGGCATGCGCCAGCTCAGCCTCGTTGTTGCCTCGCCAGGCAGCGATCTCGCGCACGATCCATGGTAGCAGCGACGGCTCGTTGCGCCTGCCCTTGAGTTTGGCAGGTAAATCGCGCGGTAGCAGGTAGGGGCAATCGGTTTCCACCATCAGGCGATCGAGCGGAATATCCCTGACCAGCTCGCGCAGGTGATGGCCGCGTCGCTCGTCGCAGATCCAGCCCGTCAAGCCGATGTGCAGGTCGAGGTCGAGATAGCCGTGGAGAGTAACACGGTCGGCCGTAAAGCAGTGGATCACTGCATCGCTGATGTCATCGCGCCAGGCATGCAGCATGTCGCGCATGCGCTGGCCGGCGTCACGCTCATGGATGAACAATGGCTTGCCGCTCTTCACCGCCAGGCCCAACTGGGCTTCGAAGGCCCGCTCCTGCTCGCTTGGGGTGGAGAAGTTGCGATTGAAATCGAGGCCGCACTCGCCCACGGCCACGACTTCGGCGCGTTGATGCAGCTCGCCCATGGCGGCCGCCAAGGCGTCATCCCAGAGGCTGGCATCGTGGGGATGCACCCCGGCGGTGGCATGCAGCCCCGGGAAGCGCTGGGCGAGTGCCACGGCCTGCTCGGCATGGGTGCGGTCGGTGCCGGTCACGATCAGTGTCGTGACATTGGCTGCTCGCGCCCGGCGCAGTACTGCCTCGAGGTCATGGGCGAAGCTGTCGTGAGTCAGGTTGGCGCCGATGTCCACCAGTGGGGCGGATGCACGAAAGCGCAGCGCCTCGGGCAGTAAATCGTCGCAAGTGTCGGGGTCGACCAAGTGTGCGCTCCTTTGCAGTTACAAGGGGCATTGTAACCAAAGCCACGCCGGGCCAGCCATGCGTTACACTAGCCGCCTGAACGACTGATGAGGTGAACGCGTGACCCTGCTACGTCTGGAAAGCTTGCAACTGGCTTATGGCAACCATGTGCTGCTCGACGGTGCCGACCTGGTGCTGGAGAAGGGGGAGCGCCTGGCGTTGGTCGGGCGCAACGGTACCGGCAAATCGACACTGCTCAAACTGGTGTCGGGTGAAATTCTGCCCGATGACGGTAGCATCTGGCGCGCCCCGGGACTGAAGATCGGCGTGTTGGAGCAGGACCTGCCTTCCGCCACGGGCGAAACCATCTTCGACGTGGTTGCCCAAGGCTTGCCGCAAGCGGGTGAGCTACTGGCCGAGTATCATCATCTGGTGCAGGCCGACGAGCCCGATATGAAGCGCATGGCGTCCCTGCAGAGCCGCCTCGAGGCCATCGACGGCTGGTCGTTCGAACAGCGCATCGACGTCGTGCTGACGCGTCTGGGGCTACCGGCCGACGACTTGATGAGTTCGCTCTCGGGGGGCTGGCGTCGGCGTGTGGCGCTTGCCCGGGCACTGGTTGCCGAACCCGACCTGCTGCTGCTCGACGAGCCCACCAACCACCTGGACCTCGACACCATCGCCTGGCTCGAGGAGCAGTTGCTCGATTTCAACGGTGCGGTGCTGTTCATCACCCACGACCGCGCTTTCCTGTCGAAGCTGGCGACAGCGATTCTCGAGCTCGACCGAGGAAGACTGGGGCGCTATCCGGGCGATTACGCTGCGTACCAACAGCAGAAAACGCATGAGCTCGAGATCGAGGCGCGCGAGAACGCCGAGTTCGACAAGAAACTGGCCCAGGAGGAAGCCTGGATTCGCCAGGGCATCAAGGCGCGGCGCACTCGTAACGAGGGCCGTGTGCGGGCGCTGGAACAGCTGCGTCGCGAGCGCAGCCAGCGGCGCGAGGTGCAGGGGCGGGCGAGTTTCGGTGTCGACAGGGGGGAGCGCAGCGGCAAGCGCGTAGTCGAGCTCGTCGGCGTGACCCATCGCTTTGGCGATGAGACCATCATTCGAGGTCTCGACCTCGAGATCCAGCGCGGCGACCGCATCGGCCTGATCGGACGCAACGGCGCCGGCAAGACCACTCTGCTCAAGATCTTGCTCGGCGAGCTCGAGCCAAGTGAAGGCTCGGTGCGTCTGGGTACCAATATCAAGGTGGCCTATTTCGACCAGCTGCGGGCTGGGCTGGAACCGGAGAAGAGCGTCTACGACAACGTTGCCCAGGGCAGCGACAGGGTCACCGTGGGCGGCAAGGACAAACACGTCATCAGCTATCTGCAGGACTTCCTGTTCACGCCCGAACGGGCGCGCCAACCGGTCAAGGCGCTTTCCGGCGGTGAGTCCAATCGCCTGCTTCTGGCGCGGCTGTTTACCCAGCCGGCCAACGTGCTGGTGCTCGACGAGCCGACCAACGATCTCGACGTCGAAACTCTGGAGTTGCTCGAGGAGCTGCTGCTCGACTTCGACGGCACCCTGCTGCTGGTCTCCCACGACCGCGCCTTCATGGACAACGTGGTGACCGGCGTGCTGGCTTTCGAGGGCGATGGTGTGGTGCGCGAATACGTTGGCGGCTACAGCGACTGGGTGCGGCAGGGTGGCACCCTGCCGCCGGCGCCATGGGAAGGAGCGGCACGCCAGCAGGTGGAGCCGACCGCCAAGTCGGAAACTTCGGCCAAGGCGACTGCGCCGGTATCGCCCGTCGCGAAAAAGCCCGTCAAGCTTTCCTACAAGCTGCAGCGCGAGCTCGACGCGCTACCGGCTCAGATCGAAAGGCTCGAGGCCGAGGTGGCCGAATTCGAGGCTCGGATCAGCGCTCCTGCCTTCTACCAGCAGGAAGCGGAGAAGGTAGCCGAAACGCTACAGGCCATGGGCGACAAGCAGGCCGAACTCGACGCCGTCATGGAGCGGTGGATGGAGTTGGAAGCGATGGCGGCGGGTGAGTAAGCAGTAAGGCGCCCGAGGGGCGCCCTGGCGAGAGATTAGCTCTATTCTGCCGTTTCGCCCTTGTTGCCCACTCGTACCGCGAGCACATCGCACTGGGCGCCGTGAAGGACGCCGGTGGAGGTGGAGCCGAGCAGCAGGGCAAAGCCGTGCCGGCCATGAGAGCCAACCACGATCAGATCGACGCCATTCTCTGCGGCGAAGCGATGGATCTCGGTGTCGGGCATGCCCACCAGGACGTGCTGGTTCTCCTTGGTCACGTGAGGGTCGGCGATCTCGGACAGACGCTGCTTGGCATGCTCGTCCAACTGATCCTGGATGCTGGTGAGGTCCATGGGGATATCGCCACCATAGGCGAAGCCTAGCGGTTCGAGCGTATGCATGATCGACAGCTTGGCCTGGTTGCGCTCGGCGATCTGCAAGGCACGCTCCAGCACTTTGTGGGAATCCTTGGTCAGGTCGACGGCGACCAGGATATGACGGTATTCATTGCTCATGGCAGGGCTCCTGCGTAACGGCATGTGATCGGTATGCCTTCACTCTAGGACGGCTCATGAATCAAGACAACGACTTGCGTCAAGAATCAGGAGAATCCGCATGGTCTGGCTAGTCATTCTTGCGGCACTGCTGTTGGTCATTTCACCGGTAATGTGGCTCAAGCCCAGCCCCCGACAACGCCGTATCGTCCCTCTGCGCAATGCGGCGGCCAAGGCGGGGGTCAAGGTCGTACTGGAAAAGCCGCCGCTGCACGGTATCGAGACCGCCATGCCGGGCTATCGGTGGAGCTACCCGGCCGTCTCCCCCGGGCCACGCTTTCTGCTGGTGCGTGACAGTGAGGCCAGCGACGTACTCAAGCCTTGCGTAGCCGGCTGGCGTTGGCGTATCGAGCCGCTCCGGCCTCTGCCTCCAGCGGCACGCGAGCCGCTCGAGGCGTTGCTGACACGCCTGCCCCAGGATGCGCTGGTCATCGAGTCCAGCGAATTTGCCATCACTCTGTGGTGGTGGGAGTCGCAGACGGCGGAGCGCTTTCTCACCTACCTCGATGATTTCCACCTGCTGCGCAATGCCATGGCCGGGCGTGCCGACCAGCGCAGGGCCAAGTCGGATTTCGGTGAAGGAGCACCACGCGGCTGAATTTGCTCAGCCTTCACTCTCCTTGGCCTGGATCGTCAGGCCATTGTTCTCGATGTGTTCCAGCAGGGCATCGAGGTGCTGTACATCTTCTTCACTCAAACCGGCCAGCATTTCACGCCTGGCCTGGGTGACCACCTCATCGATCTGCTCAAGCAGCGGGGTCGCTGCCGTCGTCAGGAAGACGCGCTTGGTGCGTCGATCCTGATCGCAGGGGCAGCGTTCGATGAGTCCTTGGTCGGAGAGTTGGTCAAGGGTGCGAACCAAGGAGGGCGCCTCTACGCCAATCGCTCGAGCCAGGTCGCACTGTGGCTGTCCGTCGCCGAGCCGCCAGAGATGATAAAGCGTGATCCAGCGTGTCTGCGTCAAGCCCAGCGGGGCGAGGCGTCGATCGATGATGGCACGCCATAGGCGGGGTAGGCGGGACAGTCGGAAGCCAATGTTCTGGTGCATGGGACTCCGCTTTATCGTTGAATTGACTGAATTGTCCGGACCCCTTGCGTGTAATGCAACTTGTCGGGTGCGTGAAGCGTCATGATGTTTCGATTATCCGGCTAATGAAAAGGTTCCGCCACCTCGGATGGCAACTGCCAGCCAGGGCAGCAAGTTTTCGCGTGCCACTGGCGTGTGGCTATGCTGTCAGCGAGTTCAATAATTCTGCACGCTGCGGTCCTGCGCTCGAATCTCAGGGCTACTAAGCCCATCGGGGGCTTGACGTGCCGGCCCGTGTGCACCAAGCTTGCCTGAATCAAACGGCCGTATGAAATCTGGCACTCCTCCAACGCCAACCTCTGTGTGGAGATACGTGGATGATCTATCAAGGCAACGCCATCACGGTGGCACGCGGTACCAAGAACGGGGGCGATGACATCGCCATGCTCACCTTCGATCTGAAGGGCGAGTCCATCAATAAGCTGTCCAGTGCCGTGGTCGCCGAACTGGACGAGGCCGTGCGGGCCATTCGCGACGAGAGTGGCCTCCAGGGGTTGGTGATCGGCAGCGCCAAGGATGTCTTCATCGTCGGTGCCGACATCACCGAGTTTCACGGTCTGTTCGAGAAGGGCGAAGAATACCTGGTCGAGATGAACCTGAAGGTGCATGACATCTTCAATGCCATCGAGGATCTGCCGTTCCCCACGGTAACCGCGATCAACGGCTTGGCGCTGGGTGGTGGCTGCGAGGTCACGCTGACCACCGATTTTCGAGTGATGGGGGAGAAGGCCAAGATCGGCCTGCCAGAGACCAAGCTCGGCATTCTGCCCGGCTGGGGTGGCTGCGTACGCCTGCCGCGAATGATCGGTGCCGATAATGCCGTGGAGTGGATCGCCGGCGGTACCGAGAACCGCGCTGATGCGGCTCTCAAGGTGGGCGCCGTTGACGCCGTGGTATCGAACGAGCAGCTCGAGACGGCGGCGCTGGATATCCTGGCGCGTGCCAATGCCGGCGAGCTCGACTACCAGGCGCGCCGCGCCGAGAAGACCGGGCCGCTCAAGCTCAACGCCATCGAGCAGATGATGGCCTTCGAGACGGCCAAGGGCTATGTGGCCGGCAAGGCGGGCCCGCACTACCCAGCGCCGATCGAGGCGATCAAGGTGATTCAGAAGGGGGCAGGCGAAGAGCGTGCCCGCGCCCAGGCCATCGAGGCCAAGGCCTTCGCCAAGCTGGCGTTGACCGATGTCTGCTACAACCTTGTCGGGCTGTTCCTCAACGACCAGGTGGTCAAGAAGAAAGCCGGCAAATATGAGAAGCAGGCCAAGGCGGTGAAGCAGACCGCGGTGCTGGGAGCCGGCATCATGGGGGGCGGCATCGCTTATCAGAGCGCCTCCAAGGGCACTCCTATCCTGATGAAGGATATCAAGGAGGAGGCCATCGAGCTGGGCCTGAAGGAGTCGCGCAAGCTCTTTTCCAAGCAGGTGGAGCGCGGCAAGCTCACCACCGAGCAGATGGCCGAGAAACTGACCTATATCCGTCCGACGCTCTCCTACGGCGACTTCGGTCACGTCGACCTCGTCGTCGAGGCGGTGGTCGAGAACCCCAAGGTCAAGGACGCGGTACTCAGCGAAGTGGAAGGCCAGGTGGCCGAGGACACCATCCTCACCTCCAACACCTCGACCATTTCGATTACCCGCCTGGCACAGAACCTCAAGCGCCCCGAGAATTTTTGCGGCATGCACTTCTTCAATCCGGTGCACCGCATGCCGCTGGTCGAGGTCATTCGCGGCGAGAAGACCGGCGACGCTGCCGTGGCGGCCACCGTGGCCTATGCTCGCGCCATGGGCAAGACGCCCATCGTGGTCAACGACTGCCCCGGGTTCCTGGTCAACCGCGTGTTGTTCCCCTATTTCGGCGGTTTCAGCCTGCTGGTCGAGCAGGGCGCCGACTTCCAGCGTATCGACAAGGTGATGGAGAAGTTCGGTTGGCCCATGGGCCCCGCCTATCTGCTCGATGTGGTGGGCATGGACACCGCGGTGCACGCCAACGAGGTGATGGCCGAGGGCTTCCCCGATCGTATGGCCCGCGATGGTAAGACCGCCATCCAGGTCATGTACGAGAACGAGCGCTTGGGGCAAAAGAACGACAAGGGCTTTTATGCCTACGAGGAAGACCGCAAAGGCAAGCCGAAGAAGGTCAGCGATGAGCAGGCTTATGCACTGGTCAAGCAGATCGCCAAGGAGGAGAAGGAGTTCTCTGAGGAAGATATTGTCGCCCGGATGATGGTACCGCTGTGCCTGGAGACCGTGCGCTGCCTGGAAGACGGCATCGTCGAGACCCCGGCTGAAGCCGACATGGCGCTGATCTACGGTATCGGTTTCCCGCCATTTCGCGGTGGCGCGCTGCGCTACATCGATGCCATGGGGGTGGCCGAGTTCGTCAAGCTGGCCGAGGGCTTGGCCGAAGAGCTGGGGCCGCTCTACGCCCCGACCGAAAAGCTGCGTCAGATGGCCGATTCCGGCGAGCGTTTCTATTCCACCCAGGCCCAGGGCTGAATCCACCACGAGCAGGAGGTGAGTTGATATGAGTTTGAATCCGAGAGACATCGTGGTGGTTGATGGCGTTCGTACTGCCATGGCCAAGGCCAAGAACGGTGCCTTCCGCAACGTGCGCGCAGAGAACCTCTCCGCCGCGGTGATGCAGGCGCTGTTCGATCGCAACGCGGGCCTCGACCCGGCGGAAGTCGATGACGTTATCTGGGGCTGCGTCAACCAGACCCTTGAGCAAGCGATGAATATCGCCCGCAACGCGGCCATCATGACCGGCATTCCACGCACGGTGCCGGCCCAGACGGTCAATCGTCTGTGCGGCTCTTCCATGACCGCGCTGCATATCGCCGCGGCCAACATCAAGGCCGGCATGGGCGACTTCTACGTCATCGGCGGCGTCGAGCACATGGAGCATGTGCCCATGGCGCACGGCGTCGACGTCAACCCGGCGGCCAGCAAGTATGCCGCCAAGGCGGCCATGATGATGGGGCTGACCGCCGAGCTGCTGGGCAAGATGCACGGCGTGACCCGCGAGGAGCAGGACAAGTTCGGTGTGCGTTCTCATCAGCGCGCCTATGCGGCCAACCAGCAGGGCTACTTCGACAACGAGATCGTCGGCATCGAAGGGCATGATGAACGCGGATTCCGCACGCTGTTCAAGCACGACGAGGTAGTGCGCATCGATGCCAGTCTCGAGGAGATGGCCAAGCTCAAGCCAGTCTTCGATCCGCGCAGCGGCACGGTATCGGCGGGGACTTCCTCGGCGCTTTCCGTGGGTGCCTCGGCGATGGCCGTGATGAGCTACGAGCGTGCCCAGGCGCTGGGTCTCGAGCCCATCGCCAGGGTGCTCTCCACCGGCGTAGCGGGCTGCGATGCTTCGATCATGGGCTACGGCCCGGTGCCGGCCTCCAAGAAGGCACTCAAGGCTGCCGGATTGTCGTCCGAGGACATCCAGACCGTCGAGCTCAACGAGGCCTTTGCCGCCCAGGCGATCCCGGTACTCAAGGACCTCGGTTTTCTCGACGCCATGGACGAGAAGGTCAACCTCAACGGTGGCGCCATCGCCTTGGGTCACCCGCTGGGCTGCTCGGGGTCGCGTATTTGCACCACGCTACTCAACGTGATGCAGCAGCAGGACACCACCCTGGGGCTCGCCACCATGTGTATCGGCATGGGGCAGGGAGTGGCCACGGTTTTCGAGCGCTTGAGATAAGCGCTCAAGCAGGCGCCTGCCTTAGCCAGCGGCCTCGCCCTTTCAAGGGCGGGGCCGTTTTTTGCGTTGACGCCCGGATTGTCGAACAATAAGATGCTTTTGTTTTACATCTTATTAAGTCCACGGCGAGGGTGACTCCATGGGGCTCAAGAATCTGTTCAAGAAAGACAAGACGGAAGACAGGCAAGCCGTTCAGGCTTTTGTGCCTGAGGCGCTGACCTCTGTGGCTGAGGACGCCAGTCCGGGCGAGCCTGCCAGCGCCGACGCTGCAAAGAAGAAAAAACACGGGGAGCCAGGAGTCTGCTGTGGGTCGTGCAGCAACTGACTCGCCTGCGAGCGTCAAGCAACGGACATGTCCATTCGGACAAGTCCGTTTCTTGCGAAACGCCGGGTTGTCTCGGCAGTGGGTCGATGTGTTACAGCACACCCGCTTCGAGCCCTACCGCCAGGTAGAGGCCCAGCTCCTCCACATGATCTACGAAACCATCCTGCCACTCCCCGCGCAGCACTAGCGGCTCTTGCGCCCAGCGCCAGCGCAGCCCTGAGATGATACTTTCTACCGCCCGGCGCGTTCCGGTGCCATCGTGCCCCGCTCGTACGTAGAGTGCGCAGGGCAGGCCCTGTTTCTCTTCCAGGACGGCGTAGTAGCTGCGGTCGAAGAAATCCTTCAGGGCCCCGCTCATGTAGCCCAGGTTTTCGGTGGTGCCCAGCAGAATGGCGTCACACGCCAGCACGTCCTCCGGCCCGGCATCGAGTGGTGGCTTGACCACCACCTCGACGGCATCGATATCGGGATGGCGTGCGCCGCTTTCGGCGGCCTCGCGCAGGCGCCAGGTATTGGGCGAGGGGGCATGCGCCACGATCAGCAGTTGTTTCATGTTTGACAGTCTAACGGCTTTTTCCGACGCTGTTTCGGCACCTTCGCGTTTCCTGCAGACAGGAGGAGTTATTACATGGCCTTTGCACTTTCGGACATGCAGTTGGAGAGCTCTGCTTTCGAGGCGCATGACGCCATTCCCCGCCGCTATTCGGGAGAGGGCAATGACGTATCCCCGGCGCTGAGCTGGCGCGATGCTCCCGAGGGTACCAAGGGGTATGCCATCATCTGCCATGACCCCGATGCGCCCCTCGTCCAGCACGGCAGCTACGGCTTCGTGCACTGGCTGCTCTACAACCTTCCCGGCTCAACGACCTCCCTGCCCGAAGGTGCCAGCGACGGCACGAGTGGCAAGAACGATTTCGGCAAGGTCGGCTACGGGGGGCCGATGCCTCCCGAGGACCACGGTGTGCACCATTATTACTTCTGGGTGCTGGCGCTCGACAAGCCGACCGACCTTCCGGAGGGGCTGGGGCTCGAGGAGTTGCTCAAACAGCTCGAACCGCACCTACTGGGCATGAATCGACTGATCGGCACCTATCGTCGCGTCTGAATAGCGTACCGAAGCGTTCATGGCAGTCAGGGAGGATTGCGATGTTCGATTGGCTCTCCCAGCACGGGGACAAGGTCTCCGTGCTCACCGATATCGGCACTCTGCTCGTATGGGTGGTCTATGCCCAACTGCTCTACTTCAGCTTTCGCCGTCAGCGTCGGCCCCGCCTGTTGATCAACCGGGGCAGGAAGAAGGATATCGACGCCCTTTGCCTCATCAGCAACATGAGCGCCGAACCGATATTCATTCAGCACATCATTGCCGAACTCGTGACCTCACGCGGTTCCGTGCGGCTGGATGTAACCGATTGTACGGAAACTTATGACGAGGATGATCGGAAAGAAGAAGGTGTCCGTAGCGCATCGTCCCGTTCGGTGTATCCCTCTCCCATGGTCCAGGATGGCTCCCACCAAGGCCCTCTAGCACCGGGGAATTTCGTTCATATCGACAGCTTCGGAGCCTTGACCAAGCGCTTGGCGTATGACGGCAGTTTCGAAATGGAGGGGATCCGTCCGCGTAATGGCGTGATATTTCGCTCACTGACCATTCGCATCATTTGTATTTACGGCTCGGAGGATCTGCCGATCGGCGCCGAGCGGTGTTTTGAATTCATCGAGCAACAGCCGGAGTGTGGCCTGGTACCGGCGACATGGGATACCAAGAGGCTCTCGTCGCCCTGGCAGCGGCGTCGCCTGTGCCGGGAAATTCGGCAGTTGAATGACAAGGATGAGAATGACAAGGATGAACTGTCGTCGTTGCCGCCCGAAGCGTGAGCATGCCCCTGACCAGCTCTTCTCTTCCTGAATGATTACGGTCACTTTGCTTGGCGCAATAGGCCGATACAAAGTCGTTTTGCATGCAAACCTTTCCACGTCTAGGGTGAACAATCACCAGTCGGATGATTGGCGTTTCGCTTGGATTCAAGGAGGAGCATGCGATGAAACATGATGTACAGGATCTATTTCCTACGCGATTGGAACGCAAACTTGGCATGTTCGAGCGTATTGACCCCGTCGTCTACACTGAGGGGGCAGCGCGTAGTAACGGACCGCTGAGCGAGGAGCAGGTTAGCGAATACGAGGAGAAAGGGTTCCTTTCTTTCGAAGGCTTCTTCGACCGTGAAGAGATGGAGGCCTTCATTGAGGAATTGCGTGAGTACGAAGAAGATGAAGACCTCAAGCTCTCGGAAGGCACCATCCTTGAGCCGGGGCGAGAGGAGATCCGCTCCATCTTCGGTATCCATGAAATTTCCGAGCGCTTCAGCCGCTTGACCCGCGATCCGCGGCTGCTGGCCATGGTCGAGCAGCTGCTCGGTGAAGGCGTGTACATTCACCAATCGCGCATCAATTACAAGCCCGGCTTCAAGGGCAAGGGCTTCGACTGGCATTCCGACTTCGAGACCTGGCACAGTGAGGACGGCATGCCGCGCATGCGTTCGCTGAGCTGCTCCATCGTGCTGACCGACAATGGCGAGTACAACGGACCGTTGATGCTCATTCCCGGCTCGCACAAGTATTTCGTTCCTTGTGTGGGCCGCACGCCGACCGATAACTACAAGGAGTCCCTCAAGAGCCAGGATGTTGGCGTGCCCGACAATGCCAGCCTGCGTGAGCTGATGCTGAAAGGGGAAATCGAGGCGCCGAAGGGGCCTGCAGGCACCTTGGTCATGTTCGAATGCAATACCATGCACGGTTCCAATACCAACATGTCCTGCTGGCCGCGCAGCAACCTCTTCTTCGTTTACAACAGTGTCGACAACGGCTTGATGAATCCCTTCTGCGGCAACCGCCCGCGTCCTGAGTTCCTGGCCAACCGCACGGACTGGAACCCGCTCGAACCGGTAGGTTAAAGCGCAACGCAGCGATGTGTCGTGGCAGAACCTCCCGTATCGCCATGGCATGCCTCATCAGAGCCAGGCCCCGAGAAACGGGGTCTGGCGTCTCAGCGATGCGCCTTTAAACGCAAACGGACGTAATCGGCCGTCCAGTTGCCATGGCTGTCGCACAGGCTAGGTGCCAGCAAAGCCAAGGCGTCATTCAGCACCGCCTCGCGCACTTCTTCATCCAGCCCATGCAGGAAGGGGTTGGCAAAGGTGGCGAGCCAGCCAGCCATTCCCGTAGGCAAGCGGGTCGGACGCGGAATCAATTCGATGGTTTCGATCGTGAACCCGGCTGTTTCCAGACAATCCCGATACTCCTGGGGAGTAGGAAAGAACCACGGGAAACGGGCCTTGCCGCTGATGCCTCGCGCCTGGAGAGCGGCCAATATGGCAGTGCAGATTGCCGCAACATTGCCGTGACCGCCGAATTCGGCGACGAAACGCCCACCCGGCTTCAGCGAGCGGTAAATGCTGGCTACTACGGCTTCATGGTTGAGCATCCAGTGCAGGGCGGCATTGCTGAACACGGCATCGAATTCATGCTCGAAGGGAAGGTTGTGAGCGTCCTGGACACGGGCGTCCAGCCCCCGTGCTCGGGCGGCTTCGACCATGTCGATGGCTGCATCCACACCGACGATGGTGGCGCCGGACTTTGCCAGCACCTCGGTCAGTGCACCGTCGCCGCAACCCAAGTCGAGAATGCGCTCGCCGGGGCGAGGGTCGAGCAGCCTGGCCACCGTATTGCCCAGCTCGGCAACGAAATCGGCGTTATGGGCATAGGCGGCGGCATTCCAGTGCTGGCCCGGGGCATTATGAGGGGTGTTGGTCATGTCGGTGCTCCAGCAGGAGGACGGTGGCATATCACACATCTCTTCAATATCAGAATACTCCAATCCGATCCTTGCCACCGCCTGTGGAAGCTTCCATAAGAAGGGTGGTTCATTCGGCAGCCGGCATCTCTCCGCGGGCTGCCAATTCCTGGGGTAGCAGGGCGGCATAGATCAGGGAGTGAACCGGTGTCGCTACACCAACCGCTTGGCCCAGGCGCACCACGGCGCCATTCTGCGACTCCAGCTCGGAGGGCTCACCGGCCATGATGTTGCGTTGCATGGAGGAGGTGCTCCCGGCCGGCATGGCATCGATGAACTGCATGGCGCGGGTGACGGCGTAGAGAGGAAAGGCGACGCCATGGCCGCGGGCAACCTGCTCGATCTCCTCGAGCATGGCCAGGATCAGGGCTCGAGTCTCGGGTAGCTGGCGGGTAACGCCTATGGGAGCCCGGCTGATGCTGCCAATGCCGCTCATGGCGCAGATGAACAGGAACTTGCTCCACTGGGCGACGCGCATGTCGTCAGGGATCTCGGCGCTGACGCCATGCGCCTTGTCGAAGATGGCCTTGAGCCGTGCCGTACGTATGCTGCTATGGTTGTCACGCTCGCCGAAGCGAATGAACGGATCCACGCCGGCATGGCGTATCTGGCCCGGTGCTTCTCGCCAGGCCAGGATGCCGCAAAGGCCATCGAGTACTGGAGCGGCACCCAGCACTTCGGCCAGGATATCGGCGGCCTCGACGCCATTCTCCAAAGGCAGCACCAAAGTATCGGATCCAACTATGGGGCGGATCGATTCGGCAGCCTCGCGTACTTGCCATGCCTTGACTGCCACGATAACGCAATCCACTTCCCCGATGCTGGCGGGATCGTCCGTGGCCTTGACCTGGGCCAGCGTGACATCCCCCTTGATGCTGCTCACGCACAGCCCTTGGCGCTGCATGGCGGCCAGGTGCTCGCCGCGGGCAATGAAAGTGACATCTTCACCCGCCTCGGCCAGGCGTGCACCGAAGTAGCCGCCGACACCGCCGCTCCCCATGATGGCGAACTTCATGACTCCTCCTGTCGATCCACTCTCGTTTCTCGGAGCATAGCGGCAAGATAGTATTCGTGTACGCCTCTTATCCCCTGCCTGGGCTGCGATGTGCCGACGGAGTACGGCACGGTGGCGAGCTTGCTCTGGGTCATGTCGGTTGGCCATTGTGCTGCCCAGTCCGATAGAAATGCGGCAGACTGGAGCATATCGATCCAAGTCGGGGCGATTCGCCGGATGAACAGTACTCCACCGCACTCCGAGGCCAGCAACCAACCCAGCGACGAGATGGGGATACCTCTCGCCCTGTGTCGGGTGGCCATCGATACGTACCGGGAGAACGTCGCCTACCTGCACCGTGAGTGCGATCTGTATCGTGCCGAGGGCTTCCAGGCACTGTCCAAAATTGAGGTTCAGGCCAATGGCCGGCGCATCCTGGCGACCCTTAACGTGGTGGACGACATCGCTATCGTCGGTCACACCCAGCTCGGTCTTTCCGAGGATGCCTTCACTTCGCTCGGCGTAGAGGAGGGCCATGCGGTCAGCGTATCCCAGGCGGAGCCGCCAGCGTCGATCCCGGCCCTGCGTCGCAAGATTGCCGGCGACCGCCTTTCACGCCAGGACCTGCGTGAAATCGTGCGGGACATTGCCGAGCTGCGTTATTCGAAGATCGAGTTGACGGCCTTCGTGGTGGCTTGCGAGCTGGGTGAGCTCGACCGCGAGGAGATTTTCTATCTCAGTGATGCCATGGGCCGGGTGGGGCGACGACTCGATTGGCACGAGCAACCGGTGGTCGACAAGCACTGCATTGGAGGGATTCCAGGGAACCGCACCTCCATGCTGGTAGTGCCCATCGTGGCGGCTCACGGTCTGCTGTGTCCTAAGACCTCGTCGCGTGCCATTACTTCGCCCTCGGGCACAGCCGATACCATGGAAGTGCTGGCCAAGGTCGAGGTGCCCTTCGCCGAGCTGGGGGAGTTGGTTCGTACTCATCGTGGCTGCGTGGCGTGGGGCGGCACCAGCGAGCTTTCGCCGGCCGATGACGTGCTGATTGCGGTGGAGCGCCCGCTCTCCATCGACTCGCCGGGGCAGATGGTAGCCTCCATCCTGTCCAAGAAGATGGCGGCCGGCTCGACCCACCTGTTGCTTGACATTCCCATCGGGCCCCATGCCAAGGTGAGGTCCATGCCTGAGGCGCGACGGTTGCGAAAGCTGTTCGAATACGTGGCCGGCCGCATGGGCCTGGTGCTGGAAGTAGTGATCACCGATGGAAGCCAGCCGATCGGTCGCGGCATTGGCCCGGTGCTGGAGGCTCGTGATGTGATGCGAGTGCTCACCAACCACCCAGCTGCGCCTATGGACTTACGTCAGAAATCGCTGCGTCTGGCGGGGCGCATGTTGGAGTTCGATCCCGATATCCGTGGTGGGGACGGCTTCGCCATTGCCCGCGACATCCTCGATTCCGGCCGTGCCCTGGAAAAGATGCAGGCGATCATTCGAGCCCAGGGCGAGAAGCCTTTCGATCTCGACAATCCCGAGTTGGCACCGCATCGGTTTGAGGTTTTGGCACCCCGGACGGGTGTCGTTACCGCCATCGACAACCTGCGGCTGGCGCGGATCGCACGACTGGCTGGGGCACCCAAGGCCAAGGGAGCCGGCGTTGACCTGTTCGCTCAGATCGGCGATTACGTCGAGCAGGGCCAGCCGCTCTACCGGGTGCATGCCGCCTTTCGCAGCGAGCACGGCTTCGCCCTTCAGTGCAGCGAGAGGGAAAGTGGCTACAGTATCGGTCAGCAAGACAAACTCAAGCGCCTGAACGTGGAGTTCTGATGGACGCCGCCCTGCTCTATTTCGATGAGGAGACCCTTCCTGCCAAGCGCCTGGCGGCGGCAGCTGGCCTCGAGGCCCGGCCGGTTGGACTTCACCGCTTTCCGGACGAGGAGCTGTGTCTACGCCTGCCCCTCGCCGAGCTACCCCCCTCCCTGGTCATTTACCGCAGCCTGAATCGTCCCAACGATAAATTGGTCGAGTTGATGCTGCTTGTTCGCCACGCCCGCGAGCAGGGCGTCGAACACTTGGTGTTGGTGGCTCCCTACTTGGCCTACATGCGTCAGGATGTAGCCTTCAACCAGGGCGAGCTGGTCAGCCAGCGGTTAGTAGGAGGATTTCTTGCCGAGCTCTTCGATGCCGTGCTTACCGTTGACCCGCACTTGCACCGCATCGAACGACTCGAACAGGCGGTGCCCGTGCGCCATGCCATTACCCTTTCCGGTGTCCCGCAACTGGCCACGGCGATCGCCGAAAGGCGTCCCGATGCGTTGCTACTGGGTCCCGATATAGAGTCGCAGCAATGGGTGGAGTGCGCTGCTCGGGTGGCAGAACTCGAATACGATGTATGTACCAAGAAGCGTCATGGTGATCTTGATGTCGAGATCGTGTTGCCTTCCCTGGACCTTGCCGGTCGGCGGGTCGTGCTGCTGGACGATATTGCCAGTTCCGGTCATACCTTGGCCGTGGCCACGCAAAAGGTACTGAGCGCTGGGGCGGCCAGCGTAGATGTGGCGGTGACCCATGCCCTGTTTGCGGGCGATGCCTTGAACGTAATTCGCCAGGCCGGAGTGGGAGAGGTATGGAGTACCGACACGATCGCCCACGAGAGCAATACCGTATTCATGGCGCCTGTCATTGCGCGAGCGCTGCGACAAGTGTTCGGGATTTTGATCGGCCAGGGGTAGCCAAGGGCTGCATGAAGGGGTTAAAACGCATCGCAATAATGGCTAATCCAGGGAGGGCGATATGACGGGTTCCAGATTTTTCAGCGCGCTGTTACTACTGCTTTTCTTGGAAGGCTGTGGCGGTCAGGCAGTTCAAAAGGCCGAGCCGGTCGCAGCTGATACGGCTCACGACGAGCCCGAGCAGGTCGTGTCGACCGAGCCGTCTACACCCCTCGTGGCTACCACGCGTCATGATCGCTTCTGGATACCCCCGCTCTTCGCCTCGGAAGAGGACGAGGTTCATTATTACATCAGTCGCATGGCCGACAGGCGCTTCATTGATGTCTACGGCGGTGAAGAACATCCCAGGGTCTGGTACATCGCGGCGGAGCGTCTGGGGCAGATCGGCGAGCCGGCGGTTCCTATGCTGTTTACACTGCTCGACACCCATGACGAATACGAGCTGATGCTGGCACTGTACGCGCTTCAGCTGGCCACTCAGGACCCGCGGTTGATGTCCCAGACCGGTGGCGACTATGTTCGCCTAGCTACGGCGCTCGATGAGGGCGCCAACGCCGAGAACCGGACCATTGCACTGGAGTGGTGGGGACGGCATGGGTGGCGTTGGCAATAAGGCCAGGTCAGCCTCGGTAGCCGGGCCGGTCGGGGTCTCGTGCCGGCAGACAGGCGGGCAGGGCGTCATTCAACGAACGCGGCAGTATACCGAGGTCGGCGAACGTACCCACACTTTCGCCGACCGTATTGTCCTCGGCCATCATGATGACCTGGTCCCGGGTCAGGGGTGGTCCGGGTAACGGCGAAGCCAGCAGGGCGGCAAGGTGCCACAGTGGAAGTGGGACGGGCAGTAGCCTGCGCTCGCACTCCAGATGGGCCATGATCAGCTCGAGTATCTCCCGGTAGCTCAATACTTCCAGGCCGCCCAGCTCGAACAGCCGTCGCTCGGGTGGAGTGGCTCCCATCAGGCACACGATCGCCCTCGCCACATCCACCACATGCACCGGCTGCAGCTTCGTCTCGCCGTGGCCGAAGAGGGGGATGATAGGGAGCCGGGTCAAATCCACCAGGCGGCTGAGGAAGGCGTCATCGGGGCCGAACATGACGCTCGGCCGCAGGATGACCGCCTTCGGAAAGGCATCGATGACAGCCGACTCGCCGCGCCCTCGCGCCCTCACGTAGCGTGAGCGCGACGAGGAGGCGGCGCCGATGCCGGAGAGCTGGACAAAAGATTTGACGCCTTGTGCCCGGGCCAGCCGGGCCAGGCGACCGGCACCTTCTACGTGCACCTGATCGAAGCTCAACTGGCGCTGCTCGACGTAGAGACTCACGGCGTTGACCGCCCCGAGAGCCCCTTCGAGGGCCTGGCTCACGTCGCTCTCGCTGCGGATATCGACGCTGACCGGCTCCAGGGGGTCACCGGGTTCGGCCCATTCGGGGAGCGCAGGCCGGCGTGCCGCGATGCGAACCGCATGGCCGGCATCGAACAGCTCCTGCACCACGTGACGACCGAGAAAGCCAGTTCCGCCAAAGACGGTAATGGGGGCCTTTTTCATGTTGACTCCCTAGGGCTCGCTGGTGCTGAGATAACCGGTGGTTGCCGGATTCACTGGATCGGCAGGGGAAGAGGGCCGTTTTCCTTGATCGCGCGTATCGCGAAGCTGCTATCCACGGTACTGACCATCTTCAACTGGCGAAATTGTCGCAGCCACTGCTCGAAGGCGTCCATATCCGCGATGATCACTTGAAGGAGGTAGTCGAAGTGACCGGAAACGCTATGGCATTGCACCACTTCCGGCATGTCTCGGACGCTCTCCTCGAACTCGTCCACCCGCTCCTGTTGATGCTGGTCGAGCCGTACCTGCACGAAGATGGTAATCGTCAGGCCGAGCCTGACCTTATCCAATTCGGCACGGTAGCGAGTGATCAGCCCGGCCTGTTCGAGCCGGCGAATGCGGCGAGCGCAAGGGGAGGGTGAGAGACTCACGAGTTCTGCCAGTTCGGCAGTGGTCAGACGGGCGTCCTGCTGAAGGGCTTCGAGCAGCATGCGGTCGATGCGGTCGAGTTTGAGATTGCGCATGAGGTGCCTCGTCAATGTGGCGTTCAGTGGTTCCTTGGCCGATGCCGCTAACCATTAATGCAAGTCTGGCGAATCCCGCCCGTACTCGCCAGTTTTCAAGCCAATGCGAGCTCGCGGCGAGTCGCTCGATGCAGCGTGAGGCGCCGACAGCCGTGCGCTGCGAAGCGTTGCGAGTCAAGATCGATCGTGTCTTCGTCGGGGCTGGAGAAGGACGAGCAGGCACGCAAGCTTCCTGATCGAAGTGAGGCATGCGCAGGGATGCTTCGTGGGATGCGTGTCGACAGCAATATAATGAGAACGATTAGCGTTATTGTTGTTAAAGGTGCCGAACGTGCCGTTATCGTGGGGCTTCGGCGCCACTATCCAGCGAGAGGACTTCACATTGAATCCATACAGGACTAAAATGGTCCCCAATGGAGCGCAGGCCTCCGCCACGTGTCCGTGACATTCAGGAGTCAGCATGCTGAAGCTTTCCCGGCTGACAGACTACGCCGCCGTGATTCTGGCACAGATCGCTCGGCATCCCGAGCAGCCCCATGCGGCGGCGGAGCTGGCCGAGACTGTGCAATTACCGCATCCCACGGTCAGCAAGACCTTGAAGATGCTGGTCAAGGCAGGGCTGCTGGAGTCGCATCGTGGCGCTCAGGGTGGCTACTCCCTAGCGCGACCGGCATCGCGGATCACGGCCATCGATATCATCACCGCCATCGAGGGGCCTGTGGCGATGACGGAGTGCAGCCATGCCGAGGGCGACTGCGACCTGCTGGCGACCTGTGGTGTCTCCGATAACTGGCAGCGTGTGTCGCTGGCAGTTCGCACCCTGCTCGACAGCGTGACTTTGGCCCATCTGGCCGACACCGCGCCGATCAAGCTGCCGGTGCAGCTACCCATACAGAGCGTGAGCCTGGCCGTCGATACGGCTTGAGCCACCGAACCGGATTCATTACCCGAGGCGAGCTAGCTCGCCGGCCAACCGCCCGGGAGGGGAGAGACCATGGCAAGTGAGGAAATGGAACAGCTTGTCCGCCGCGAGTACAAAGAAGGGTTCGTGACGGATATCGAGAGCGAGACGGTACCGCCGGGGCTCGACGAAAGCGTCATCGCCTTCATTTCCAACAAGAAGGGCGAGCCCGAATGGATGCTCGAATGGCGTCTCAAGGCCTACCATCAGTGGCTCAAGATGACCTCGCCCTCGTGGGCGCATCTGGACTATCCGCCGATCGACTACCAGGCGATCTCCTACTACAGTGCGCCCAAGCGCCCCGAGGATCGGCCGCAGAGCCTCGACGAAGTCGACCCCAAGCTGCTCGAGACCTACGAGAAGCTGGGCATACCGCTGCATGAACGGGCCGCCCTGGCCGGCGTGGCAGTGGATGCGGTGTTCGACTCCGTGTCGGTGACCACTACCTTCAAGGAGAAGCTGCACGAGGCTGGCGTAATCTTCTGCTCGATCTCCGAGGCGATTCGCGACTACCCGGAACTGATCAAGCAATACCTGGGTACGGTGGTGCCGGTGGCGGACAACTACTTCGCCGCGCTCAACTCGGCGGTCTTCACCGACGGCTCGTTCGTCTTCGTGCCCAAGGGCGTGACCTGCCCGATGGAGCTCTCCACCTACTTCCGCATCAACGCCGCCAACACCGGCCAGTTCGAGCGCACCCTGATCATCTGCGAGGAGGGTGCCCAGGTCTCGTACCTGGAGGGCTGCACCGCGCCGATGCGCGACGAGAACCAGCTCCACGCCGCCGTGGTCGAGCTGGTGGCATTGGACGATGCCTACATCAAGTACTCCACGGTGCAGAACTGGTACCCCGGCGACGAAGACGGCAAGGGCGGTATCTACAACTTCGTCACCAAGCGTGGCGACTGCCGCGGCGACCGCTCGCGCATCAGTTGGACGCAGGTCGAGACCGGCTCCGCCATCACCTGGAAGTACCCTTCCTGTGTGCTGCGCGGTAAGGACAGCATCGGCGAGTTCTACTCGGTGGCAGTGACCAACGGCCGCCAGCAAGCCGACACCGGCACCAAGATGATCCACATAGGCGAAGGCACACGCTCCTATATCGTCTCCAAGGGTATCTCCGCGGGCAGGAGCAACCAGTCCTATCGCGGACTGGTGAAGGTCGGGCCGCGGGCCAAGGGAGCGCGCAACTTCACCCAGTGCGACTCGCTGTTGATCGGCGATCAGTGCGGTGCGCACACCTTCCCGTATCAAGAGATCGGCAACAGCACCGCGACCATCGAGCACGAGGCGACCACCTCCAAGATCGGCGAAGACCAGCTGTTCTACTGCCAGAGCCGAGGTATTTCCGAGGAGGATGCGGTGAGCATGATCGTCAACGGCTTCTGCAAGGATGTGTTCCAGGAGCTGCCGATGGAGTTCGCCGTCGAAGCCGAAGCATTGCTCAACGTGACCCTTGAGGGAGCCGTGGGCTAAGGCCTTTTGGCTCGGTCCCGCTCAGACATTTTTTTCGGGTCGCGTGGCGGCTCGCCAGATTTGAAAAGGTAATGAAGATGCTCGAAGTCAAGGATCTGCACGTCAAGGTGGAAGGCAAGGAAATCCTCAAGGGCCTCTCCCTGACCATCAACGCCGGGGAAGTGCATGCCATCATGGGCCCCAACGGTGCCGGCAAGTCGACCCTGTCGGCGGTGATCGCGGGCAAGGAGGGCTACGAGGTTACCCAGGGTACGGTCACCTTCGAGGGCCGCGACGTGCTGGAGATGGAAATCGAGGAGCGTGCCCAGGCGGGTCTACTGCTGGGCTTCCAGTATCCGGTGGAGATCCCCGGGGTGAAGAATATCTACCTGCTCAAGGCGGCGCTCAACGCCCAGCGCGAGGCTCGCGGCGAGGGGGAGATTCCGGCGCCCGAATTCCTGAAGCTAGTCAAGGAGAAGCTGGCTCAGATGAAAATGGACGCCAGCTTCCTGCAGCGCGCCGTCAACGAGGGTTTCTCCGGTGGCGAGAAGAAGCGCAACGAGATCCTGCAGATGCTGGTGCTGCAGCCCAGGCTCGCCATGCTCGACGAGATCGACTCCGGCCTCGACATCGATGCCATGCGCGTGGTGGCCGATGGCGTCAACTCCCTGCGTGATGAGAAGCGCGCCATCCTGCTGGTGACCCACTACCAGCGTCTGCTCGACTACATCGTGCCAGACCGCGTACACGTGCTGGTCGACGGCCGCATCGCCAAGAGCGGCGACGCCGAGCTGGCCAAGGAGTTGGAAGCCCGCGGTTACGACTGGGTGGTGGAGGAAACTGCCGCATGAGTAATGTTGAACAGCAGTTACGCGAGGTAAATACCTTTCTCGATCGCCTCGCGGAACGCAACGCAAGCCGTGGAGTTGAGCCGACCTGGATTGCCGCCCGCCGTCAGGCCGGTGCGGCTCGCTTCGAAGCGCTCGGCTTTCCCACTCGCCGCGACGAGGCGTGGAAATATACGGACGTGCGTGCCATCGCTCGCGGCGATTTCACGCTGACCGACAGCGCTGATTTTTCACCGGCCTCCGCCGCGGCGTTAACGCTACCCATCGAGGCGCACCGGTTGACCTTCGTCGATGGCGTGTTCTCGGCGGCGCTCTCCGACCTGGGTGAACTGCCTGGCGGCGTAGCGGTTCTACCGCTGTCGCAGGCGCTGGCAGACAACCATGAAGCCGTGGGCGGGGCGCTGGGCCGTTTGACCGGCGTCGAGTTCTCGCCGTTCTCGGCGCTCAACACCGCCTTCGTGGAAGAGGGCGCTGTGGTGCGCCTGGCGCCGGGCAGTGTGGTAGAGAAGCCGATTCTGCTGCAGTTTCTGTCGCGGGCCAATGCCAAGCCGGTAATGAGCCATCCACGCATTCTGGTCGAGGCAGGGGCGCGCAGCCAAGCGACGCTGATCGAGCACCACATCGGCGAGGGCGAGGCGGCTAACTTCACCAACCTGGTGGCCGAGTTGCTGCTCGACCGCGGGGCGATACTCAGCCACTACAAGCTGCAGGAAGCCGCACCCGGGGACGTGCACGTGGCCAGCATCCACGCCGAACAGGGCCGTGATAGCCGCTACACCTCGTTCAACCTGAACCTGGGCGGCAGCCTGGTGCGCAACGACCTCATCAGCGAGCTGAATGGGGAAGGGGCCGAGGCCCATTTCTACGGGTTGTTCTACGGTCAGGGTCGTCAGCACATCGACAATCACACCCTGGCCAATCACAACGCACCGCGTACTTTCTCCAACGAGAATTACAAGGGCATTCTCGACGACCGCGCCCGTGGAGTGTTCAACGGCAAAGTGGTGGTCAAGCGTGACAGCCAGAAGATCGAAGGCTTCCAGAGCAATGCCAACCTGCTGCTCTCCGACCGCGCCGAGATCGACGCCAAGCCGGAGCTCGAGATCTATGCCGACGACGTCAAGTGCTCCCACGGCACCACCACAGGGCAGCTCGACGAGGAAGCCGTGTTCGCCCTGCGCACCCGCGGCATCGACGAACAGACTGCGCGAGGCCTGCTGACCCTGGCCTTCGCCGGCGAAGTGATGGAGCAGGTCGATCTGGATGCGGTAGCTGAACGAGTGGAGCTGGCCGTGGCCGGCAAGCTGCCGGAGCGCTTCAACCTGGCCGGGCTGGTGGAAGCCGCCATGGCCCTGCACGACGAGTAAGCGAGGAGAGAGCGATGAACAACCTGGCCGATAAGCAGCCGCTTGATGCACCGGCCCTCGACGTAGCCGGGATTCGCGCTCAGTTCCCGATCCTCGAGCGGCAGGTCCATGGCCACCCGCTGATCTACTTCGACAATGCGGCGACCAGCCAGACGCCGCTCGCGGTGATCGATACCTTTCGCGACTACTACAGCCGCTACAACGCCAATATCCATCGCGGCTTGCATACCCTGGCCGACGAGGCAACGGCGGCCTATGAAGCGACGCGGGATACGGTACGCGCCTTCCTGGGAGCGGCCGAGCGGCGTGAGATCGTCTTTACCCGCGGCACCACCGAGGCGATCAATCTGGTCGCCCACAGTTGGGGGCGTGCCAACCTGAAGGAGGGCGACGAGGTCCTGGTGTCGCTTCTCGAGCACCACTCCAACATCGTGCCTTGGCAACTGCTGGCCGGCCAGCTCGGTATCGTGGTCAAGGTGATTCCGGTGGACGAGCGCGGCGTGCTCGACCTCGACGCCTATCGTGCGCTCTTCACCGAGCGCACGAAGCTGGTGGCCGTGAATCACGTCTCCAACGCCTTCGGTACCGTCAACCCCGTGCGCGAGATGGCGACCGTCGCCCATGAGCGCGGTGCGCTGATCCTGATCGACGGCGCCCAGGCGGCTCCGCACCAGAAGATCGACGTGCGTGAGATAGATGCCGATTTCTATGCCTTCTCGGGGCACAAGGTCTATGGCCCCACCGGCGCCGGCGTGCTCTACGGCAAGGCCGAGCTACTCGAGGCGATGCCTCCGTGGCAGGGCGGTGGCGAGATGATCAAGAGCGTCTCCTTCGACGTGCCGACCATCTTCGCCGACGTTCCGCACAAGTTCGAGGCGGGCACACCGGCCATCGCCGAGGTAATCGCGCTGGGAGTGGCACTCGATTGGGTCGCCGACGTGGGGATCGAGCGCATCGGCGCCTGGGAGGCAGCGTTGCTCCAGCAAGCCACGGACGCCGTGTCGCGAATCGACGGGCTGCGCATCCTGGGTACGGCACCGGACAAGGCCGGTGTGCTCTCCTTCGTCGTCGAGGGGGCGCACTCGCAGGACATTGCGCTCCTGATCGATCAACTCGGCGTGGCAATTCGGACCGGCAACCACTGTGCCCAGCCGCTGCTGGCGCACTTCGGTGTGACGGCAACCTGTCGTGCCTCGTTCGCCGTCTACAACACGCTGGAGGAGGTCGAGATCTTCACGGCGGCCTTGGAACGCGTCATCGGAATGGTGCGCTGAGATGTCGAGCATCGAACAGATTGCCAGCCTGCAGAAGGGGCAAACGCTTCCGCTGCAGCGTGACGTCGAGGTTATTTCGATCCCTTTCGGCAAGACCGTGACCCTGCCCGAGGACAGCGTGGTCAGCGTGATGCAGGCCAAAGGCAGCTCGGTCAGCGTTGGCTTCGAGGGACGGCTCTACCTGGTCGAGGGCAGCAACCTCGATGCCCTGGGGCTGGAGCCGCTGCCACGTCCGACGTTGCCCGAGGATGCCGGCGATGAAGAGATCGAAGAGTTCGTCTGGGATCAGTTGCGTACCTGCTTCGATCCCGAGATCCCGGTCAATATCGTCGATCTTGGGCTGGTCTACGGATGTCGCATCGAGCGGCTGATCAGCGGGGAGCGGATCGTCACCATCCGTATGACGCTCACTGCGCCGGGCTGCGGCATGGGTGATGTGATTGCTGCCGATGCGCGCAACAAGATCCTCGGCGCGCCCCAGATCAGCCGCGTGCACACCGAGATCGTCTTCGATCCACCCTGGAGCCGTGAGATGATGAGCGATGAGGCGAAACTGGAACTCGGCATGTTCTAGCTGCAAGCCCGGACTTCTCGCTACCGGTAGCGTGTGCGAGGCTTCGTGATTCCTTGCCCGGTGATGGTGAATGCAGGCGCTACTGTGGAAAACCTTCAAATTGTTGCTGATGACGCTCGGCACCCTGTTGTTGCTGGCGCTGCTGCTGTTCGTCGCTGCCAACCTCTGGGTGCTGGGACAGACACATTCACGTATCGAGCACGAGCTACCGCTGTGTGGCCCGGAGCGTGTCGGCATCGTTTTCGGCACCTCGCACTGGACGCGCAGCGGCGTGCGCAATCCGCACTTCGAAGCGCGTATCAACGCCGCTTCTCGACTGATCCGGCTAGGCCGAGTCGAGCACCTGCTGCTTTCCGGTGACAACCGCACCCGCCAGTACAATGAGCCCATCACCATGTGGCGCGATCTGCGTGGCCAATACGTGCGCGATGAGGACATGACCCTCGACTATGCCGGTTTCAGTACCTTCGATACCCTGGTGCGGGCGCGGGAAGTGTTCGGCGTCGACCAGGTGCTGCTGGTTACGCAATCTTGGCACTTGCCGCGTGCGCTGTTCATCGCCGATGCACTAGGTCTCGAGGCACGCGGCTGCAGTGCACCGTCGCGTCCGGTGGCGGGGTTGTGGCGGCTGCAGATGCGGGAGTGGGCGGCGCGGGCGGCAACCGTGGGGGATCTCTATCTCTGGGGGCGCGAACCCTATTTTCTGGGGCCGCTGGAGCCCTTGCAGATCGTGCCGCCGGCTTGGCGGCAACTGCTCGATATAGAACCGCAACCGGAATATCGCTAGCCGACGTTGTCGTCAGCGACGACGTGGCTTTTGCTGCAGGTAGAGTTCGCGAATCAGGGCTCGGCAATCCTTCCAGCACTGTTCGACGACCGGTTCGAGCGGATTGGGCAGCGGGTGGGTATAAAGGGTGGCCAGGGCCTGCATCAGCACGCGCTCCTGCTCGAGCAGTTCGCCGATGACGACCTGGCTTTCATTGCCAACGAAGCTCTTCAGGCGGCTCCAGAGCCACATGTAATCGTCACGCTCGACGTCGGCATCCCGCGGAAGCAACTTGAGGTGCCGCTTGGCCAGTTCCTGCAGCTTGTGCATCGTTTTGGCGCGGGCTTCGTAATGAGGCTTGAGCGTTTCGCGCAGCGAAGGGCGCAGGCGCTCGAGATTGTCCTGAAAATAATCGATGCTGTCAGCCAGCGCTTCCAGAACGCTGTCCATCGCCACTTGGCGATTATCGAGAAACATGAGCGGTCACCTCCTCCGGTGACGCAGATTGTGGCGGGGGAAACACTGTTTTGCTACCCCCGCGAAGAAATTAAGTGACCTTTCTACAAATTATGATGGTTTTCTCGCAATTACCCCTTGGGCTTAGGTGGTGCCTTTCGGGGGGAGGCGGCGTTTTTCTCGATATGCTCGATGATCAAGCCGGCGATGTCCTTGCCGGTAGCGGTCTCGATGCCCTGCAGCCCCGGCGAAGAATTGACCTCCATGATCACCGGACCATGGTTGGACCGCAACAGGTCGACCCCGGCTACCCTGAGGCCCATGGCCTTTGCCGCGCGTATTGCCGTGGAGCGCTCTTCGGGGGTGATACGTATCAGACTGGCCGTACCGCCACGGTGCAGATTGGAGCGGAACTCGCCCTCGGCCGCCTGACGCTTCATCGAGGCGACCACCTTGTCGCCTATCACGAAGCAGCGGATGTCGGCCCCACGGGCCTCCTTGATGTACTCCTGCGCCATGATGTTCGCCTTCATACCCATAAAGGCCTGAATGACGGATTCAGCCGCCTGGTTGGTCTCGGCCAGTACCACGCCGATACCTTGAGTGCCCTCCAGCAGCTTGATCACCAGCGGTGCCCCCTTGACCATGGTGATCAGATCGGGGATATCGTCCGGTGAGTGGGCAAAGCCGGTGATCGGCAGGCCCAGTCCCTTGCGCGACAGCAGCTGCAGCGAGCGTAGCTTGTCACGCGAGCGGGTGATCGCAACCGAGTCGTTGAGCACATAGGTGCCCATCATCTCGAACTGGCGCAGGACGGCGCAGCCGTAGAAAGTAACGGAGGCGCCGATGCGTGGTATCACCGCGTCGAAACGCTCGATCTCCTCGCCCTTGTAATGGATCGAGGGATGATGCGCCGCGATGCTCATGTAGCAGCGCAGGGTGTCGATCACCCGGGCCTTGTGGCCGCGCTGTTCGGCGGCCTCCACCAAGCGTCGCGTGGAGTAGAGATTGCGGTTGCGGGACAGCAGCGCGATATGCATCGTAGGCTCCAGGGCGGTAGGGCCGGGTAGGTCAGGGTTCGCCATGCAGGAAAGTGGCGCCGGGGGCCACCAGTAAACGACGCAATGCGCGTCTGCCGAGCAGCATGGGGTAGCGCATGTCACTGCGGTCGGCCAGGGTCAATTCCACCATGACTTCCAGTTCGCCCAGTTGCATCGGCGTGCGAATCACGTAGCGCCACTCCTTGTGTCCGTTGGAACTCGTCACCTTGCGGCGATCGTGCAAATGAGTGCGGTAAGTGTGCGGTGGCGATTCCAATCCCCCGCTGCGGGTCGTAAAGCTGACCCAGAGGTGGCCCTCTTCTTCGAAGATTTCGATGTCCTCGGCATGCAGGGACGAAGTGCGAGCTCCGGTGTCTATCTTGGCGCAGACGGTCATACCGATGGTCGGTAGAGTCACCATCTCCAGGCGACCGATCACGGCCTTGGGAATATAGGGCAGTTCCTTCATCGAATCATTTCCAGCGGTCCTTGTTGATTGTCAGGCTCACTGGCCCAGGCCGGCCAGGCGTTGGCCGATAGCGGAGTCCTGACCGGCCTGGCGCAACGTCATCAGCACCGGCAGGCGCAGCCGCGGGATCAGTGCAAGATCACGGGCTGCACCGGCAAAATCCGCCTGCGGCTGCTCGGCCAGTCGCTCAAGGAAGCGGGGCAGGCGTTCGCCGTCCTCCAGATGCTCCCAGCCGCGCCCGGCTATCGCCGCCAGCAGGTCGGGGCCACAGGCCGCCGGGTCGGCCAGCAGATCATCAAACCAGGCGCCGGCGATCGTCTCGTCGGCGCCGCCCACGGCACGCACGCAGGCGCACAGCGTTTCCAGGCGACCCATGGCGGCGGCCTGCTCGCCCCGCTCGCGCAGCGCGCTGCCGAGGGTGTCGGATACGGCGAGATGCTCTAGACAGTAACACAGCGAATTCAACACTTCGTCCGGCAGGCTGGGGAGCCTTGCGGCCAGCTGACGGGCGGCCTCGTCGTCCAGGCGCACGGTGAAGTCGGCCAGGCCCTGTAGCCCCAGGAACTGCCAATCCACCTGTTGCCCACTCAGGTAGGCTTCCACCGGCTCCAGGTGCGGGCTTGCCGGTTTGCCAGTGTCGCGTGTGGCATAGGCATGCAGCATCGCCTGGAAGGCTAGCGAAGGGGTGAAGGCGAGTGGGTTGTCGTGCATCAAGTTCTCGATCTCGCCGTCATTACGTGCCTCATGATCCACGCGGTCCACATTTCGCCCCAGGGTGACCAGCAGGCGCTGGAGAAAGGCGTCGCGCATAGGCGGCAACAACTGTCCCTGCTCGTCAAGCGGCATAGCCAGGAACCAGATCAGTGGATCGTCGAGATCCCCGATGCGAAAGACGATGCCCAGGCGAGCCTGCCCTTGCCAGGGGAATGGCCAGGCAATGGCGCCCTCCTCGAAGCGGGACAGGGCATCAAGGGGGCAGGGTTCGACCCGGCGGCCCATATGGTAGAGGCGGACCTCGGCACCGGTACGGACAAAGAAGTCATGAAGCGTGTGGATCGGCTGCATAGGGGCTCCCTTTTGAGCGTGCACTCTACCGTGACGGCCGGGGCCTTGTCAGCCACTCTCCGGCATGGAAATGCTCAAGACTGGTCAAGAAATGAGCATGCCTGGCAAAGCCCCGGTTTGTCTGCTACCTAGGCGGGTTTCCAGAGCTTATCCACAGCCTCTTTCAGTGAATCTGTGCATGATCTTCCAGGGCGCGACTACGCTATGGCTGGCATAGAAAATAGCCATGGGCTAAAAGTGGGCTATTTGATGCCCATCTGGTAAAGTCGAATAAAAAAAGTAAAATTAATTCCAAATTGATATTAGTGGAGGTCGATCATGTCATCGCGCATTCTTGTCGCAGCGGTTCTCTCCGGTGCTCTCTCCTTCATTGGCAGCGCTCAGGCACAGGACGATGTGCTCAAGGTCGGCATGTCGGGGAGTTACTTTCCTTTCACTTTCGTCGAGCAGGACACGCTCAAAGGTTTCGAAGTGGATGTCATGCGTGCCGTAGGCGAAGAGTTGGGCGTAGAGATACAGTTCGAGACCGCCAACTTCTCCGGTCTGTTCGGCATGCTGGAATCCGGCCGTATCGATACCATCGCCAACCAGATCACCATTACCGAAGAGCGTGAGGCGAAGTACCTCTTCACCGAGCCGTACGTCTATGACGGTGCTCAAGTGGTCGTCAAGGCAGGCAACGAGGAGATCGAAGGCGTAGAAGACCTGAAGGGCAAGCGGGTCGCCGTCAACCTCGGTTCGAACTACGAACAGCTGCTGCGCGAGCTGCCCTATGCCGATGAAATCGATATCCGTACTTACGACAGCAACATCGAACAGGACACCGCGCTGGGCCGAGTCGATGCCTTCGTTATGGATCGAGTGAGCGCCAGCCAGGTGATCCAGGAGAAGCCGTTGCCGCTGCAACTGGCCGGAGAACCGTTCTCGAGCATCCGCAATGCCTTGCCTTTCCGCGATACCGAAGCCGATCGCCCGCTACGGGATCGGGTCGACACGGCGCTTGCCACCCTGCGTGAAAACGGCACCCTGGCATCCATCTCGGAGCGCTGGTTCGGTACCGATATCACGCGCCCATGATCCGCTGAGCGCTTGTCATGCGTGTCCTTGATTTCGATTACATGTTGGGGCTGGTGCCCATCCTGCTGCGCTATCTGCCGCTGACGCTGCAGATGGCCGCGGCGGGCATGGCCCTTGCCCTGGTCCTCTCCTGCGGCCTGGCGGTGATCCGGGTGCTGAAGATTCCGGGGCTGAACGCAGCGACGATGCTGTTCATCTCCTTTTTCCGCGGCACGCCGCTGCTGGTGCAATTGTTCCTGTTCTACTATGGATTGCCGCAACTGCTGGCCTTCCTGACCCAGATCAACGGGATCACTGCCACCATCATGGGGCTGACGCTTCACTTTTCGGCCTACATGGCGGAGTCGATACGTGCCGCCATCGTCGGGGTCGACCGTAGCCAGACCGAGGCGGCACTGTCGATCGGCATGACCAATAGCCAATTGATGCGTCGTATTGTGCTCCCACAGGCCACTCGAGTGGCCGTACCCACGCTGATGAACTATTTCATCGACATGATCAAGGCGACCTCGCTGGCCTTCACCTTGGGCGTCACGGAGCTGATGGGCGCGACACAGAAGGAAGCGGCCGGCAGTTTCCTCTATTTCGAAGCCTTCATCACCGTAGCGATCATCTACTGGATCATCGTCGAGCTGCTGGCCTGGTTCCAGAGATGGCTGGAGGTGCGACTCAACAGGGCCTACCGCAGATGATCAAGATCGCCAATCTCGTCAAACGCTTCGGCAACGCAACCGTGCTCGATGGCATCGATCTCGAAATCGAGCAGGGAGAGATCATTGTCGTGATCGGCCCGTCGGGGACCGGCAAGTCGACGCTGCTGCGGTGCTTGAATTTTCTCGAGCGTCCGGATGCCGGACGCCTGGTCATCGGCGACCTGGATGTCGACGTCACCCGGGCAAGCCGGGCCGAGATCCTCGCAGCCCGGCGACGCACGGCGTTCGTGTTCCAGAACTATGCACTGTTCGCCAACAAGACGGCGCTCGAGAACATCGCCGAGGGGCTGATCGTGGTCAATCGCTGGCCCAAGGCCAAGGCGCATGACCGAGCCCGTGAGATTCTTCAGCGCATCGGCCTGGCCGACAAGGCGGACGCCTATCCGGCTTCGCTTTCGGGAGGCCAGCAGCAGCGGGTTGGCATCGGTCGCGCCATGGCCGCCCAGGCCGAAGTGATCCTGTTCGACGAGCCGACCTCCTCGCTGGATCCAGAGTGGGTAGAGGAGGTGCTCGGCCTGATGAAGCAGCTGGCCCGTGAACGTCAGACCATGTTGGTGGTAACGCATGAGATGGGCTTCGCCAGGGACGTGGCGGACCGCGTGGTATTCATGGAAGGCGGGCGAATCGTCGAGCAAGGCCCCCCCTCGCAATTCTTCAATGCTCCCCGGGATCCACGTACGCGCGATTTCCTGCGCAAGATCCTGGCCGGCCAGCCTGCCTGATGAGTGTGTCTACGGCCTGGGCGGAGTTGGCGGCCGGATGAGTTGTGCGATAATGGAGGCATAGCCCAACAGGAGACTCCATGACCGTTCACGATGAGCTCGACGTAGCGCTGCGCCGACTCGAGGCCACCATGAAGGCCACCAACATGTGGCGCATGAGTGCACCGGCGCCCGAGGCATACGAAAGCCAGCAGCCTTTCTGCATCGATACCATGGCGCTGCCCCAGTGGCTGCGCTTCGTTTTCATCGCTCGCCTGGATGCCCTGATCGAGGCCGAAGCCCCGATGCCGGCAAACTGTGACGTGGCGCCCGTAGTCGAGACCTATCTGGCTCAGCAGGGTACCCGAGCCAACGATCGCCTGTTGCTGTGCAAGGCCGTCGAGGAGATCGATCGGCTGGTGAGCGAGAACTGAAGCGGCACGTCCGTGCACGCAACGAGAACGCTATGCCGTACTATTTTGCCTATGGCAGCAACATGAACGTGGCCCGGGTCGAGGCCCGTATCGGTACCACTCGGCGCTGCCTGGCGGGTACGCTGTACGACCATGCGCTACGCTTCGACAAGGCCTCGCGGGTTGCAGGCATCGCCCATGCCAACGTGGTTTCGGTAGCGGGAGAAAGGGTCGAGGGTGCGTTGTTCGAGCTGCTCGAGCCTGCCCAGATCGAGCGAATGGATCCCTTCGAAGGTTACCCGTCGGAGTATGAGCGGCATCGTCTGCCTATCGTTACCCAGGAAGGTCCGGTCGAAGCCTGGGTCTACATTGCTGCCCCCGGCACTACCGCCCAGGCACTCAAGCCGGCCCGAGAATACCTGGACCACCTGTTGGCCGGGGAGCCCTTTCTCAGTGCCGACTACCATCGCCGGCTGGCTCGGGTCGAGGCGGTTAACGGGCTCGAGGATCGCATCCTCACGCTGCTCGGCCTGTCGCGCCACTCCCCGCGCTGAGCTGTGGGAGCAGAGCTGAAGCACGTGAGGCCCGCCAGTTGACGGGCCTCGCGGCGTTCAAGACATATCAGAAGCGGTAGCTGATGCCGGCCATGAACACCCAGGGGTCGACGTTGACCGTGCCGATTTCTTCGCCGTTCAGGCTGGCATCGGTATCGATGTCGACGTACCAGGCCGCGGCGTTGATTCCCCAGTTGTCGTTCATGCGAACGTCGACGCCGAGCTGGCCGGCCAGACCCCAGGAGCTGTCGAGGTCCAGTTCGGCGCCGGGAACATTAACCTCTTCACTGAAGAAGTGGGTGTAGTTGAGGCCGACGCCGGCATAGGGTTGGACCTGCGCGCCGCTGCCGCCCAGCGGGTAGTACTGCAGGCTCAGCGTGGGTGGCAGGTGCTTGGTGGAACCTGTCACAGCACCATCGGCAATCGAGATATCGTGCTTGAACGGCAGCGCGGCCAGCAGCTCGACGCCCAGCTTGTCGTGGAAGAGGTAGGCCAGGGTAAAGCCCAGGTTGGTATCGCTGTCGACCTTGACCTCAAGCCCTGTCAGGCCGAGTGCATCGATACTGCCATTGTCGCTCTTGGGGTCGACATGAGCGACGCCCACGCGGGTGATGAAATCGCCCTGGTTGTAGGCGAGCGCCTGGCTGCTGGCGAGAAGGGCAGTGGCTGCCAAACCGGCGCCAAAGAGAGTGGGAAGTGAAGACTTGCGCATGAGTCGACTCCTGTCGTTTGCAAAGGACAGCCTGGAGCTGCTTACGAAACGAAGCCAGTCTACTCAGTGCCTGGCGGCAGGTTATTGACCCACGACAATAGTTGCTTTCGACAACTAAACAGGTATTTTGAATGCACTTTTGTGCCGTGATGCCCAAGAACGAAGAACGCCGGGCACATGGCCCGGCGTTCGCTTACTGACGCGCTGTCAGCCTTGCTCGGCTCAGAAGCGGTAAGTCACGCCGCCGCCGACGGTGACCGGGTCTACCTTGACTTCAGTCTCGCCGCCACCTGCAGAAATGTCAGAGTGCACTTCGGCATAATTGGCGAAACCATTCAGCATCAGATTATCCGTAATGGCGAGGTCAATCCCGACCTGGCCGGCAGCACCGTAGCTGTTGTCAGCATTGATGCCATCCGGCTCGCCGGAGAAGCGGGTGTAATTCACCCCGGCACCCACGTACGGCTGCACTTTGGAATCCAGCCCACCCAGCGGGTAGTAGTTCACCAGCAGGTTGACCGGCATGCGGTCTATGGAGCCGGCGCCAGCTCCATTGAGCGCAAGATCGTGTTCGATCTTTTCGGAGCTGTTCAGTTCTATGCCGACCTTGTCGTGGAACAGGTAACCGGCACCGAAAGTGAAGCCGTTGGAATCATCGATTGAGAGATCCTGGCCGGCTAGCTCTCCGTTATCGGAACTCGGTTCGGATTTGGCGAAGCCGCCACGCACGAAGACATCGCCGGCGCCATAAGCCAGGACCGCCTGGCTGGCGAAGAGCGCGCTGGCTGCAAGGGCAACCACGGGAATCAGACGGATCGGTTTCATTACAGCGTCCTCCTGGTTTCTAACGCCGGAGGTTCCCGGCAAGCATTTGACGATGTCAACTATACGAACACTGTTTCTAAAAGTCTTGTTTAATTTTGTTATCGTCCTTATTGCCATGATTGATTGCTGCAATCGCAGGTTTACCTAATTTCAAAGCCATGAATATGCCAAACAAAGTGCAACGTGATGTACAATTATTGCTGTATCGCAGCATGGCGTAAGGCAGGTCGAGGAGCTAAGCCTTGTGTAAGGGCAGCACAGGAGAGGGCACGATGCGGACAGAGGTTCAGGATCGCTCGATGTGGTTGACGCTGGCAAACATGCTGGTGGCAGCGGCACTGTCGCTATGGCTGTTGATTCGCCCCGAGCTGATCAGCGGGATGCCGATGATCCTGCGCATGCCGGCCATCGGGCTTGGCGTCTGGGCGCTGGGTACGGCCTTCATGCATCCGCTGGGACTCGAATTTCGCCGTCACTGGTTGCGGCGTGCCACTCGGCCGCCGGTGAGCCTGGCGGTGCTGGTTGTCTTTGCTCTGGTCGTGACCGTTCGCGCCCTATGAGGACAAACGAAAGAGCCGCCCGAGGGCGGCTCTTTCACTACGTGACGCGCCGTTTACCCTGGCGCTGACGGGTCAGGTCTCCTCGAAGGTATCGAAGTCGGCGGTGACCTTGAGGTCGGGCTCTTCGGTGGCCAGGCTTGCTACGATAATGGCGACGTAGGCCAGGATGACGCCGGGCACGATCTCATAGAGGTCGAAGATGCCGCCGGAAAGTTCGGCCCAGACCACTACGGTCACGCCGCCTACTACGATACCGGCCAGTGCTCCCCACTTGTTCATGCGCCGCCAGTAGAGCGACATGATCAGCGCCGGGCCGAAAGCGGCACCGAAGCCGGCCCAGGCGTAGGCGACCAGGTCGAGCACAGTGGCGTCCGGGTTGAGCGCCAGCAGGTAGGCCAGTACGGCAATCCCAATGACGGCGAAACGCCCCACCCATACCAGCTCGGTCTGGGTGGCATTCTTGCGGAAGATCGCCTTGTAGAAGTCATCGGTCAGTGCCGAAGAGGAGACCAGCAGCTGCGAATCGGCCGTAGACATGATTGCGGCCAGGATGGCGGCAAGCAGGATGCCGGCGATTACCGGATGGAAGATCAGGTTGACCATGATCATGAATACCGTCTCGCCGTCGGCCAGGTCGCGTTGAACGAAGCCCACGCCGAGCAGACCCACGGCGATGGAGCTGACCAGGGCAATGGCGGTCCAGATCACCGCGATGCGCCGTGCGGCGGGTATGTCACGGTCGCTGCGGATGGCGGCAAAGCGCGCCAGGATGTGTGGCTGACCGAAGTAGCCCAGACCCCAGGCCAGCGAGCTGACGATACCGATGAAGGACAGCGCCTCGCCGGTGGAGGCATCGCGGAACCAGGCCAACATGTAATCGCTTTCGGCGGCGAGAGCGGCCCCGGCACCCGCAGTACCACCCAGGTCGCTGAAGGCGATGATCGGCACGATGGCCAGCGCCGCGGCCATCATCAGGCCCTGGATCAGGTCGGTCCAGGAGACCGCCAGGAAGCCACCGATGAAGGTATAGGAGATGATCGTCAGTGTGCCAATGGTCACGGCGAGCGTGTAGTCGAACTCGAATACCGTCTCGAATAGCCGGCCGCCGGCGACCAGGCCGGAGCTGGTGTAGAACAGGAAGAACAGCAGGATGAATATCGCCGAGATCACTCGCAGCAGCTGCGATTTGTCACCGAAGCGGTTGGCGAAGTACTCGGGCAGGGTAAGGGCATCGCTGACCTTGAAGCTGTAGAGGCGCAGGCGGCGTGCTACGACCAGCCAGTTGAGCCAGGTACCGATCAGCAGGCCAATGGCGATCCAGCTCGCCGAGATGCCGCTGACGTAGGCGGCACCGGGCAGGCCGAGCAACAACCAGCCCGACATGTCCGACGCCCCGGCGGAAATTGCTGAGGTCCATGGGCCTAGCGAGCGACCGCCGAGGATGTAGTCGGAGAGATTGCTAGTGCGCATATAGGCAACGATACCGATGCCTAGCATCACTAAGAGGTACACCGCGAAGGTGAAGCCGATAGCCATGTTATTCTCGATCATTGGAGGTTCCTTCAATGTTCTTGTGGTAACAGACGAGTCTCGTCACTCGTCTCCCAGCGCAAGCAGTGACGCATTGCCGCCCAGCGCGGCGGTATTGACGGTCACCGTTTTTTCCGTGGCGAAGCGCAGCAGGTAATGCGGTCCGCCAGCCTTGGGTCCGGTACCGGAAAGGCCCTGGCCTCCGAACGGCTGAACGCCCACGACGGCGCCGATGATATTCCGGTTTATGTACACATTTCCAACGCGAATCTTCTGTGCGACGAGTTGCGCAAAGGATTCGTTGCGGCTATGTACGCCGAACGTCAGCCCGTAACCCTTGGCGTTGATCGATTCGAGTACCTGCTCGATCTCGCTGGCCTTGTAGCGCACCACGTGCAGGATCGGGCCGAACTGCTCGCGTTCCAGAGCATCGATGGCATCGATGCTGAAGGCCATCGGCGGCACGAAGGTGCCATCCGCGGTGTGGGCTGGATCCAGGCGAGTCTCGGCCAGCAGGCGGCCTTCGCCCTTGAGCGTCTCGATATGCGCCATCAGGCTCCTGCGGGCGTCTTCATCGATCACCGGGCCGACATCGGTGCCCAGGTCACGGGGGTCGCCGACGTGCAGCTCGTCCATGGCACCGCGCAGAATTTCGATGATCCGGTCGGCTACGTCGTCCTGCAGGTAGAGCACGCGCAGCGCGCTGCAGCGTTGGCCGGCGCTCTGGTAGGCGGACTGGACCACGTCCGCCACGACCTGCTCCGGCAGAGCGGTGGAGTCGACGATCAGTGCGTTCATGCCACCGGTTTCGGCGACCAGTGCCGGCAGTGGTGCGTTCTCGCGCGCGGCCAGGGCGCGGTTGATGATCTGGGCGGTATCGGTACCGCCGGTGAAGACGACACCGGTGATGCGGGGGTCGGAAGTGAGTACGCTGCCCACGGTGGGGCCGTCGCCCGGCAATAGCTGTACCACGTCGCGCGGCATGCCGGCTTCGTGAAGCAGTTCGACCACGCGATGGGCGACGATGGAGGTCTGTTCGGCGGGTTTGGCCAGCACGCTGTTGCCGGCCACGGCGGCGGCCACCATCTGGCCGCAGAAGATCGCCACCGGGAAGTTCCATGGACTGATCGCGGCGAACACCCCCTTGCCGTTCAGCATCAGTCGGTTCGACTCGCCGGTGGGGCCGGGCAGCTCGATAGGCTCGCCGAACTGCTCTTCGGCGCGCATGGCGTAGTAGCGGCAGAAATCCACCGCCTCGCGGATCTCATCGACGCCATCGGTGAGCAGCTTGCCGCCCTCACGGGAGCATAGTGTCATCAGCTCGGCCATGTTCTCTTCCATCAGGTCGCCCAGGCGGCTGATGATGGCGGCTCGCTCGGCTACTGGCGTAGCCTCCCAGCGTGGGAAGGCGGCCCAGGCGGCATCCACCGCCCGCGCTGCCTGATCGCGGCTGGTCCACTGGACGCTACCGACCCGCTGGCGGCGGTCATAGGGGCTGAACACCTCGTGCACGCTGGCCGGGTCGCGTGTCACCTCGAAGGCAAGCAGCGGCCCGACTTCGTAACTGCGCTCCATGTAGCCCGACATGTCCTTCATCAGCGGCTCGTACTGGCTACGTATGTTGAGATTGACGCCACGTGAGTTGCGGCGCTTCTCGCCGTAGATGTCGGTGGGCATGGGAATTCTGGGATTGGCGAAGGTGCGGTACTGGCCCAGGGTTTCCACGGGATGCACGCAGAGCGTTTCCACCGGCACCTTGGGGTCGACCAACTGATGCACGAACGAGGAGTTGGCGCCGTTCTCCAGCAGGCGACGCACCAAGTAGGGCAGCAGGTCCTTGTGTGCGCCCACCGGGGCATAGATTCGGCAATAAGTGCCTTGGGGGGCGCGCTTGAGTGCCGCATCGTAGAGCGCCTCGCCCATGCCGTGCAGGCGCTGGAACTCGAAGGGACGGGTGGCCTCGTTGCCCATCTCCAGTATGGTACTGATGGTATGGGCGTTATGCGTGGCGAACTGCGGGAAGATGCGACCGCGGGTCTGATCCGAGAGCAGGAAACGTGCGCAGACCAGGTAGGCGACGTCGGTGCAGGCCTTGCGCGTGTAGACCGGGTAGCCCTCTACCCCGAGCTGCTGCGACTCCTTGATTTCGCTGTCCCAGTAGGCGCCCTTGACCAGGCGTAGCGGGATCTCGTCGCCCTGACGCTCGGCCAGACGATTGAGGAAATGCAGTACCGGCAGCGCGCGCTTGGAGTAGGCCTGCACCACCAGTCCGAAGTGGCCCCAGCCCTTGCAGGTGCTGCTCTCGTAGACGGCGCGGAACACTTCCAGCGACAGCTCCAGGCGATCGACTTCCTCGGCGTCGATGGTCAGCGCCACGTTGCGCTGGCGTGCCAGGGTGGCCAATTCGCGCACGCTGGCGACCAGTTCTCGCAGGACCTGATCGCGGCGGCCGAATTCGTAACGGGGGTGCAGCGCCGACAGCTTGATCGATACGGAGGGCGCCGGCGTCCGGTCGGAGAGGTTGGTGCTGGTCAGGCCGACCCGCTCGATGGCGCGGGCGTAGTCGTCGAAGTAGCGCCTGGCGTCGTCGCGAGTGCGTGCCGCTTCCCCCAGCATGTCGTAGGAGTAGGTGTAGCCCTTGTCGAATAGTGGCCGGGAGCGCTTCAGGGCCTCGTCGATATCGCGACCGAGCACGAACTGCTTGCCCATGACCTTCATCGCCTCGTACATGGCGCGGCGGATCACCGGCTCGCCCATGCGGTTGACCATGCGGTTGATGAAGCTCGAGGGCTTGCCGTCGCGAGGCTTGTCGAGCGTGACCACGCGGCCGGTCATCAACAGCCCCCAGGTCGAGGCATTGACCAGCCAGGAGTCGCTCTGGCCCATGTGCGCCCTCCAATCGGCAGGGCCCAGCTTGTCTTCGATCAGCGCATCGGCCGTAGCCGTGTCGGGGATGCGCAGCATGGCCTCGGCCAGGCACATCAACATCAGCCCCTCGTGGGTGTCCAGGCTGTATTGCTGAAGCAGTTCGTCGATGGTGTCTACGGCGGTGTCCATCTCACGAACCTCGCGGACGAGTTCGGCGGTCTTGCCTGCGATGCGCCGGAAGTCTTCTGGATCGGCACTGAGTACATTGACCAGTTCCTGGACGAAGGCTTCCTCATCGACGATGTAATGATCGCTGATACGCGAGAACAGGGTATCGAGTTCCTGCTGCCAGGAGGCAGCCTCCAGCATTGTTTTGGCGTTGAGCATTTAAATTCCCCGAATGTCGCCCGTCCTGAAACGGCAAGAGCCATGTGTCAGGCGTTCAGCCCGAACACGGGTGTGTCACCCTTGACTGTAGGGGGCGAACGGCGGTGCTGCTTGTCAAAACCCCGGAAGGATTTACACAATCCGCGGGTTTTGCAGGTAAGGGGATTGTAATTACGACTTAAGTCGTATGTTGTAGGCGGTTTGTGGGGAAGGCGGCGGAACTGCCCAGCTTGTTGCTACGTCGAAGCTGGCTGGGAGGGCAGCCGTAGGCGCCGCGGAACGCATGAGAGAAGGCGCTCTGGTGAGCGAAGCCGGTATTAAGGGCGATCTGTGAAAGCGGCATGTGACCTTCCTCGAGCAACCGCCGAGCTGCTTCCAGGCGACGCCGGCGAACGTACTGCCAGGGGGAGAGTCCGGTCTGCTGGCGAAAGCGGCTACGGAAATGCGCTTCGCTGAGGCACGCCTGTGCGGCAAGGTCGGCGACCGAGATCGGGCAGGACAGGTGTCGATCGATGAAATGGTCGAGCTTGGCCAAGTCGAGCTGGCGCATTGCCGGCTGCGAGGGTGCACCGCCAAGTCTGGCGTGCAGGCAGCCGAGAAAAGTCGCCGCCAGCCGATCGCTCTGGGTGTTGCTCAAGCGCTGCTGGCTGTCGGCTTGCTCGAGCAGCAAAAAATCCAGGTAATGCTTGAGCGGCTTGTCCAGGGCGAAGAAGCGGGGGGCATCGAAAAGCCGCGACAGCTCGTGGTGATAACCGGTGAGCGAGGGGGCATTGGCAGGCAGGTCGAGGATCAGCTGGCGATTGACGCCCTGACCCATGTAGTAGTGCACGTGATTGGCGGGCACGATACAGCCGGAAAACGCCGAGATTGCACCGCCCAGACCCTCGATTTCGAATTCTGCCTGGCCCTGCAAACCGATGACGATCTGGTGAAAGTCATGGACATGATGCTGGGTAGCGGTATCGAGCGGAATCTGGCGTATGACACTGGACATGTAGAACTCCCGCGTGCTGGCTATCGCAACCGAGCATATCACACCCGACGCCCTGTCAACGCTACGGCTGGTTGCGCTGCCGCTCCCGCAGGCGCTGGTGGGAAGCCAAGTGACTGCGCAGGGCGGACAACTCCTCCCGGCCTGTCTTGTCGAGCAGCGGTTTGCCCTGAGCCAGCTGCCAGGGACGCCCATGCTCCTGCATCAAATGCTGGGCCCGGCGCCTCACGCCGTCGAGGTAATCGTCATGGCGAATGGGGTAGGTGATCACGACGTTCCATTCATTTTCTCCCACCTGGTTGGCCAGGGCCTTGTCGAACAGCTCCAGCAGCTGTTCCGGCTCGGTGCGGTAGCGCGGAGTGCGCGAGAACAGCAGGATCAGCACGACGCCGCCGATGACGAACAGGCAGACGGCAAAGATGAGCAGGAAGAGAGCCATGGAAAAGCCACGCTGGGAAGGGACGAGCTGGCCGGCAACCTAAGCTACCTGGCGCAGCGGCCTGCTGCGGGAACTGGAGCGGGTGAAGGGAATCGAACCCTCGTCTTAAGCTTGGGAAGCTTCTGCTCTACCATTGAGCTACACCCGCGAGGCGTTTCGATAGTAAAACCAAGGGCTTGGGCTTTGCAAGCCGTCTTGTGAATTTCCCTTTTTCGGTCGGTTAAGTACTTGTTTTAACGGTTCGATGCGATGCGTCATGCGGCCTTGACGCTGATTCTCGCAGCGAGGTCGGGAGAGGGAGAGAAAAAAATTATCGAACGGTGGCGAACTTTTTTGCTTGCTGCTGTCATATCTGATACAGGCAACAGCGCGATGGCAGTCGCTAACACTGTTGTTCTGGCTTGCAGTTTCGATCTTGCCGCCCATGACATCCCTCATGGGCGGTTTTTTTTGTGCCACGTACAGCAAGCACCCACGACAAGAAACGAGCCTGTCCGTCAGGCTCGTTCGGTTTCTCGAGGGGGAGGCCTGCTATCAGGCCTGCAAGGTGGAGGGGCTCAGCTGTGCCGCATGCGCAGAATGGCGGTCAGCACATCGCGACGGGTCACGATGCCGCACAGGCGGCCCTGTTCCGTCACCGGGAATACCTTGGGTTTCTGGCCTAGCATCTCCTGTGCAAGATCGGTGATGCTCTTGGTAGGCGAAACGGAGAGAACCTCGTTGCGCATCAGTTCCTTCACCAGTGGGGCCTCGTCGTTGAGGTAAGCGCTCTGGAGCAGCTTGCCGAGCACGTCCTGCTCGGAAATGAAACCGATCAGTTGGTCATGATGATCGACGACCGGTACGCCGGGCAGACGATGCAAGGCCAGGCCTTCGGCCAGGGTGGTGATCGACATGTTGCCTGTGACCCGGTAGCAATCCCGGGACATGATCTCGCGAACGATGGTAGGGGCCCGGTTGGGCATGGCGCATCTCCTTGTTCCGAACGCTCTCGGCGGGACACTCTCAGCATAGCCGAGTCGACTCGGATATAAGGAATCCCTTCAACCCCTGGCCAACGCTTGGTTCCCTCCCGAACGGGGGCAGGGGCGGCAGCGGAACATGGCCGGGCGAGATTGGCTCCAAGGCAACGAGACCTGGTCTAGCCTGAAAGCAGGCCCGGCGAACCTGGCGCGACGGTGAGAGCAGGAGGTGGTTTATGGATGCGCGTGAATACTTGGCGAGAAAAGGACTCGATGGCCGCCGGGACGAGGAGCGCCCCAACACGCTGGAGGAGAAAGCGTGGGAGCGTGCCCGTCAGGCAGGTGGGCACCAGCCTCGCGCCGGTACTCCCTATGACTGGGAGGACTGGGAGCGCTATCACGAGGAACTGGCCGAAGGTGCCGAATCCATCGACCAGAAGGTCGATCACGAAGCGCATCGTCAGGCACAGGAGCCCGAGCGCGCGGAGCGCGAGGTGGACGCGGTGGTGCAGGAATACGTGCCGTCGGCTGAGCGCAGTTCAGCCACTGCTGGCACACAGATGGCAACGGCATCCTCGCCATGGCAAGAGTCTGCGACGTTGCGCTTTTCCTACAAGGCGCTAGCCGTGCTTCTACCTCCCTTGGCCGTTGGCCTGGCCCAGGGGGGGAGCGCGCGCGTGCTCGTCAGCCTGCTCCTTACACTGCTGGGTTGGGTGCCGGGCTGCCTCTACGCCTGGTCATGGTTGAGACGCCGGCTGAGGTGAGCCGAGACGCCTGCTTTGGCTGCCGTCCAGCGGCCATTGAAGGGAAGGCGGGACTCCTCAACGTACCCCCGTAATCGCCTTCGGAATCGAACAGCCATGTTGGAAACGAAAGCGAGAGTTCGGGATGATTTTGCTGATACTAGACTATGGTATAAGCGTTTTATCGAACATGAGCGTTGCCGCCTATCGGCCGCTGAGCTAGTCTCGCTATCGTAAATCGAACATTTGAGGTTCGTTTTCGATCAGAATAGAGCATATCGCACCGATACCTTGTTCGTTTCTCTTCGCCACCTCAATGTCTGCGACCCACAAGAATAACAGGGCGAGACCCATGCCTTACCCACTCTCCAGCGACCAAGACACGACCGGTACGTGCGACTCTATTGGGTTGCGCGCCGGTCGGTCATGTCGTAATTCCCACGCGCCGCCTCGCCCAACGACTCGACAACGATGACAAAGAGTTCAGCATGTCCTTGATACTTGAAAACATCGACCATGTGGTCAACGGAGCAACACATATCGAAGGGGTCAACCTCGAGTTGGCGCCCGGCTCCTTCAACGTTTTGCTGGGCCGAACCCTGGCCGGCAAGACGACACTGATGCGGATCATGGCCGGTCTCGAAATACCAACCCGTGGCCGTGTGCTGATGCATGGCGAGGATGTGACGCGCAAATCGGTACGCAAGCGCAACGTCTCGATGGTCTATCAGCAGTTCATCAATTACCCGGGCCTCACCGTCTACGACAACATAGCTTCTCCGCTCAAGCTGGCCCGGGTGCCACGTGAGGAAATTCGCCAGCGGGTCCACGACACGGCCGCAATGCTGCATATCGAGCAATTGCTCGACCGCTACCCGGCGGAGCTTTCGGGCGGCCAGCAGCAGCGCACCGCGATGGGCCGAGCGCTGGTCAAGGATGCCGACCTGATCCTGTTCGACGAACCGCTGGTCAACCTCGACTACAAGCTGCGCGAAGAGTTTCGCGAGGAACTGCGCGAGCTTTTCAAGACGCGCAACTGCATCGCCGTGTACGCCACCACTGAGCCCAACGAGGCGCTGGCGCTGGGTGGGCACGCTGCCGTGCTGCATGAGGGGCGCCTGCTGCAATACGGTCCCACCGAGGATGTCTACCACCGCCCGAGCGATGTGCTCAGCGCCGAGATGTTCTCGGAACCGCCGATCAACGTGATGCCGGCGATGGTGTCAGGCTCGGAAGTGACTTTCGATCGTAACGTGCATTTCCCGCTCAACCGCGATCTGGCCGGCCTGTCCCCGGGCCAGTACCAGTTCGGCGTGCGAGCCTCGCACATCGGTCTCAAGCCTCAGGCGGAAGATGACCTGGAGCTGGATGTAACGGTCGATATCGCCGAGATCAGTGGGGCCGAGACTTTCCTGCACGTGCGCAACGATCGCTTCCAACTGGTACTGCACCTGGGTGGAATACACGAGTTCGCCGTTGATCAGCCGCTCAAGGTCTACCTGCCGACCCACAAGATCTATGCCTTCGACCGACATGGCGACGTCGTGCATATCCCGTCACGGCCAGGAGCGCACTGATGGCCCAGATAACTCTCAAGTCGCTGGCACACAGCTATTCGGCCAGCCCCTCCGGACCCGAGGACTACGCCATCCGTGAAATGGACCACGTATGGAAGCAGGGTGGGGCCTATGCCTTGCTCGGACCGTCGGGCTGCGGCAAGTCGACATTGCTCAATATCATTTCCGGTCTGCTCACGCCCTCGGATGGGCAGGTTCTGTTCGACGATCAGGTAATGAACGAGTTGCCGCCCGAGGAGCGCAACATCGCCCAGGTATTCCAGTTCCCGGTGGTCTACGACACCATGACGGTGTACGACAACCTGGCCTTTCCGCTGCGCAACGTGGGCACTGCCGAAGCCAAGGTGCGCGAGCGCGTGGCCGAAGTGGCCGACATTCTCGATCTCACCTCGCTGCTCCGACGCAAGGCACGCAACCTCACTGCCGATGAGAAGCAGAAGGTCTCCATGGGTCGTGGGTTGGTACGCGACGACGTCTCGGCGATTCTCTTCGACGAACCGCTCACGGTGATCGATCCACAGCTCAAATGGAAGCTTCGACGCAAGCTCAAGGAGATCCACGAGCGCTTCAACATCACCATGATCTATGTGACTCATGACCAGCTCGAGGCTTCGACATTCGCCGACAAGATTGCGGTCATGTATGAAGGCCAAGTGGTGCAGTTCGGCACCCCGCGCGAACTGTTCGAGGCACCGGCCCACACCTTCGTCGGCTATTTCATCGGCAGCCCCGGGATGAATTTCGTCGAGGTGGTACGAACCGATAAGGGGGGCGTGCGTGCCGGCACCGTCGACCTGACTCTACCGCCTGCGCTGCAACGAGCGATCCAACAAACCCGTTCGCGCAACGTCAAGCTGGGCATTCGGCCCGAGTTCGTCGAGATTCTGACCGCTCCCGCCGCAGACGCTTACCCCATCGAGATCGGCAACGTTCAGGATCTCGGTACTTACCGCATCGTGTCGTTCACCTTTGCCGGTGTGGCGTTCCGTGCCCGCCTGGAGGAGGACCAGCCCTTGCCGGAGGGTCAAGCGTTCGTCCGCTTCCCCGAGGCGTGGTTGAGCCTGTACATCGACGAGTTCCGCGTGGAGGTGGGGCAATGAACAAGGTCCAGAACAATCGGGCGTGGTTCCTGATTCTGCCCATGCTGTTGCTGGTGGCGTTCTCCGCCATCGTGCCGCTGATGACGGTGGTCAACTACTCGGTGCAGGACGTGTTCGATGCCAACACGCGCTTTTTCACCGGTACCGAGTGGTTCGAGGTGATGCTCAACGACCGCGCGCTGCAGGCCGCATTGCTGCGCCAATTCGCCTTCTCGTTCACCATTCTGGCGATCGAGGTGCCGCTGGGTATCGGCATTGCGTTGTTGATGCCCAAGCGCGGCTGGCAGGCGTCAGCGGTACTGATTCTGATCACGCTGCCATTGCTGATTCCCTGGAACGTGGTGGGCAGCATCTGGCAGCTTTTTACCCGCAGTGACATCGGCCTGATGGGGGTGAGCATCCGTGAGCTGGGCTACGCCTACAACATCACCCGCAACCCCTCCGATGCCTGGGTTACGATCATCCTCATGGATGTGTGGCACTGGACGCCGCTGATCGCCCTGCTGTGCTATAGCGGCCTGCGAGCGATTCCGGATGCCTATTACCAGGCGGCGCGCATCGACCGCGCCTCCAAGTGGGCGGTGTTCCGCTACATCCAACTGCCCAAGCTGACCAATGTGCTGGTCATCGGCGTGCTGCTGCGTTTCATGCACTCATTCATGATCTACGCCGAGCCGTTCGTGCTGACTGGCGGCGGGCCGGGCAGTTCCACCACCTTTCTCAGCCAAACGCTGACCACCATGGCCATTGGACAGCGTGACCTGGGCCCCTCGGCGGCATTCTCGCTGATCTACTTCCTCATTATTCTGCTGGTCTGCTGGGTGTTCTACACCGCGATCATGAACAGCCAGAAGGACAACACCACTCAGGGAGGAGCCTGACATGACGAGCTCCGTACCGACCACGCCCGATAGGGTACGTCGCCAGGCCGCCGAGGCGGCTGCCAAGCGCCGCAAGCGCACTCGCTCCGCCACCGTCCGCTGGCGTCGCCGTGCACTGCTGGGCTTCTACCTTATCTTCGTGATATTGCCGATCTATTGGCTGCTCAACCTGTCGTTCCAGAGCAACAGCGAAATCCTCGGTACCTTCTCGTTCTGGCCGCGGAGTTTTACCCTAGGTAATTACGTGGGAATCTTCACCGACGCCAACTGGTACATGGGGTACGTCAACTCGCTGGCCTACGTGCTGATGAACATGCTGATCAGCATCTCGGTGGCGCTGCCGGCCGCCTACGCATTCAGCCGCTTCAAGTTCATTGGCGACAAGCATCTGTTCTTTTGGTTGCTGACCAATCTGATGGCACCGCCGGCGGTGTTCCTGCTGCCCTATTTTCAGCTCTACTACTCGGTGGGGTTGTTCGATACTCACATTGCCGTGGCGCTGGCCCACTGTCTGTTCAACATCCCCTTGGCGGTGTGGATCCTCGAGGGGTTCATGAGCGGCGTGCCCAAGGAAGTCGACGAAACCGCCTACATCGATGGCTACAGTTTCCCGGCATTCTTCGTGAAGATCTTCCTGCCTATGATCCGCTCGGGGATCGGGGTAACGCTGTTCTTCCTGTTCATGTTCTCGTGGGTCGAGCTGCTGCTCTCCCGCACTCTGACCGCCACCAATGCCCAGCCGATCGCCTCGATCATGACACGCACCTCGACGGCGTCGGGTATCGACTGGGGCACCCTGGCCGCCGCCGGCGTGCTGACCATCATTCCTGGCATCGTGGTGGTCTACTTCGTGCGTAATCACATCGCCAAGGGCTTCGCCCTGGGCCGGACCTGAACGGGAGGAAACCGCAATGGACTGGATGGTCTGGACCCTGCCCACGGCAATCTTCTTCTCCGTCATCGCCGCCATACTGCTCGGCATGACGGCCTGGGAGCTGGTCTCTCCGACCGTGGAGCGGCGTGGCTTTCTGCCGATCGCCACGACCCGCGGAGATCGGCTCTTCATCGGACTGCTTTCGGCCGCCTATATCCACCTGGTGACGGTCGGCTTTACCGAGCTCTCGATTTGGTTTGCCCTGGGGATTTCCGTCCTCTGGTTGCTGGTGCTGATGCGCTGGGGCTGAACCAAGGCAGTACGGACGATAACCATGTCAAGGATGACGACCACACGCAGAACGAGGTCAACATGAAGAACAACAGGTTAAAACTGACGGCACTGGCGGGCAGTCTTCTGCTTGCCTCGGGTGCCCTGCACGCCCAATCCGACGATGCGCGCGCGATCGCCGAACGGCTCGTCGACGAGCATTTTCAGAACTCGACGCTATCGCGCGAGGAGCAGATCGAGGAGCTGCTGTGGTTCGCCAAGGTCGCCGAGCCATTTCGCGACATGGAGATCAATACCGTCGCCGAGGGCCTCACGACTCACGTCTGGGAGCGCGACGTGCTGGCACCGGCTTTCGAGGAACTCACCGGCATCCGGGTCACCCACAACATCATTGGCGAGGGTGATGTCGTAGACAACATGCAGACCCAGATGCAGACCGGGCGCAACATCTACGACGGCTACGTCAACGACTCGGACGCCATCGGCACGCATATTCGCTACGGGACCACCATCAACCTGAACGAGGCGATGGAGAACGAGTGGGCCGACTACACGCTGCCGACGCTCGATCTGGATGATTTCATCGGTCTGCAGTACGGCACCGGGCCGGATGGCAACCTCTACCAATTGCCCGATCAGCAGTTCGCCAACCTCTACTGGTTCCGCTACGACTGGTTCCAGCGTGAGGATCTGCAGGAGCAGTTCCGCGAGATCTATGGCTACGACTTGGGCGTGCCGACCAATTGGACCGCCTACGAGGACATCGCCGAGTTCTTCACCGAGCACGTGGGTGAGATAGACGGCGAGCAGATCTATGGCCACATGGATTACGGACGTCGTGACCCCTCGCTGGGCTGGCGCTTCCACGACTCCTGGCTCTCGATGGCCGGCATGGGCAGCCCCGGGGTGCCGTTCGGCAACCCGGTGGACGACTGGGGGATTCGCGTCGACGAAGAGAGCCGTCCGGTGGGCGCCAGCGTCAGTCGCGGTGGGGCGACCAACTCGCCGGCCTCGGTGTTCGCCGTGACCAAGATGGTCGAGTGGCTCGACAAGTATGCGCCGCCCGAGGCGCAGGGCATGACCTTCGGCGAGGCCGGGCCTGTGCCCGCCCAGGGCAACATCGCCCAGCAGATGTTCTGGTACACCGCCTTTACCGCCGACATGACCGACCCGGGGCTGCCCGTCACCGACGAAGAAGGCAACCCCAAGTGGCGCATGGCGCCATCACCCACCGGGCCATACTGGGAAGAGGGCATGAAGGTGGGGTACCAGGACGTGGGTTCCTGGACCTTCTTCGACTCCACGCCCGAGGATAGGCGCACCGCGGCCTGGCTGTTCGCTCAGTTCTCAACCGCCAAGACAGTCTCGCTGGAGAAGCTGATGGCCGGCCTCACGCCCATTCGCGAATCTGACATCTTCTCCGAGCAGATGACCGAGATGGCGCCCAAGCTGGGTGGCTTGGTGGAATTCTACCGCAGCCCCAACGAGTCCAATTGGACGCCTTCCTCGACCAACGTGCCGGACTATCCGCGTATGGCACCGCTGTGGTGGCAGAACCTGGCACCCGCGGTCAGCGGCGAAGTGACCCCCAAAGAGGCGTTGGACAACTTGGCCGGGGAACTCGACAACATCATGTCGCGCCTGGCGCGGGCCAACGTGTTCGAGTCCTATCCGCCGTTGCTCAACGAGGAGCGCGATCCGGAGTACTGGCTGTCGCAGGAGGGCTCGCCCAAGGCCGAGCTGGAAAACGAGATGCCGCAGGGAACCACTGTGCCCTACGACCAGATGATGGAGGAGTGGATGGCCGCCGGTACACGTCAATAAAACGTCGATATCGGGCAAGGCGCCCGACTCGGCTCAGGTCCGGCGCAAGTTTGCCGGGCTTGCAACGAAACACGTGTTTCCGGTAGCCCGTCCGGGTCATTCCAGGCCCCGCTCGGCGCTCGCCGAGCGGGGCTTTTGTTTGTAAAAGGTCCGCACATGGAACTGCGTAGCAGCAATATCGACAAGCTGGACGATGAGGTCTTCGACGTTCTGATCGTTGGCGGCGGTATCAACGGCGCCTCGGCGGCGGCGGCCTTGGCCGGCAAGGGAGTTCGGGTCGCCCTGATCGAGCGCGGAGACTTCGCCGGCAGCACCAGCATGCACTCCTCCAATCTGGTGTGGGGCGGTATCAAGTACATGGAGAGCCGCGACTTCGCGCTGGTGCGCAAGTTATGCAAGAGTCGTAACCACTTGATCAGGAGTTATCCCGCCACGGTACAGGAGATCCGTTTCCTGACCACCATTACACGCGGCTTTCGCTATCATCCACGCTACCTGTGGGCCGGGGCCTGGCTCTACTGGCTGATCGGCAACGGCTTTACCCGCATTCCGCGCTTCCTCCCGCCGCAGGCGATCCGTGACAGCGAAGCGATCATCGACATCCGCGATGCCGTAGGAGGCTTCGAGTATTCTGATGCCTACCTTCACGACAATGATGCACGCTTCGTCTTCAACTTCGTTCGCGGCGCACTCAACTACGGCGGCGTGGCTGTGAACTACGTGGAGTCGCTGGGCGCGGAGCGTCAGGGCGGTCTCTGGACCACTCGGGCACGCGACGTAATCGGCGGCAACGATATCGCAATCCGTTCGAAGGTTCTGATCAATGCCGCCGGCCCGTGGGTCGACGAGCACAACGGCTTGACCGGCCAGGCCACCGAACATCGCCATGTCTATTCCAAGGGTATCCACCTGATCGTGCCGCGGCTGACCGACAGCCAGCGGGTGCTGGCGTTCTTTGCCGATGACGGCCGGCTGTTCTTCGTGATCCCCATGGGGCCGAGGACATGTATCGGTACCACCGATACACGCGTCGAGCAGCCCGAGGTGGAGGCGACCGAGGCCGATATTCGCTTCGTGCTCGACAATATCAACAAGCGTCTCGAACTCGACAGACCGCTGGGCAAGGAGGACATCATCTCCATTCGCTGCGGTGTGCGTCCTCTGGTGGTCAGGGCGGGGGGCGGTGGCGAGCGAGATTTCCTGCAGCTATCGCGCAAGCATGCCATTGATCTCAATCAGCGCGATGCCCATCTCAGCATCTTCGGCGGCAAGCTCACCGACTGCCTCAACGTGGGCGAGGAGGTCGTCGCGGCGGTTGGAGGCATGGGGATCGAGGTACCGTACCCGCAGCATCGCTGGTACGGTGAACCGCCCGATCAGGTGCGCCGGGAGTTCCATCATCAGGCGAAGCTGATGCATCTCGACGACATGACCGCAGCCGATGCCTCCGAGCCGCTGTCGAGCCGATTATGGCGGCGCTATGGTACCCATGCGCTGGAGATGCTCGAGGAGATTCGCGAGAACCCGCGACAGGCCGAGGTCCTGATCGAGGGCACCGAGTACCTGCGTTGCGAGCTGCGCTATGCCAAGCGGCGCGAGATGATCACGCGGCTGGAGGATTTCCTGCGCCGGCGCTCGAAGATAGCCTTGGTGGTCCACGAGGAGGCGATGCGCCAATCCCCCGGGCTACGCGAGGCTTGCTCGATCCTGTTCGGCGACCAGGCCGATATTCGGCTCGCCGAGTACTTCGCCACCACGCGGCGCGAGCGCGGCGAGCATGTCGTTGATCTGCCTGGCGAGGCGCTAGGCTCCGCAGCGCCACGGCCTAGCTGAGCTTCACTGCATCGATGCGTTGAAGCGGAGCGCCATGCCGGTATAATGCCCGTCAACTTTCGTGATCAAAGAGGTTAACCGTGGGCTATCTCATCGGCGTCACCGCGCTCTGGGCCTTCTCGTTCTCGCTGATCGGCGTCTACTTGGCCGGCCAGGTAGATAGCTACTTCGCAGTCCTCATGCGCGTTTCGCTGGCGGCGCTGGTGTTCCTGCCGTTCCTGCGACCCTCGTTGCTGGTAGGGCGCCAGCGGCTCGCCCTGATGGGGCTGGGCGCCGTGCAGCTGGGCATCATGTACATCTTTTTCTATCAGTCCTTCCTGCTGCTGACGGTACCGGAAGTGCTGCTGTTCACCATCTTCACGCCGCTCTACGTGACGCTGCTCGACGACGCCCTGTTTGGCCGCTTCACGCCGTTCTACCTGCTCACCGCCGCCCTGGCAGTGCTGGGCGCAGCAGTGATTCGCTACGATGGTCTCGACAGCGGCTTCTGGCTCGGTTTCCTGGTGGTACAGGGGGCGAACATCTGCTTTGCGCTGGGGCAGGTGGGGTATCGGCGGCTCTCCGTGACGCTGCCTGCCGAACTGCCGCGCCACAGCGTCTTTGCCTGGTTCTACCTCGGCGCCTTGATTGTGGTGTTGCCGGCCTTCGCCCTGCTAGGCAATCCCGCCGCGTTGCCGAGTACCGGTGTGCAGTGGGGCGTGCTGGCCTGGTTGGGCCTGGTAGCATCGGGCCTCGGCTATTTCTTCTGGAACCTGGGCGCTACACGGGTCGACGCCGGGGCGCTGGCGATCATGAACAACGCTCTGATCCCCGCCGGGCTCGCAGTCAATCTGGTGATCTGGAACCGCGATGCCGATCTGGTGCGGCTGGCTCTGGGAGGGGCAATCATCGTCGGTTCGCTGTTACTCAACGAGTGGTGGCTGCGTCGCCGGGCGCCAGTCACAGCGTGAGTCGCGTTTGCCCGCCCTGAACCCAGCCTTCATAATGAGCGCCGACGATCCGAGAGGCCAGGGCATGCAAAAAGAGCACGGCGGGTTCAAGAATATCGGTCTGATCGGCCGCCTGGGCAGTACCAAGGTGGTCGAGACCCTCAAGCGCCTGCTGCGCTTTCTCGACGAGCGTGGCTTACATGTCATCGTCGAGGACCGCACCGCCACCGTGCTGCTCGACCATGGCCATCCCGAAGCCAGCCGGCGCACCTTGGGCGAGCTTTGCGATCTCGTCATCGTGGTGGGAGGCGATGGCAGCCTGCTCGGGGCCGCTCGCACGCTGTGTCACAGCGGCACTCTGGTGCTGGGTGTCAATCGGGGGCGGCTGGGCTTTCTCACCGATATCTCGCCCGACGAGATCGAGGAGCGCGTCGGTCAGGTACTCGCCGGCCAGTACGAAGTCGAGGAACGCTTCCTGCTCGATGCCGAGCTGTACCGCGACGGTACTCTGGTGGGCAGCGGCGATGCCCTGAACGAGGTAGTGCTGCATCCGGGCAAGGCAGTGCGCATGATCGAGTTCGAACTGTTCATCGACAAGCAGTTCGTCTGCAGCCAGCGCAGCGATGGCCTGATCATGGCCACGCCCACCGGTTCCACCGCCTATGCGCTGTCCGGGGGCGGCTCGATCATGCATCCCAAGCTGGACGTGATCGAGCTGGTACCGATGTTCCCCCATACCTTGTCGAGCCGGCCCATCGTCATCGATGCCGCCAGCGAGATCCACGTTCACATCGGCGAGACTAACCAGACCTATCCCCATATCAGCTGTGACGGCCAGACACGTGCCGTGGCCAAGCCCGACGATGTGCTGGTGGTGAAGCGCAAGCCTCAGCGGGTGCAATTGGCACATCCTCTCGGTCATAACTTTTACGAGGTCCTGCGCAGCAAGCTGGGCTGGAGCAATCGGCTGGGGGATTGACGTGAGGCAGGCGGCGATAGAGGGCTACGACCTGATTGGTGACGTGCATGGCTGCGGGGCGACCCTGGCGGCTCTGCTGGAGCGGCTCGGCTATCACCAGCGTGGCGGCGTCTACCGGCATCCGCGGCGGCGGGTCGTGTTTCTGGGAGATCTGATCGATCGCGGCCCGCGGATTCGCCTGGCGGTCACTATCGCCCGGCGCATGGTGGAGGAGGGCGAGGCGTATATCGTCATGGGCAACCATGAGTACAATGCCTTGGCCTACTGTCATCGTGCGCCTCGCCAGCATGGTCGCGAGTGGCTGCGCGAGCACTCGCCGCGTCACAACCGCATCATCAAGGAGACCCTCGACCAGTACCGCGATCACCCGGCCGAGTGGGACGAGACTTTGTCCTGGTTCATGGAGATGCCGCTGTATCTGGACTTCGGTGAGTTTCGAGTGGTCCACGCCTGTTGGGACCAGACGCTGGTCGACGCGCTGAATCACGAGTGCCCCGGAGGCGTCATCGACGAACCCTTCCTGCAGCAGTCCGTGGCGCCGGATACGCTGGCCTATCGCATCTTCGATCGCCTGACCCGCGGCGTGCATCTACCGTTGCCGCCAGGCGTGGAAATTCACTCTGGGGATGGTTTCACCCGGCGCAGCTTCAGGGCGCATTTCTGGGCGCGAGAGCCACGCACCTGGGGTGATGTGATCTTCCAGCCCGACAATCTGCCCGACGACCTGGAGGAACGCGAGCTGACAGCGGCCGAGCGTGCACGTTTGCCGTATTACGGTCTCGATCAGTCGCCGCTGTTCATCGGCCACTACTGGTGCGAGGGCATTCCGGCCTTGCCGACGGCCAATATCGCCTGCCTGGACTACAGCGCGGTGAAGTTCGGGCGTCTGGTGGCCTATCGCTGGAGTGGCGAAAAACGGCTCGACGCCAATCACTTCGTCTGGGTTCGGGTGCCCCAAGAGGAGGCGGCCAGGCCGAGGCCTTGGGAAATCGATTTTGATTGAGCATGGCGTTACAAACTTTTACAACATTTTTTTGCTGTCGCCCTGAACTTCCTTTCGCTATGCCCATCTTAATAGGTGTTCCCTTGAATGATCCCTTGCTCTTATCCGGCGGCCCCCTTCCGCCGGATTTTTTATGTGCGCCGTGAGCCGAATTTGAGAAAAGCACCGCTGCAGCGCAAGATGCTTTCAAAAGGTTGGTTCAGGAAGATTTCATGTACCGAATCATGCTGTTTCCCCACGACACGGACACCAGCGAGCTGCGTCGTGCCTTGTGGGCTCACCGAATCGGGCATCGCTTCACTGAGGAGACGGAGGGGCAGGTGCTGTGGCTCGCCGACCCTGCTCAGCATGATGCGATGATACGGCTACTGACGCGCTGGCAGCGCGGCGAGCGGATCATGCCGGAGCGCCGCCAGCGTTCGGTGAGCGGTGCCTCACTGGCTATTTCCCTGCGCCAGGCACCCGTCACGGCCGCGGCGCTGGGTATTTCGCTGCTGGTGTTTGCGCTGATGTCCGTGCTCGGCGACATCGTGGTGGCCATGCTGACCGTCGTGCCAGTCGCCATCGTTGGCGGCGGGCTGGCCTTCGGTAACCTGACCGATGTGCTGGCCTCGGGGCAGGTGTGGCGATTCTTGTCGCCGGCCTTCCTGCACTTCGGTTGGATGCACCTGATCTTCAATATGATGTGGTTGTGGTACTTCGGACGCCAGGTCGAGACGCTGCAGGGCAGCGGGCGCATGCTGATGATTCTGCTGGGGGCGGGTATCGGCGCCAACCTCGCCCAGTACGCCACCGGTACCGCGCTGTTCGGCGGCATGTCGGGCGTCGACTTCGCCCTGCTCGGCTATGTCTGGCTGATGTCGCGCCGGGTGCCGAGTAGCGGTTTCTTCGTGCCGCAGATGCTGGTGGTGTTCATGCTCGGCTGGATGGTCTTCACCATGACCGACATGGCTGAAGCGGTCGGTTTCGGCAACGTCGCCAACGAGGCACACCTGGGTGGGTTGGTCGTGGGGCTGCTGTTGGGGTGGTATTATTCGAGCCGTGCCCGCCGCCTTTGATCAAGAGAGTTTGTATGAGCGATATGACCTTCGAGCGCATGATCCGGCAGATGACGCCGGCCATCTACGACAGCCTCAAGCAGGCGGTGGCGCTGCGCAAATGGCCCGATGGCCGTATGCTGACCGCGGAGCAGACCGAACTCTGCCTCGAGGCGGTGATTCGCTACGAGCACGAGAACCATGTGCCTGAAGAGCAGCGGGTCGGTTACTTGCAGCAGCGTACCTGCGGCAGCGCCAGCAATGGGAGCGACGTGCCGCCCGAGTTGGCGGAGTTAGCCCGGGATGCCGCTCGTGACTGAGTATGCCGTGACTGAATTCGACCGTATCGAAGCCGCTGCCTCGGTGCAGGGCTGCCTGAGCAAGATGACCATCGCGCCGGGCGAGCAGGGTGGGTCAGTGAAATACACGCTGCGCGCCGGCGAGCACCGGCTCGACCTCAATACGCGCCTCGGCCAGTCCCTGCGGCTGACCTGGACCGGAGCGATCGCTTGTACCCATTGCGGCCGGGCGACGAAGAAGAGCTTCGCCCAAGGTTACTGCTACCCCTGCTTCAAGAAGCTGGCCCAGTGCGATACCTGCATCGTCAAGCCCGAGACCTGCCATTTCGACGCCGGCACCTGCCGTGAGCCAGAGTGGGCCGAGCGCCACTGCTTCCAGCCGCACGTGGTCTATCTGGCCAACTCTTCCGGCCTCAAGGTCGGCATCACGCGGGGGACTCAGGTACCGACGCGCTGGCTCGATCAGGGCGCAATCCAGGCGCTACCGATCCTGGTGGTCGAAACCCGTCTGCAGTCCGGCCTGGTCGAAATGCTGTTCAAGGAAGAGGTCGCCGACCGAACCAACTGGCGCGCCATGCTCAAGGGTGAGGTTGAACCGCTCGACCTGGCAGCGGAGCGAAACCGGCTGCTGGCCCGGCTCGAGGGTGGGATCGCCCAGCTGCGCGAGCGTTTTGGCGCCGATACCATTCGCGAATTGGACGAGGCGCCGGTCTGCTTCGAATACCCGGTGCTGGAGTTCCCGCGCAAGATCGTTTCGCATAACTTCGACAAGCAGCCCGAGGTGGCCGGTACGCTGCTGGGCCTCAAGGGGCAGTACCTGATGCTCGATACCGGGGTGATCAACCTGCGTAAGTTCACCGGCTACGAGGTCGTCGTAAGCTGATCCTGCTGGCTCGGCTGCGTTATGCTGGCTCTTGAGCCTTGTATATAACAAGAGGAGCCGGTCATGTCCCAGATGCGTGCCATGCGACTGCATGTTCCAGGCCAGCCGCTGAAATGGGATCTCGTACCCAGACCCTTACCCGGGACGGGGCAGGTGCAGTTTCGCGTCCTGGCCTGTGGCGTATGCCGCACCGATCTGCATGTGGTAGATGGCGAGCTGCCGTCGCCCAGCCTGCCACTGGTGCCGGGGCACGAGATCGTCGCTGAGGTTACCCAATTGGGGGAAGGCATCTCCCACCTGTCACTGGGCATGCGTATCGGCGTTCCCTGGCTGGGCTGGACATGCGGCGAGTGCGAGGCCTGCCAAGCCGGGCGTGAGAATCTCTGTGTCCGCGCGCTATTTACTGGCTATACCCTTGATGGCGGCTATGCCGAATACGGCGTAGCCGATGCCCGCTACTGCTTTCCCTTGATGGCGGAAGATGCCCAGGCCACGGCTCCGCTGCTGTGTGCCGGTTTGATTGGTTATCGAACCTGGCGTCTGGCCGGTGGGGAGCAGAATAGACGTCTGGGGATCTATGGCTTCGGTGCTGCAGCCCATATTCTCGTGCAGCTCGCCGTGGCGTGCGGCCAGCGTGTCTACGCCTTCACTCGCCCGGGTGACGACGCGGCCCAGGCCTTTGCCCGCCGACTTGGCGCCGTGTGGGCCGGTGATGCCGACCAGTCTCCGCCCGAGCCCCTCGATGCCGCGCTGCTGTTTGCGCCGGTAGGAGAGCTGGTCCCGCTGGCGCTGGCCCAGGTGCGGCCGGGTGGGACAGTCGTCTCCGGCGGTATTCACATGTCCGACATCCCCGCTTTTCCCTATCGCCTGTTGTGGCAGGAACGCAGCATTAAATCGGTCGCCAATCTCACCCGGCAGGATGGCGAGGAGTTCCTGGCGTTGGCGCCTACGGTGCCGATACGCACCGAGACCCGCGCCTATCCGTTGGAGCAGGCCAACCAGGCGTTGGCCGACCTGCGCGAGGGTAGGCTGTCGGGGGCTGCGGTGCTGATTCCTTGAATTGGGCTCATGCTGCGAACGCTGGCACAGTTTTCGAATGACTCGCCTGGAAGGAAAAGATATTGGCAGGCTATGCTGTCTTTTCTTTTCCATGCGACGGGTTCCAACATGTATCGCCTTCATATCGCTAACAAGAACTACTCTTCCTGGTCACTACGCCCCTGGGTGCTGATGCGGCAGTTGGACATCCCGTTCGAGGAGCGCCTGACCCCCTTCGAGCCGGGATCGAACTGGACTGCGTTTCGCTCATTCTCGCCTTCCGGACTGGTGCCCTGCCTGGAGGACGGCGAACGCGTCGTATGGGAGTCGCTGGCGATCGTCGAATACCTGGCCGAGCGTCACGCCGGCGTATGGCCTGCCGCTGACGAGGCGCGCGCCTGGGCGCGCTGCGCCAACAGCGAGATGCATGCCGGCTTTTCTCCTTTGCGCAGCCTGTGCCCGATGAACTGCGGGGTCAGGGTGCGGTTGCACGCGATACCGGACGCCCTGGCGCACAACCTGGCCCGCCTCGACGAGCTCTGGCAGCAGGGCCTTGAGCGCTTCGGCGGTCCTTTCCTGGCGGGGGATACGTTCACTGCGGTGGATGCCTTCTTCGCCCCGGTGGCGTTCCGCGTGCAGAGCTTCGCGCTCGACCTCGGTGAACCCTCGATGGCATATGTCGAACGGCTACTGGCGCTACCCGCCATGCAGCAGTGGTACCAGGCGGCGCTGGACGAGCCGTGGCGCGAGGCAGGCCACGAGGCCGAGGTGCAGGAGAACGGCACCGTTATCGAGGATCTGCGGCACCTTTCCTGACACGCCCTCGGGTAGCTTCCCTTCCGTTGTGGCCAGCCCGGCTCAGGCGAACAGGTCGCCCTGAGCCCGGGGTGGCCGGAAGGACGTGGTGTCGAGCTGGCGCGCTTCGCGCTTTTCCGGGTCGTTGAGGCCCAGACGGCGGCAGGCCTTGTCGAAGCGCTGGGCGATGAGCTCGGCAAATATTCCCTCGCCGCGCATGCGCTTGCCGAAGCGGCTGTCGTAGTCGGCGCCGCTGCGACACTGGCGCACCAGGCTCATCACTTTGCCGGCCCGCTCCGGGTAGTGTGCCTGCAGCCAATCCTCGAACAGCGGCGCCACCTCGTGCGGCAGGCGCAGCAACGTCCATCCGGCTGATTCCGCCCCGGCGTCGCGGGCCGCCTCGAGCAGACGCTCCAGCTCGTGGTCGGTCAAGCCCGGGATGATCGGCGCGACCATGACCCCCACCGGTATACCGGCTTTTCTCAACTGCTCGATGGTACGCAGGCGTGCGGCAGGGGAGGCGGTGCGCGGCTCCAGGCTGCGCTTGAGTTCGGTGTCCAGGCTGGTGAGGCTGATCGAGACCCTGGCCAGGCGATGGCGGGCCAGCTCGGAGAGCAGGTCCAGGTCACGCAGGATCAGCGCACTCTTGGTGATGAGGGAAACCGGATGGCGGCACTCGAGCAGGAAGGCGAGTATCTCTCGGGTGCTGCCGCGCTCCGCTTCCAGTGGCTGGTAGCAGTCGGTGTTGCCGGAAAGCGCGATGGGCCGGCACACGTAGCTGCGCTTGCAAAACTCGTCGCGTAGCCGATCGACCAGGCCGCTACGGGCGATCAGACGGGTCTCGAAGTCGATGCCCGGCGACAGGTCCCAGTAGGCGTGGCTGGGCCGCGCATAGCAGTAGATGCAGCCATGCTCGCAGCCGCGGTAAGGGTTGAGCGAGCGGTCGAAGGCAAGATCGGGCGAGTCGTTCCAGGAGAGTGCGCTGCGCGCCTGCTCGTCGCTGACGATCGTGGCCAGCCGCGTTGGCATCTCTTCCTGCCACCAGCCATCGTCCTCCGTTTGGCTTTGGGTAGGGGCGAAGCGGTTGTCGGGGTTGTAGGTGGCGCCACGGCCCTTGCGTAGCTGCTTCTGATCGAATCCAGGCATGGGGCGAGTCCGTTTACTGTACTTGCATACAGTATATGGCCTCATCTGCGTATCGCCAATGCTGATTGATTGCTCAATGACGATTACGCTTCAGGCATGACATCAACTTCCCATCGCGACGCTTCGCGTACCGGCGAGGCGCTCTACTCACTCCAGGGGCTGTGGTGCACCAGCTGCGCGCTGGCCGTCGAGGCCCAATTGATGCGGCTATCCGGTGTGGTGGCTGCCAGCGTGCACTACCCCAGCGCCACCCTGCTGGTGCAGGGCCAGCCGGACGCCCTGGAGGAAACCCGACTGGCCGCCGCCGTGCGCCGGCTCGGCTACTGCCTCGGGCCGCCCGAGGCGATGGGCGATGCGCAGGCGAGGTTGGAGGCCGAAAGCCGCTACCTCACCCTGCGCCTGTTGACGGCAATCGCCTTCGGCATGTGGACCATGATCGCCTCGCTGCTGATCTACGTGGGTGCCATGCCCAGTTCCCGCCTGGAATTGGTCATGGCCTGGGTGTCCGGTGCCTTTGCCCTGCCCGTCGTCACCTACGTGGCACTGCCGTTCTATCGAGCGGGCTGGCGTACGCTGCGGGCATGGCGCCCCGGCATGGATGCCCTGGTATCGCTGGGCGCGCTGACGGCGGTAGGGGTGTCGCTGTGGCTGCTTTCACAGGGTTCGCCGGAGGTCTATTTCGATACTGCGGTGATGCTGGTCTCGCTGCTGCTGGCGGGCCGGCTGGTGGAGACCCTGTGTCGCCATCGCGGGCTGCGCGCACTGCAAGCACTGTACGAACCTTCCACCGAAGTCCAGCGCTGGGAACAGGGCGATTGGCACACCCGCCCCCTGGAGGCGGTGACGGTGGGAGACAGGGTGCGCGTCGAGGGCGGTGAAGCGCTGCCGCTGGATGGCATGCTGTGCGACGACGAAGCCTTGCTCGACCTCTCTCCACTGACCGGTGAGAGCGCCCCTCGGCGCTGCCTGGCGGGCGACCCCATAGCGGCGGGTTGCCGCAATCTTGGCGCGACGTTGGTGCTTGAAGTCACTGCGCCTGCCGGCGAGTGTCGCCTGGACCGCCTGCGCGAACAGATGTGGTGGCAGCAGGCTCGCAAGGGTGAACTGCAACGCCTGGCCGATCGCTTCGCCGGCTGGCTCAGTCCCGTGGCCGTGGTGCTGGCACTGTTGACTCTTGCCGCGACCTGGCTGGCTGGAGTGCCGGCTGAAGAAGCGTGGGTGAGGGCGCTGTCGGTGCTGGTGGTAGCCTGCCCCTGCGCCGTGGGCCTGGCGATACCCCTGGCCGGCCTGGCGGCTAGCGGGCAGGCGTTGGAACATGGCGTTGTCGTCCGTGACCCGAGTGTCTTCGAGGTGCTGGCGACGGTCCGCAGTGTGGCCTTCGACAAGACAGGGACGCTGACGCCGGGGGAGCCCGAAGTATTGGCCGTGCGGCCGGCACACGGTTATCGCGAGGTCGACATCCTTGCGTTGGCGGCGAGTGCGGCGCAGGGCAGTGGTCACCCGCTGGCGCGCGCGGTGTGCAGACACGCCCGGGACGCCGGCGTGGACCGCAGCGAAGAGGTAGCCGAGGCCGAGGAGTTCGGCGGACGTGGACGGCGCGTGGATCTGGCTGACGGTCGTCCGCTGCTGCTGGGTAGCCGCGCCTGGCTGGCCGGGAAGGGCATCGACGTCGATGGCCTGGAAGAAGCCGGCGCAAGTGAAGTGCTGCTGGCCTGCGGCGGGAGCTGGATCGGGCATTTTCGTTTGGGAGAGGCGGCACTGCCCGGCACCGCCGCGACCCTGGCCAGGCTGCGCCGGCAGGGGCTTGTACTGGCCCTGATCAGTGGAGACGGAGCTCAGGCGGTGCGTCGGCTGGGCGAGGCGGTCGGGCTACGCCCCGCAGAGTGCTACGCCGGACGCAGCCCGGAGGCCAAGGCACAGCTGCTCGCGGCCATGCCGCAGCCCTCGCTCTACGTCGGCGATGGGCTAAACGACATGCTGGGGCTGGCGACCGCCAGCGTGGGCGTGGCACCGCTGGGTGCCAGTTCGACGGTACAGGAGGGAGCCAGCGTGGCGCTGATGAGGCCGGGTGTGTCGGGTGTCGAGAACGCTCTGGACCTGGCAAGGCGTACCCGTCGCGTCATGCGTCAGAACCTGCTGCTCTCGGGAATTTACAATCTGCTGGCGCTGGGTCTGGCGGTGGCCATGCCGATACCGCCATGGGTAGCGGTGCTGGCCATGGCGGCAAGCTCGCTGAGCGTGGTGGCGAACTCGGCGCGGCTGGCCTGGAGCGATGAAGGGACCGTAGAGCGACAGGAGGCGCCGCCGGCAGAAGCGCTCGGCACGGCACCGTGACAGCGCGGTCCAGCCTGTTAAGATGGCCACAGCCTTTCGCCCTATCAGGATCTCCTCATGCTTGCCGAAACCCTGGCTTCGATCTCGGCTGTCGATGAATCCCCGTCAGGCCCCGTTCAGGCGCGCCTGGATAGCCTCACCAAGCCCCCCGGCAGCCTTGGCCGTCTCGAATCGCTGGTCCTGGAGCTGTCCGGTATGAGCGGCGAGACCTTGCCGACGGTCACGCCGCCCGGTGTGATCGTGTTCGCCGCCGATCATGGCGTGGCCGAGGAGGGCGTCTCGGCCTTTCCGCAGGAAGTCACCGCCCAGATGGTGGCCAATTTCGTTGGCGGTGGGGCCGCCATTAACGTCTTCGCCCGCCAGATCGGCGCGCGGCTCGAGGTCATCGACGTCGGCGTCAAGGGCGATGTCGAAGGCGCAGGCGTAGTGCACGACAAGGTGCGCCGCGGCACGGCCAACGTTGCCCGTGAGGATGCCATGAGTCTGGCCGAGGCCGAGCGCGCCATCGAGGTGGGCATCCACGCTGCCGAGCGCAGCCACGCCGCCGGCTGCCGCTGCCTGATCGTGGGCGAAATGGGTATTGCCAACACCACCGCGAGCAGCGCCCTGCTGGCTGCCTTGAGCGGTCAACCGGTGAGCCGCCTAGTTGGTCAAGGGACCGGAATTGCCCCCGCGCAGCTGGCGCACAAGGCCGAGGTGATCGCAAATGCGCTAGCCGCTCGTCGCGCAGACTCGTCGCAGCCGCTCGAGCTGCTGGCCAAGCTGGGCGGGCTCGAGATCGCCGCCATGGCGGGTGCCTACCTGGGCGCAGCCGCACGGCGCATGCCGATCCTGGTCGACGGCTTCATTGCCACCGTGGCGGCGCTGCTGGCCTGTCGGCTGGCGCCTGAACTGCGTGGCTACCTGCTGTTCGCTCATCGTTCCTGCGAGCCGGGGCACGACATCGCCCTCGAACTGCTCGAGGCCAGGCCGCTGCTCGACCTGCAGCTGCGCCTGGGCGAGGGCACCGGAGCGGCCTTGGCCTTCCCGCTGCTAGAGGCCGCCTGTCGCATGCTGGCCGAAATGGCCACTTTCGATTCGGCTGGCGTCGCGGATGGTGGCTCGACCGCATGAGCGTCGAGCCCTTGAGCCCCATGCTGCTAGGGCTGTTGTGCGGGGCCATCTTGCTCGACCTGGTGTTCGGCGACCCGCGCTGGTTGCCGCACCCGGTTGTCGCCATGGGACGGCTGATCGACGCTCTGGAGCGCCGCTGGAACCAAGGCTCGTCGCTTGCGCGACGCCTCAAGGGGTTCGTGCTGGCCGGCAGCGTTGTTGTGATCGTCTTCGCGTCGACCTGGGCCACGCTGGCCGTGCTTGCCTGGCTGCACCCTTGGTTGGGGCTTGCCGGTGAGTTGCTGCTGCTGGCGACCGCCCTTGCCATCAAGGGACTGCGTGAGGCGGCGCTGGCCGTGGCAACGCCCTTGGCTCGGGGCGATCTCGTCAAGGCGCATCGGTCCGTAGCGATGATCGTGGGGCGTGACACCGAAGCCCTCGACGAGGCCGGCATCACCCGGGCTACCGTCGAAACCGTGGCCGAGAACAGCGTCGACGGCATCACCGCGCCACTGTTCTGGGCGCTGCTCGGCGGGGCGCCACTGGCGCTGGCCTACAAGGCGGTGAACACGCTTGATTCCATGGTCGGTTACCGTAGTGAGCGCTACGCCGATTTCGGCTACGCCTCGGCCAGGCTCGACGACCTGGCCAACTGGGTCCCGGCCAGGCTCACGGCGTTGGCCATGTGGCTGGCTGCCCTGTCGATTCCCGGCGCGCGCAGGCGAGGGGCGCTGGCCGGGACCTGGCGCGATGCGCCGGGCCACCCCAGCCCCAATGCCGGCTGGCCCGAGGCGATGATGGCGTACCTGCTGGGCGTTCAACTCGGCGGTATCAATCACTATGGCGGACGCATTTCCGAGCGCGCGCCAATGGGTAAACCGCGCGAGCCGCTACGGGTGGCGCATATCGGCCGTGCCGTACGCCATATGCACGGGACCTGGATCGTCTTTTTTCTGCTGATGGCAGGCTTGGTTGTGGCATGGGGGGCAGGCGCATGAACGAGCGGGAGGAAACATGAGAGGCTGGCCCAGCCACGGCGGGCGTCCGGAGCCGGTACTGCATCGCTTCGGCCTCACCGCCGGCAGCGGGATGCTCGACTTCAGCGCCAATCTCAACCCTCTGGGGCCGCCTCCCTGGTTGGCAGAACGGCTCGGGGGCTGCCTGGCCGAGCTCTCCGTCTATCCCGACCCGGACTACACGGCTGCCAGGGAGGCCATTGCCCGGGCCGAAGGGCTTACCCCCGGCCAGGTACGCCTGACCAATGGCGGGGCCGAGGCAATCTTCCTGGCGGCTGCACTGCTGGCAAAGCGTGGCGCGTGCAGGGCCGTCGTTGTACAGCCCACCTTCTGCGAATACGAGCGTGCCTGCCGCCACTACGGCATCGCCGTGCAGCATCTTGAACTGGAAGGCGAGCACTTCGAGCTGGACGAGTCGCGTGCCCTCGACGCCATGGGGGAGGCCGATGCGGTACTCCTGTGCCGGCCCAACAACCCCACCGGCACGCTCGTTGCGTGCGACATGATCGAGCGCATGCTGGTAGTGGGGCAGCAGTACGGCACTACCCTGGTGGTAGACGAGGCCTTCATCGATTTCGTCACCCCAGACGAGCGGCTGACGCCGCTGCTGACCCGCTACGACAACTTGCTGCTGCTGCGCTCCATGACCAAGCTCTACGCCATCCCCGGCCTGCGACTCGGCTACCTGCTGGGCGATGGCCCTTCGGTCGAGCAAATCGCCAGGCTTCAGCTGCCGTGGAGCGTCAATGCGGTGGCGGCAGCGCTGGTCGTGCCGTTGCTGGAAGACCAGGACTACCTGCAGCGAACCCAGTCCTGGCTCGACATCGAGCGACCCTGGTTGCAAGGTGAGCTGGAAACTCAGGGGCTGCGGGTGGTGCCCTCCTGCACCAACTTCCTGCTGCTGCAGGATGGCGGGGCGCGGCCCATGTCGGCACTGCTGGAGCACATGGCACGCTGTGGCGTTCTGGCACGCCATACCTACAACTTCATCGGCCTCGATGGCGCATGGCTGCGCGTCGCGGTGCGTTCGCGGCAGGAAAATACGCAACTGCTCGATGCCATTGCCCGCTGGAGAACGTCATGATCGCTTTCGTCAGCGGTGGGGCGCGTTCCGGCAAGAGTACCCATGGCGAAGCACTGGCGCGGCGCTGGCAGACCGAGCGGGGCGGCAAGCGCTACTACCTGGCCACGGCGAGGAGCGGCGGCGATGCGGAAATGCAGTCCCGCGTCGAGCGGCACCGATGCTCTCGCGGTGAGGGTTGGATTACGCTCGAGGAGCCGTTCGATTTACTGGCCGCCCTCGACCGGGTAGCGCCTGGCAGCACGCTGCTGCTCGATTGCCTGACGCTGTGGGCCAGCCAGCTGTTGTATGCCAGCCCGCTCGACGAGGCGCAAGGCATCGCCATGGTCAAGCGGGCGCTGGCCGAGGCCAGGCAGCGTGACGTTGCGCTGGTGATCGTTTCCAACGACGTCAACGAGGGCATGCCGCCCGATGACGACGAGGTGTGGCGCTACCTCGCCTTCCTGCAGCGCGTTCACTGCCTGGTGGCGCACGAGGCGGACGAGGTGGAGCAGGTCGTTGCCGGCCTGCCCCGGTCATGGAAAAGCCAAGGGCACCTTCGTTCATGAGAAACGCCGCCTACGGCCTGGTATTGGCCGTGCAGTTCCTGACCCGCCTGCCGTTTCCGGTCATCTGTCCCTGGAACGCAGCGACACGGCGCTGGGCGGTTCGTTGCTACCCCCTTGTAGGCGTGCTGATCGGCGGTTTGCTGGCTATTGCCGGCGCGCTTCTGGAGGGCCTTCTTCCCACTCCGCTGCTGGCGCTGTTGCTGCTCACGCTATGGGTGGCACTGACCGGCGGGCTGCACCTGGATGGCTTGATGGACGTCGCCGATGCCCTGGGCAGCAATGCGCCGCTGGAGAAGCGCTGGGCGATCATGAAGGACCCGCACGTAGGCAGCTTCGGCATCCTGGCGCTGGTGTTCCTGCTGCTGTGGAAGGCGGCGCTGCTGTTCGCACTGCTGGAAGCAGGGGCGGGCCTGGCCCTGCTGGTGGTGATTCCGTCGCTGGGACGCCTCGCCGCAGCCGCGCTGCTGGTGCTGGCACCGGCTGCCCACTCGGAGGGCATGGCGGCCAGTTGGAAGCGCGATCTCATCCCGCTCGATCTTGCCCTGGCGGCAGTGCCTCTGCTGCCGTTGGCGATACTGGTATCCGGCGGATGGTGGCTGTGCCTGGCCCTTGTGCCGTTCCTGGCGCTCTACGCCTGGGGCATGGTGCATGCGTTCAAGGGGATCAACGGCGATATCGTCGGAACCGTCATCGAAGGAGGAGAGCTATGGCTGTTACTGGTCGCCTGGAGCTGGTGGTCGTTCGTCACGGCTTGACGCAGTGGAATCGCGAGCGACGCTACCAGGGGCAGCGTGACATCCCGCTGCTGCTGCCTGATGCCGTGGTGGGGCTCGCTCGGCTGCGCGAGGCGCTGGAGACATTCGAGTTCGATACCGCTCACTGCAGTGACCTGACTCGCTGCCGCCAGACCCTGGCGCATGTCATCGAGGGGCGTGCGGCACGCAGTCCGACATGCTTCGATGCGCGCCTGCGCGAGCTCGATTTCGGCGACTACGAAGGGTGTACCTACGACGAGCTCGAGCCACTACCCGCCTACCGCGCCTGGATCGACAGCGCGGGCGAGCAGGCCCCGCCACGAGGGGAGTCTACCGCCGAGCTGCGGCAGCGGCTCGAGGCCTGGTTTGCCGAACTGTTGGCCGGCTGCTCGCCGCACGGCCAGCACCGCGCCCTGGTCGTCACCCATGGTGGCGTGATTCGCGAACTGCGCCGCCGCTTCGAGGGCATCGGCTTCTGGGAGGGCGGGGTCAGTCAGGCCGAGGGGCGCCGGTTCCTATTCACCGTTGACGATCGGGAGTGCTGGCAATGCAGCTCTTCATCGGCGGTACCTGTGCCGGCAAGCGCAGCATCGTAAGGCAGCGCTTCGATACAGCCGTCTGGCATTCGGCCTATATCGGGTGTGCGCTGAAGAAGTGGCCTTCGTCCGCCGCCTCGACTCGCTGCCTGGTGATGGAAGGGTGGGAGCATTGGCTGGCTGCACGACTGGCCGACGAGCCCGACGACGACGGGCTACGCCAGGCCATGGCCATAGAGCTCGATGCACTGCATGCATGGGAAGCCCGGAGCGGCGGCGAGGTAGTGCTGGTCATGCTCGAGATGGGTCGTGGCATCGTGCCGCTCTCGGCCGAGAAGCGGCGCCTACGCGACCTCAACGGCTGGCTCGCCCAGGATGCTGCGGCGCGCTGCGAGCGGGTCTGGTACGTCTGGAACGGCTTGTTGAAACAGCTAAGTTATTGATCTGTCTAATTCTGGGCGCAGCGATGCGTTGACGCCCAGCCTCGCTATTGCTAGTTTACGCCCACTCTCAGGTGCCTCATTCAATTCTCGAGGTTAAACGGGAAGTCGGTGACCTTTCTTCAGGTTTGGGAGAACAGGCATTCCGACGCTGCCCCCGCAACGGTGATCGAGTGTGGGTCCATCATCACGCCACTGTGCCCCGGCATGGGAAGGCGATGGGCCCGAAGCGCGTCATGGCGACGTTGCTTCGCTCGTCAGCCCGGAGACCGGCCCGAGAGAGCGGGAAACGTTTCACAAATCGACGAGTGGGATGAAGCGCAAGGCGCACGCAGCGCAGCGATTCTCTCCGCAAGCATTTGTGCAGCGTTCCTCTCATGCCGGGTTGCGGTGGGTAACCTCGAGGCAGGGCAGACGCTCACAACTCTCCCTTTCTCGATTCCCAAGCCGCCCCGGCTTCGCCTAGAAGACCGTGCGGGTAGGCACGGCGAGCAAGGGAATCAGAATGAAAACCAAGTATCACTTGGCCGCCTTCGGCCTGGCTGCCCTCCCTCTGGCCGTTCAGGCCCAGGCCACCACAAGCGAGAATGTCGACACCGTCGCGCTCAACCCGCTGGTGGTCACCGCCACGTTGGCGCCGCGCACCGCCGACGAGACGCTCTCCTCGGTGACCGTGCTCGACGAGGCCACCCTGCGGCGCCAGGATCCCACCAGCGTTACCGAGATGCTGCGCGGCCAGCCGGGGGTGGATGTCGTCACCAACGGCAGCTTCGGCAAGAACAGCAGCGTCTATCTGCGCGGAACCGGTACCGAATCGGCAGTGTTGATGATTGACGGTATTCGACTGCGCTCCGCCACTGTGGGCGGTGCTGCCTGGCACTATCTCGACCCGCGCATGTTCCAGCGTGCCGAGATCGTGCGCGGGCCCCGCGGCAGCCTGTATGGCGCAGATGCCGTAGGCGGGGTGGTGCAACTCTTCACTCACGAGTCAGAAGAGGGCGGCCCGTATCCATACCTTTCCGCAGGCGGTGGTTCCTTCGACACCCAGCGCTACAGTGCGGGACTTTCCGGTAGCAGTGGTGGCACCCGCTACAGCTTCGCCGGCAGCCGCTTCACCACCGACGGCACACCGGTGCGGCGCGATGGCGAGGACAGAGGCTACGACAATACCTCGGCCTTGGCCCGCCTGGCCCATACCTTCGATAGTGGTGCCGAGGTGGGTCTGCTGGCCATGCGTGCCCGCGGCTATAACGAGTTCGACAGCGGCGAGAGCGATTTCGTCCAGCAAGTGGCTGGTATATACGGCGAGCTGCCTGTGACCGAGCAGTGGACCAGTCGCCTGACCTTGAGTGAAGCGCGTGATGGTCTCGACACCTACAATACGGATTTTCCCTCGATCATCGAAACTCGCACCCAGACCGCTCGTTGGCAGAACACACTGAACTTCGGCCAGCACGAGCTGATAGCGGGTGCCGAATACAGCGAGGATAGGGTTTCCGGCACCACGGATTACGATAGCTCCAGCCGCGACAATGCCGCCGTGTTCGCCCAAGGGCTGCTCGATTTCTCCCCCGTTGCGCTGCAGGCCGGCCTGCGCTACGACGACAACGAGGCCTACGGTGACGAAGTCACCGGCAGCCTGGCGCTGGGCTATGATCTGGATGGTTCTCATACGCTGCGAGCGAGCTACGGCACTGCATTCCGCGCGCCGACGTTCAATGATCTCTACTGGCCGAATTCGGGCAATCCCGAGCTCGACCCTGAATCCTCCGCCACCGTCGAGATGGGGGTGCGCGGCCAGTACCAGCGTTGGTACTGGGATCTCGCGGCCTACCGGACCGAGCTTGAAGACATGATCGACTGGGCGCCGACCGAGGGCGGCATGTGGGCGCCGCAGAACGTGGCCGAGGCGCGTATACGCGGCATCGAGCTATCGGGTGGAGCCGAGCTCGGCGACTGGACGCTGGCTGCCGCACTGACCTGGATCGATCCGGAGGATCGTGAGAGTGGCAATCGACTGCGCCGTCGTGCATCCAAGAGTGCACGTTTTGACGTGGACCGTGCTCTGGGCGAATGGTCCCTGGGCGGCTCTTGGATCCTGCAAGGACATCGCTACGACGATGTGGCCAACCAGGAGCGGTTGGGCGGCTTCGGTCTGGTCAACCTGCGTGCCGGCTGGCAGTTCGCCCCGTTGTGGTCGGCCCGCCTGACGCTGGAGAACGTGCTGGACAAGGAGTACGCGACCGCTCGTGACTACATTAACGCCGGCCGTGCGGCCTTCGTCAGTGTTCACTTTGGCCAGTAACTTCCGTTTCAGTGGGGCCGCTGGTCCCGCTGCCTTTACCGGCGCCTTGCTGGCCCTGGTCCTGTCGGTGCTGGGAGCCGGCGAGGCGCGTGCCGATACGCTCTGTGCCACCGACGACCGTGAACGCGAGGTGTGCCTCGAGGCGCCGGCCAGCCGCATTGCCGCTCTCTCGCCGGGGGCGACGGAGCTTGTCTATGCGGCCGGGGCGGGGGAGAAGGTGGTGGCGGTGGTGGCCTATAGCGACTATCCGCCCGAGGCCAGGGAGGTGGCGTCGGTAGGCAGCCATACCCGCATGGATCTCGAAGCACTGGTCTCGCTGCGCCCGGATCTGGTGATCGGCTGGACCACCGGCAACCCGCCCGAGCAGCTCGAGACCATCGAGTCCCTTGGTGTACCGGTGTTCTATATCGAACCGCGCGAGTTCGAAGACGTCTCCAGCGTCATCGAGCGACTGGCCCTGCTTGCCGATACCAGGGAGGAGGGAGACCGCATTGCCACCGAATTTCGCCAGGGCATGGCAGCGCTCGCCGAGCGCTATGCCGACGCCGAGCCGATGCCGGTGTTCTACCAAGTATGGGACGAGCCGCTGATGACCATCAACGACGAGCACCTGATCGGCAAGGTGCTGACCCTGTGCGGCGGCGTCAACGTTTTCGGCGAGCTGTCGAGACTGGTGCCGCGCATCGACGACGAGTCGGTGCTCGCCGCCGACCCCGAGGCAATCCTGGCCGGCGGCATGGGCGAGGAGAACCGCGAGTGGCTGACTCACTGGGAGCAATACCCGAACCTGACTGCGGTCGAACGCGACAACCTCTACTTCGTACCGCCGTCGCTGATTCAGCGGCCTACGCCGCGGCTGCTGGAGGGCAGCCGGTTGTTATGTAAGAAACTCGACCATGCCCGCGGCAAGCGCTGAAGCGATGACGATTCCCCGCCGCCGCTCGCTGTGGCTGCCGCTGGGCGTGCTTGTCCTGCTGGGACTGGCGGCGCTGCTGCTGTCGGTGACGCTGGGCAGTGCCGCGCTGTCGTTGGGCGATGTCTGGTCGGTGGTAGGCGGAGAGGGCAGCCCGCTGGCGCGTACGCTGATTCTCGAACTGCGCATTCCACGTTCGCTGGCGGCCTTTGCCGTGGGTGGCCTGCTCGCCGTGGCAGGTGCCCTGATGCAGGTGCTGTTGCGCAACCCGCTGGCCGACCCCTACGTGCTGGGCCTCTCCGGTGGAGCCTCGGTGGGCGCGCTGGCGGCGATGCTTGCCGGGTTGGGCGGGGCGCTGATCAGCGGCTCGGCTTTCGCCGGGGCTTTTCTCTCGACGCTGCTGGTCTTCGGACTGGCCCACGGTACCGGCAGCTGGACACCGTCGCGGCTGCTGCTCACTGGGGTGGTAGTCGCCGCCGGCTGGGGTGCGGTGATCACCCTGATGCTGGCACTGAGCCCCGCCGAGCGACTACCCGGCATGCTCTACTGGCTGATGGGGGACCTCTCCTATTCGCGTACGCCCTGGCCACCGCTGGCGCTGCTATTGCTGATCTGCCTGCTGCTGATGCCGCTGGGCCGTAGCCTCAACGTCATGGCGCGGGGCCCGCTGCAGGCGGCAGCGCTGGGTGTCAAAGTGCGCCCGCTGGAATGGACGATCTATCTTGCCGCCAGCGTGCTCACGGCGATGGCGGTGACCACGGCCGGCAGCATCGGCTTCGTCGGTCTGGTAGTGCCGCACATGCTGCGCCTGGTGCTCGGCAACGACCAGCGCCTGATCCTGCCCGCTTGCGCACTGGCAGGCGGCATCCTACTGGTGCTGGCCGATACCTTGGCGCGGACCCTGATCGCGCCGGAACAGCTACCGGTAGGGGTGATCACGGCGCTGCTCGGCGTGCCGACTTTCCTGTTCCTGCTGTATCGGAGCCGCTGATGAATCGTCTCGAGATCAGCGAGCTGGTGGTCGACGTGCCGGGGCGGTGCGACGGTCGCCCGCTTTCGCTCAGCGTCGAGCCGGGGCAGGTGTGGGGCGTGCTCGGCCCCAACGGTGCCGGCAAGACCACCTTGCTTCATACCCTGGCCGGGCTGCGCGCACCCCGCGCTGGCCGGGTACTCGTCGATGGCTGCCCGCTGGCCGCGCTGGGCCGAAGACAGGTGGCGCGTACCCTGGGGCTGGTGTTCCAGGAGCGCCACGATGGTTTTCCCGCCACGGTGCGGGAGACCGTGCTGATCGGCCGTCACCCCTGGCTTTCTCCCTGGCAGATGGAGGGGGCCGTGGACCTGCGCCTGGCCGAGGCGGCGCTGGAACGACTCGACATAGACCACCTGGCCGAGCGGCTGGTGAGCACGCTCTCGGGCGGCGAGCGGCAGCGCCTGGCCATTGCCACGGTGCTGACCCAGGCGCCGAGTATCTGGCTTGCCGACGAACCCACCAACCATCTCGACCTGCACCACCAGACCGCGGTGATGGCTCTGCTCTCCGAACAGGCCGCACAGGGCAAGGCCGTCTTGATGTGCCTGCACGACCTCAACCTGGCGGCACGCTGGTGCGACCACCTGCTGCTGCTCTACCCCGACGGCGAGGCGTGCTGGGGGCCGGCCGAGCGCATGCTGGTGCCCGTCGCCCTGGAGCGGCTCTACGGTCAACGCCTGGCCACCGCCGAGATCGACGGCGCCCCCGTTTTCGTACCCGTGAGGTGATATGACGACTTCGACGATTCGCGGCGAGGCCCATGCCGCCCTGATTACCGCTCCCGGTTCCGGCCAGGGCAAGTCCATGGTCACCGCGGCGTTGGCGCGGCTACACCGCAACGCCGGGCGCCGCGTGCGGGTGTTCAAGCACGGCCCCGACTATCTCGACCCCATGCTGCAAGAGGTGGCCTCGGGCCAACCGGTCTACCAGTTGCACCCCTGGATGACAGGCGAAGACGAGTGTCGCTGGCGCCTGGCCGAGGCTGCCCGTGAGGCCGACCTGATCCTGGTCGAGGGTTCCATGGGGCTGTTCGACGGCGACCCCTCCAGCGCCGACCTGGCGATTCTCGCCGGCCTGCCGGCGCTGCCGGTGATCGATGCCTGGGGCATGGCCCAGTCCTTCGGCGCCGTAGCTCAGGGGCTGGCCAACTTTCATCCCGATCTCGCCATACACGAGGTGATCGCCAATCGCGTCGGCAGCCCCGGCCACGGCAGGCTGTTGGCTGGGAGCATGCCGGCGGGACTCTCGCTGCTCGGTGCCGTTCCGCGCAGCGAGGCGATGAAGATCCCCGATCGCCACCTGGGTCTCGTTCAGGCCGGCGAGCTGGCTGGGCTCGATGCTCAGCTCGATGCCGCCGCCGAGGTGCTGAAAGAAGCCGGCCTCGACCGTCTTCCGGCTCGAGTGGTTCTCGAGGCCGAGACCCCCGAGCCGCCGCCTCGCCTGCTCGAGGGCTTGCGCATCGCCGTGGCCCGGGACGACGCTTTCGCCTTTCTCTACCGGGCCAATCTCGACCTGCTCGATGTCATGGGTGCCGAACTGAGGTTCTTTTCGCCGCTGGCCGATGATGCGTTGCCCGAATGCAATGCCATGTGGCTTCCGGGCGGCTACCCGGAGCTGCATGCGGCGAGATTCGCCGCCAATGCGCCGATGCTTGCCGCCATACGCGACCATCATGACGCCGGCAGGCCGATCCTTGCCGAGTGCGGTGGGCTGATGGCCTGCATGGATTCGCTGACGGATGGCGAAGGCGCCGAACACGCCATGCTGGGACTGCTGCCCGGACGCGCACGCATGGCCGGCAAGCTCAGCGCGCTGGGGTTGCAGAGCCTGGCGGCCGATGCGGGCGAGCTGCGCGGCCACACCTACCACCACTCGCTACTGGAAACGCCGCTGGCGCCGGCGGCCTATGCCCGGCGCCTGGCCGGGAGCCCGGCCGAGCCGGTCTATGTCGAGGGCAGGTTGGTAGCCAGCTATTTCCACAGCTATTTCACCTCGGCGCCGCGACTGGTGGCCGCCATTTTCCGCGGCGAGCCGCTGCGCTTCACTGAGTAATGGGAGATCGTTATGCGAGACAGCGCCAAGGATCCTCAGCGCCACGCCGAGCGCATGGCGCACAAGCAACGCATCATGCGCGAGCGCATAGCCAGGGCCCAGAACGAACAGGGTTTGCTGCTGGTGCTCACCGGCCCGGGCAAGGGGAAGAGTAGCTCCGGCTTCGGCATGCTGGCCCGCGCGCTGGGCCACGGCATGAAGGTAGGCGTGGTGCAGTTCATCAAGGGTCGGCGGGAGACCGGCGAAGAGGCTTTCTTTCGCCGCCAGCCGGGCGTGGAGTACCACGTGATGGGCGAAGGCTTCACTTGGGATACTCAGGATCGTGAGCGCGACATCCAGGCCGCCGAAGCCGCCTGGGAGGTGGTGCATGGCATGCTCCAGGACCCCAGTTTCGATCTGGTGCTGCTCGATGAACTCAACATTGCCCTGCGCTACGAATATCTCGATCTCGACCGTGTGCTCGATGAACTCCAGGCACGGCCTATGATGCAACACGTGGTGGTCACCGGCCGCCATGCCCCGGAGGCGCTGGTCGAGCTGGCCGACACCGCCACCGAGATGCGCGTGGTGAAGCACGCGTTCAAGGAGCAGGGGATCAGGGCGCAGAAGGGCATCGAACTGTGATCCCCGATCACTCCTTTCCCCAAGCGCAACGGGCCGGCCTTTATCGCACCACCTTTGAGCGTCGGGATGTGCGTGCCAATTCCTACCGGACACGATTCCCCCGGAGGTTCTGGCCCGCCTGCTGGAGGCTGCCCATCATGCCCCTTCGGTAGGCTTCATGCAGCCCTGGGACTACTTGCTGATCGCCAGCCTAGAGGTGCGGCGTCGGGTGCATGGCATCTTCGAGCGTGAGAACGCCAAAGCAGCCGAAAACCATGACGGTGAACGCGGGCAGTTGTATCGACGCCTCAAGCTGGAGGGCATCCTGGAGAGCCCGCTCAACCTGTGCATCACCTGCGACCGGACCCGCGGCGGCGTACCTGTGCCTGGGTTATGTCAGCGAGTTCCTGGAGCAGCACGAGCTGGCGCGTAAAGGTTGGCGTCAGCGCCTGCCTCTCACCGAGCTGGTGAATGGCAATGGCTGGGGGCAGGCGCTGGCGGACGAGGCGCTTCGCGAGGCACTGCAAGAGGTGCGCAAGGGCATCGGGCAGTAGCCAATCAGCCTAGCGTGAGCGGCTGGCTTCCAGTAGATAGGCTCGCAGCTGCCGCTCCTCGCGCATGACATGGAGTATGAGCACACCTTCCTCGCTTGCGCGGTAAAAGACACGGCAGGGGGGCACGAGGACTTCCCGATAGACGCTCTCGGGAAGCTCCGTCGGTATTCGCCCTGATTGCGGGAAGGCTTGCAAGCGCTCGGTGGCGTCCAACACGGCCTCGACGAGATGACTGGCGGCGGCAGGATTGTCGAGGGCAATGTGTTCGGCAATGGCGTCCAGATCGGTGAGGGCGGGCTCTGCCCATATCACCTCAGCCATTTGCGCATCTTTTCCTTGGCTTCGTCCTGTCGATAGGTGCGCCCCTCGAGTATGGCCCGCTCCCCGCGGGAGAGCCCTTCCAGCAACGCCAGGCGACGCTGCATGAACTCGTAGTCTTCTACGTCGACAAGGTACGCGGAGGGCTTCCCATGCTCCGTGATGAGCACCGGTTCCTTGGAGCCATGCAGCTCGGCAAGGATGTTGGTGGCCTGGCGCTTCAGGTTGGTAACGAGTTCGACTTTCATGCTGCTCACCGTCAATGGGCGTTGAGTGATACTATAGTGCTACTTTCCTGCCGCGACAAACTGTAATGGAGCGTTCAGCCATGGCCACCCTGATGGTTCAGGGCACCACCTCGGATGCCGGCAAGAGCACGGTAGTGGCAGGGCTGTGCCGGCTGCTGGCGCGGCGCGGAGTATCGGTGGCACCGTTCAAGCCCCAGAATATGGCGCTTAACAGTGCGGTGACGGTGGACGGCGGCGAGATCGGCCGTTCCACGGCGCTGCAGGCGCTGGCAGCGGGTGTTGCACCTCACAGCGACATGAACCCGGTGTTGCTCAAGCCCGAGAGCGACCGCGGCGCTCAGGTGATCCTGCGCGGCCGGGTTCACGGCCACATGGACGCGCTGGATTACCACGCCTACAAGCGCACGGCTCGCGAGAGCGTGCTGGCGGCGTGGCAAGCGCTGTCGTCACGCTTCGATGTCGTCATCGCCGAGGGGGCGGGCAGTCCGGCGGAAATCAATCTGCGCGCGAACGACATCGCCAACATGGGCTTCGCCGAGATGGTCGACTGCCCGGTCATTCTGGTTGGTGACATCGATCGCGGCGGGGTCTTCGCACAGTTGGTGGGCACCCTGGAATTGCTCAGTGAGAGCGAGCGTTCACGTACCCGCGGCTTCATCGTCAACCGCTTCCGCGGCGATATCGCCCTGCTCGAACCAGGCCTCGAATGGCTGGCCGAGCGTACCGGCAAGCCGGTATATGGCACGCTGCCTTATCTGCAGGGATTGCTGCTCGACGCCGAGGACAGCATTGGCCGCAGCGGCCGGATGGGCCAGGGCGCTACGCTCAAGGTGGTAGTGCCAGCACTGCCGCGCATCAGTAATCACAACGACTTCGATCCGCTGCGCCTGCACCCGCAGGTGGACCTGACCTTCGTCGGGCCCGGCCAGGTGATCCCCGCGGCCGACCTGATCATCCTGCCCGGCAGCAAGAGCACTCGCAGCGATCTCGCCTGGCTGCGCGATCAAGGCTGGGACGCCGTTATCCGGCGCCACCTGCGCTATGACGGCTACGTGCTTGGCATCTGCGGTGGGTTCCAGATGCTGGGCCGAGCAGTGCACGACCCGGCGGGCCTGGAAGGCCCGGCCGGCTCGGCGCCGGGATTCGGTCTGCTCGAATTCGAGACGCACATGGTGGCCGGCAAGCAGTTGCGCAACGTAAGCGGTCGCTTGCTAGCCGAGGGTGTGCCGATCGACGGCTACGAGATCCACAACGGCGTCAGCACAGGGCCCGCCCTGGAGCGGCCTCTCTGTAAGTTGGAGGGGAGGTCCGATGGCGCCGTCAGCAGCGACGGTCAGGTCATGGGCACCTACCTGCACGGCCTGTTCGATCGCCTCGAGGCCTGCGAGGTGCTGCTGGCCCGCTGCGGGCTCGAGGTGCAAGATGGCGCAGTGGACTATCAGGTCCATCGTCAGCAGGAACTCGATCGGCTGGCTGATTGCCTGGAAGCGCATCTGGACATGGCGGCCATCGAACGGCTGCTAGGGCTGTGAGCTCGATTGGGTGGGGTTGCCTGTCAAACGGGCCGACACTCGAGTGTCGGCCCGTTCTCTTGTGCGCCAGGCATGGCGCGCAGCGCCTGACTGGCGCTGTTCCCGAGAGTGGTGTCTCGGGATGACTTGGGGGTGAAAGTCCCCTGCACGCCTGGCAAGGGGAAGTGCTAGCCGACGGCAAGGGTGTCTCCCGCGAGGGGGAATCTGGCGCCGGGGGCAACCCCGGCCCCTACCCGATTTGGTGAAGGAGATAGATGTTCAGTCTGGAGCAATTGGCAATTGCCGCTTGTGCTCGGTGCGACGGTAGGTGGTCAAGATGGTATCGAAGGCATCTGCGGAGACGTCTCGGTTTTCCAGGAAGTAATCGATCTCCGCGTAAGTGACACCAAGGGCCACCTCGTCGAGCTTTTGTGGCGCGAGCGATTCGAGATCGGCCGTGGGCGCCTTGTTCACCAGCTCTTCGGGGGCACCGAGGTGCTGGCCGAGCAGGCGCACCTGACGTTTGGTCAGGCCGGTCAGGGGGGCGACGTCGCAAGCGCCGTCGCCATATTTGGTGAAGAAGCCCATCAATGCCTCGGCGGCCTGGTCGGTGCCGATGACCAGGCCGCCGCGGGTACCGGCCACGGCGTACTGAGCGACCATGCGCTGGCGCGCCTTGACGTTACCCAGCACGAAATCGCGCTGGCCGGCGTCCTCGAATATCAGGCCGCCGCTTTCCAGCGATTCCAGCAGCGCATCGCTGGCGCCCTGAATGTTCACATCGAGCACTTCGTCAGGCTGGAGGAACGCCAGGGCCCTGTCGGCATCGTCGGCGTCCTGCTGTACGCCGTAGGGCAGGCGCATGGCAACGAATCTGGCTTGCTCACCCTGCCCTCGCCGCTGCTCAACGGCCAGCTGTGCCAGGCGACCCGCCACCGTGGAATCGACACCGCCGCTGATTCCCAGCACCAGCGTCGTCTGCCCGCTCTCGCTCATGACCCTGCAGAGAAAGTCGCGGCGCCGCTCGAACTCTTGTTGGGCATCGATATCGGCCTTGGCCTGCAGCTGCACGCCTATGGCGCGTTGAACGGCCTGGCGTGAGAGGGATTCTTCCGCCGCCTTCGTTGCGCTCTCTAGACACAGACGGTGGTAGTGGGGCAGGCGTTCCAGCGCGTAGTGGGCCGCGGCCAGGCGCACTTCATTGCGCTCGCCGTCGAAGCGACGGGTCTCGCAGTAGTGATGAAAGTTGCCGTTGTGGCGAAAAGCCCAGGAGAAGCAGACGGTGCCGATGGGCGTATCGTCGTCGCCAGGATTGGGGCCGGCAATGCCGGTGTTGGCCAGTGCCACGTCGGCGTCGTTATTGTTCAAGGCTCCAGCGGCCATCTCGCTGGCCACGGCTTCACTGGTCAAACCATGGCGACCAATGGTATCGAAGCTGACGCCGAGGTAGCGGTTCTTCGACTGGGGCGAATAGACCCCGAGCCCGCAGTCGATGCTTTGTCCACTGCCGGGCACCCTTGCCAGCTCCGATATGATCAGGCCAGCGGTGCAGGACTCGGCGGTGGCGAGCTTGAGGTCGTTGTCGATCAGGTAGTCCGTAATGCGATCCAGCAGCTCCATTGCACTTCCTCCCGGCTGTGCTTCATTTCGTCCGTACCCTCATCAGGCTAGACCACTCGGGGCACGGCTGTTCAGCTTCAACACATCACGTGCCTGGCGGCGGAGCGATACCGGAAAACAGGGCTGGGTCGTCGCTGATCGCGCTGTCGACTCCCCATTCCCAACGCTGAGCGAAGGCGGCCGGATCGTTGGGCGTGTAGCACAGCAGGCGATAACCGGCAGCCTTGATCTCGCGGGTGCGGCGGGCACTGAGTCGCGTCCAGTCGGTATGGATGCTGTAAGCATCGAGCGCCTCGCAGCGGGCACGCCATTTTTCGGGCACGCTCTCGGTGAGCACGCCGATGGGAAGCAGCGAGGCATCGGCCAGGGAGCGGGCGTGCTGCAGGGAGGGCTGGTCGAAGGAGGAGAGAATCAGCCGTTCCGGTGGCAATGACTTGAGCAGGCGTGGGACGACCACCTCGGCCAGTTCGGTGCCACTGCGCTTGCTGGTCACCTTGAGCTCCATGTTGACGCCCATGTCCAGTTCCACCAGCAATTCCAGCATGTCGCTCAGGGTGGCCATGCGTTCGCCGCGGAAGCCGTCGCCGAACCAGGCGCCGACATCGAGTTTGCGCACCGCGGCGAGGTCCAGCGTGGCCAGTCTGCCATGACCGTCGGAGCAGCGCTTGAGCGTAGCGTCGTGCCAGATCACCGGGGTGCCGTCGCCGAGCAACTGGACGTCGAGTTCCACCCACTGATAGCCGGCATCGTGCGCGGCCTTTACGGCCGTCAGCGTATTCTCCGGGGCGTGGGCGGAGAGCCCGCGGTGTGCGATCAGTCTGGGCAGCGCGATAGCGGGGTGCGATGGGGGCATGTCGGGGCTCCGGTGGAGGAACTGGTCAGGCTAACCGATAGTGATGACAAGGTGGCGGCCACCCATGAGCGGCACGCGTGGAATCGACCGCGACTATGCTAGGCTTGCAGGCTTTGACGATGCAACGAGGCAAGGCATGAAGGTGATGACCCCCGAGCGTGACGAGCAGCGCGATGCCTGGCTCGCCCGCCTGTGTGCCGATATTTATGGAAGGGAAGCGGGGCTATCGCCGTTGGTCACGTTCACCGGTACTCGACAGGTGCTTTTCTCCCAGGAAGCTGCACGGCTCTGGGCGCTGGTGGACGACCAAGGCAGGCCCGGCGCGCTGGCACTGCTGGCACTCGACTCATCGGGCTCGGGCATGTCGCTGCGGCTGCATGCCTCGCCCGGCGGTGACCGGGAGAGCCTGCGTCGGTTGATCCGCGAACTGGCTCAGAAGGCGCCGCTGAGGGTCGACGCGGCGGATCAGGAGGAAGAGGCGTTCTTTCGCCGTTGCGGCATCAATCGCTGGTTCGCGGCGCCTGGCGGTCAGCGCGTTGGTCTCTCGTCCCATCACCCCGCGAGTGGCGTGAATGAGCTGGAGCCGGCGCTGGGCTTCGACGACGAAGCGGTGCTGCGACGCTTCAAGCACGATCCGCGCTTCTTCGAACAGGAGAAGGCGCTCTTCGTCGAACGGCTGGCGGCGTTCCCCGGCTGAGCGCCGTGGCGGTACGACTCGCTTGACCGTATGTGCGAACAGCGGTTGGATGGTGCCACTCTATCGTTAGCGAACAAAGGGAAATGACATGGCCAAGCGCATCCAGTTTGCTCGTATCGGTGGCTCCGAGGTGCTCGAGCTCCTCGACGTGACACCGGCCGATCCTGCTTCCGGGGAGGTACGGGTCAAAAACGAGGCCGTCGGTCTCAACTTCATCGACATCTATTTCCGCACCGGCCTCTATCCCGCCCCGGGGCTGCCGTCGGGGCTTGGCACCGAGGGTGCCGGTGTGGTCGATGCCGTGGGCGCAGGCGTGAGCCACCTGAAGGAGGGCGACCGGGTCGCCTATGCCCAGGGGCCGCTCGGTGCCTATGCCGAATATCATGTGCTGCCGGCGGACAAGGTCGTGGCACTGCCAGATGGTATCGGGGCGGAAACTGCCGCGGCCAGCATGCTGAAGGGGCTGACCGTACAGTACCTGCTGCGCCAGACCCGCCCGCTCGAGGGAGGCGAGACGATCCTGTGGCACGCAGCTGCCGGCGGCGTGGGCTCCATCGCCTGCCAGTGGGCCAGGGCGCTGGGTGTAAAGTTGATCGGTACCGTCAGTTCCGAAGAGAAGGCAAAATTGGCCAAGTCCAACGGTGCCTGGGCGACCATCGACTACACCCGCGAGGACGTGGTGGAGCGGGTGCGTGAGCTGACCAACGGCGAGATGTGCGACGTGGTCTACGATTCGGTGGGGAAGGACACCTGGATCACCTCGCTGGACTGCTTGAAGCCGCGTTCGCTGATGGTCAGCTTCGGCAACGCCTCGGGGGCGGTCGAGGGCGTCAATCTCGGCATCCTCAACCAGAAGGGCTCGCTGTTCGTGACCCGTCCCAGCCTCAACGGCTACGCCGACACCCGCGAACGACTGGAGATGATGTGTCGTGACCTGTTCGACATGCTGGGCAGCGGCAAGGTCACGGTCGACATTGGCCAGCGCTTCGCCCTGGCCGACGCCGGCAAGGCGCAGGATGCCCTGGCCGGGCGCAAGACCACCGGTTCGAGCATTCTGCTGCCATAAGCCAACCAACCTCCGCTACGATCCGACGCCCGCCTCCTCGAGGCGGGCTTCGTCGTCTGTGGACCGCAGTTGCAGGTTTTATTCATTGCTGACATAGGCGCCCATGGCACGCATACGCGACTCGAAGCGTGCCACGTTATCGACCAGGTCGTCGGGGCCGAAGGCCACGCATTCGGCCAGCAGGACTTCGATGAGGGTGATGGCGGACAGGATCGAGGGGAAAAAGTGCGGCGTGGCATTGGCCACGGTGAAGGTCATGGCGGCGCCGGGGACCAGCGGCGAGCGCAGGGTGTCGGTAATGACGATGGCCTTGGTCCTGCCCGAGCGGGCAATGTCCAGGGCGCGCACGGTCTCGGCGCAGTAGGGTTCGAAGCCGAAGGCGACCACCACGTCGTCCTCGCCGTAGGGCGCCAGTTCGGTCAGCAGGCCGCCCTCCTGGCCGCGGATCAGTTGGACGTTGGGCATGGCGATGCGACCCACATAGGCGAAGTGATAGGCGCAGGCGAAGGTATCGCGAAACCCCACCACGGCAATCTTCTCGGCTTCCAACAGCAATCGGGCGGCATCGCGTACCCGGGCCTGGTTGTCGGCGGTGAACAGGCGGCCGATGTTGTCGAAGGCGGCATCGCCCACGTCGAGGAATACCTGGTCGTCGGTCTGGCTGGCCAGGGTGCGCAGGTCGCTGGCGCGGCCCGAGAGCTCCACCGGGCCGGCCTGCACGGCTGATTGGAACACTTCGCGAAACTGCTCGTAGCTGTCGAAGCCCAGGCGCTTGGCCAGGCGTACCAGGGTCGAGGCGGTCACCCGGGCGGCGCCGGCTGACTTGCGGATCGACTGGAACGCGATCTCGACCGGGTGCTCGAGCACGTAGCCGGCGGCGAGTTTCAATTGCGGACTGAGCTCGGGGTAGGCGGCGGCCAGTTGCTGATTCACGGCGTCCAGCCCCGTCGCCGGGGCATCCTGGCCGTTTTCCTGATCGGCAATCTGCGGATCATGTTCCAGCACGGCGGATCTCCTCGTTGGATCATGGCCCCGCAGCAGGTCAGATCGGCCGGGGCGAGGCGCATTGTAACGCATGACAATGGTGAATGAACGAAACGAATGTTTCTGTTTTGTTTTCCAGATGGCACGTGCGTATTGACGGCGTGCCGTGCCTTGACTAGGATGCCGAACAAAACAAGTGTGCCGTTTATGTTTTCATAACGGAACGTTTGTTTCTGTTCGGCGTCAACCATGCCGAATGTTATGGAATCCCAGTCAACGATGCGTCGAGAGTGACCGAACCCGACATGAATACAGCCAGCCCCGAAACCCTCATCATTGACCGCCAGGGTGCGGTCATGGAGATCCGCTTCAACCGGCCGCACCGCCTCAACGCCGTGGTGGAAACCTTTTATACCGAGCTGCTTTCGGCCCTGGCCGATGCCGAGGCCGACCCCGGCGTACGCTGCGTGATCCTGACGGGCGAAGGGCGCGCCTTCTGCGTCGGTGCCGATATGAAGGAGCACGGCGGGGCCAAGCGTACGCTGTTCCAGCGCCGCCAGTACCTGCAGCTCGGCAACGACGTGTGCGAGGCGATCCTGCGCCACCCCAAGCCGATCATTGCCGCCGTCAATGGCTACGCCCTGGGGGCGGGGGCCGAGATGGCCGTGAGCTGCGATTTCATCGTCATGGCCGAAGAAGCCCAGATCGGCTTCCCCGAAACCAGCATCGGGACTTGCGTCGGTGGCGGCGTATCGAAGCTGCTGCCACAGCTGGTGGGGCTGAACATGGCGCGACAGCTGCTGTATACGGGGCGGCGCATCGACGGCCGCGAGGCGGCGCGCATCGGCCTGGCGACTTCCACGCATTCAGGCGGCGAACTGAAGCAAGAGACGCATCGCCTGGCCGAGACCCTGGCCAGACAGGCACCGGTGTCGATCGCCATGCTCAAGCGCCTGGTCAACCAGGGCAGCGATACCGGCCTCGAGAGCCAATTGCAGCAGGAACTGGACGCCGTCTTTACCTGCTCGACCACGGATGACTGGCAGGAGGGGGTCGACGCCTTCGCCGAGAAACGCGCCCCCGAGTTCAAGGGCAAATGACAGAGCCAAGGATGCGAGACATGAACCCGATCGAAGGACATCTGCCCATGCGCAGCCCGCTGCACGACATCCTGGCGCCCACCGGCATCGCCGTGGTGGGTGCCTCCAGCGATCCCACCAAGCGTGGCTACAAGGCCATGGTCGGGCTGATCAAGGATGGCTTTAGCGGCGACATCTACCCGGTCAATCCCAAGGCCGACATGATCCTCGGCATCAAGGCCTGGCCCTCGATCGCCGAGATTCCCGGCAACCCGGAGCTGGCGCTGATCTGTACGCCGGCTGCCAGCGTGCCGGGACTGATCGCCGAGTGCGGCCGCCGCGGTATCAAGGGCGCGGTGATACTCGCCAGTGGCTTTGCCGAGATGAGCGAGGAGGGCGCCGACCTCGAGCGCGAGATGATGGCCAAGGCCGAGGCGCACGGGGTGCGCGTCATCGGTCCCAACACCTCGGGGGTCTTCAACCTGCACCACCGGCTCAACCTGCTGGCGCTGGACAACGTCAAGCCCGGTGACGTGGGCATCATCTCGCAGTCGGGCAACATGCTGCTGTCGCTGGCGCTGGAGGCACAGCACAACGGCCAGGTCGGTTTCTCCACCTACGTAGGGCCGGGTAACCAGAGCGACATCGGCTTCAACGACTACCTGCGCTACCTCGGCGAGGACGAGCACACGCGGGTGGCCACGCTCTACGTGGAGGGCTTCCGCGATGGGCGTCGCTTCCTCGAGGTGGCGCGCGACGTCACCGCCATGAAGCCGGTGGTAGTCTACAAGTCCGGTTCCACCGAGGCCGGCCAGAAGGCGGCCAGTTCCCACACCGGGTCGCTTGCCGGCAGCTACGCCATGACCGTGGACCTGCTGCGCCAGGCTGGGGTCAGCGTGGTGCAGCACTCCGACGAGATCCTGCCAGTGGCCGAGGGCCTTGGCCTGCTGCAGAAGGCGCGCGGCAAGCGGGTGGCGGTGGTCTCCGACGGCGGCGGCCAGGCCACCATCGCGTCCGACCGACTGGCCGAGGCGGGGCTGGAGCTGGCCGAGCTTTCCGAAGCGACCAGGCAGAAACTGCGCGACGTGCTCATTCCCCAGGCGTCGACGGTCAACCCGGTGGACGTGGCCGGTTCCACTGACGCCAATCCGTCGCTGCTGGCTACCTGCATGGAGATCGTCGCCGCCGATGACAACGTCGACAGCGTCTTCCTGGTGGGCATGTTCGGCGGCTACAGCCTGCGCTTCGCCGAATCGCTGCTGGGTGACGAGATGCGCGGCGCCGAGGCGATGGTCGACCTGTCGAAGGCCACCGACAAGCCGCTGGTGATCTACAGCCTCTACACACCGATCAAGCCACCTCCCCTGCGTCGCCTGCACGAAGCCGGCCTACCGATCTACGCTTCCATCGAGCATGCGGTGAGAGTGCTGACCGCGCTGGGTGAGCGCGGCGATTACCTGTCACTCGCCGAGACGTATCCGCGTGAGCCGGCACTCTTGCCCAAGTCGGAACTTGGCGAGATGTTCACCCGTGCCCGCGCCGAGGGGCGTGACCTGTTCGAGTACGAGGCCAAGCAGCTGCTGCGCGAGCACGGTATCGAGGTGCCGCGGGAGATCGTGGCACGCAGCGAGACGGAGCTTGACGAGGCAGCGGCTACTTTCGTCGACACGCCGCTGGCAATGAAAGTGGTGTCGAAGGATATCCTGCACAAGTCGGATGCCGGCGGAGTCAAGCTGAACCTGGTCGGTGAGGCGGCCCTGCGTCGTGCGCGGGAGGAGATCTTCGCCTCCTGCCGGGCCTACGATGCCCAGGCCGAGGTCGAGGGCGTGCTGGTCGCACCGATGGCGAAGAAGGGCGTCGAGGTGATCGTCGGGGTGATTCGCGACCCCATTTTCGGCCCGGTGCTGATGTTCGGCCTAGGCGGGATCTTCGTCGAGATTCTCGAAGACGTCGCCTTCCGCTCAATCCCGCTGTCGCGCCACGATGCACGCAGCATGGTGGAGCAGATCAAGGCGCGCAAGATCCTCGAAGGTGCCCGCGGCGAGCCGGCCGTTGACAAGGAGGCGCTGGTCGAGCTGCTGCTCACGGTAGCGCGTATCGCCGATGCCTACCCGCAGCTTGCCGAGCTCGATCTCAACCCGGTGATCGTCAATGCGGATGGCTATGCCGTGGTGGACGCACGCGTTATCGTGGAGCGTGAATTCGCCACCGATGCCAAGGAGCCCGCTGCATGAGCGAGAGCACGAGTCAGCCCCCACAGCCCGTCCTGCAGGATGGGCTTCTCACCCTGGAAGAGGGCGTGGCGACCCTGACCCTGGACCGGCACGACGTACGCAACGCGCTGACCGGCACCGCGCTGGCCGATGATATCGTCGACACGGCCGAGTGGGTCAACCGCTGCGACGAAGTCTCGGTGCTGGTCATTACCGGCGCGGGTTCGGCGTTCTCCGCCGGCGGCAACGTCAAGGACATGGCCAATCGCGGCGGCGACTTCGCCGGCGATGTGGCCGAGGTGGCTGGGCGCTACCGGCGCGGCATTCAGCGTATTCCGCTGGCGCTGCAGGCGGTGGAGGTGCCGATCATCGCCGCGGTCAACGGGCCGGCCATCGGCGCTGGGTTCGATCTCGCCAACATGGCCGATATTCGCATCGCCTCGAGCAAGGCCAAGTTCGGCGAGACCTTCCTCAACCTCGGCATCATCCCCGGTGACGGCGGTGCCTGGTTCATGCAGCGCCTGATAGGCTACCAGCGTGCCTTCGAGCTGACCCTCTCCGGGCGGGTGATCGACGCCGAGGAGGCCAGGGAGTACGGCATAGTGCTCGAAGTGACCGAGCCGGAGTCGCTGATGGAACGGGTGGGCGAACTGACGGCACGCATCGCCGCCCAGCCGCCCAAGGCCACACGCTTGACCAAGCGGCTGATGAAAATGGCCCAGCGCACCGAACTCAAGGACTTCCTCGACATCTGCGCGGTATTCCAGGGCATGTGCCACAACGAACCGGAGCATCTCGAGGCGGTCAACGCCATGCTCGAGAAAATGGCGAAGTAAGCTCCGACATTCCTGCATGAACCCGGCCTTGGCCGGGTTCTTTCGTTGCCGGGCAGATGTCTTGGCTGAGTGCAGGTACTCGGCTCACGAGACATTAGAAAAGGCTGGATTTTCTGGCCCGTCGCTGGTGTGCTGGAAACTCACTTATGAGGGCGGAGCTGCACGCATATGGCCGACCATACGCTGGTATTCATCGTGCTGGGCCTGACACTGGTCGCCTTCGTCTGGGGGCGCTTCCGCTATGACCTGGTGGCGCTGACGGCCCTGCTGGGGTCGGTCATGTTGGGCCTGGTGCCGGGCGACGAGGCGTTTCTGGGCTTTGGTCATCCTGCGGTGATCACCGTTGCTGCAGTACTGGTACTGAGCCGCGGCTTCGAGCGTTCCGGGGTCGTGGACGTGATCGCCGAGCAGGTACTCAAGGTCGGCGACCGCCTCTTCCTGCAACTGGTGGCGCTGAGCGTCACCGTCGTGGTCCTCTCCGGCTTCATGAATAATGTTGGAGCCCTGGCGCTGTTGCTGCCCGTGGCCATGCGCCTGGCGCGAGAGCACGACACCTCTCCCTCACTGTTGCTGATGCCGCTGGCCTTTGGCTCACTGCTGGGCGGGCTCACTACCCTGATCGGCACTCCGCCCAATATCATCATCGCCAGCTACCGTCGCTCGGTCTCCGGCGAGGCATTCGGTTTGTTCTCCTTTTCGCCGGTCGGCGTGGCGGTGGCCTTGGCCGGGCTGGCCTTCATTCTGCTGATCGGCTGGCGGTTGGTCCCCCAGCGCGCCGGCAAGGCGTCCACCGAGGCGATGTTCGATACCGCCAACTACCTGGTCGAACTCAAGGTCGGCGAGGACTCCAAGGCCAACGGGCTGACCCTGCGTGAGCTGCAGCAGGAGCTGGAAGAAACCATCCCGGTGCTGGCGGTAGTCCGCGATGACAAGCGTCGCGCCGGCCATGCCTTTTTCGGCGTGCTCAGGGAGGGCGATATTCTCATGCTGGAGGCGGGTCCCGAGGAGATGAAGCTGTTGGAGGACAAGGCGGGGCTCTCGCTCGGCGCCGAGCCTGAAGAGGTTGATGTATCGGCCGACGAGACGGCTTCTCGGGAAAGCAGTGCGGAGTCGGTGCAGGAGAATCCGGGGAAGAAGCACCGCAAGGAGAAGGAAAAGAAAAAGAAAAAGGAGGTCGATACCGAGGGGCTTGAACTGGTCGAGGCGGTAGTGCGAACCGACTCCATGATGGTTAATCGTACCGTGAGCCAGTTACGCCTGCACAACCAGTTCGGACTGCACCTGGTGGCGGTAGCTCGGGACGGGGGCCGCCTCAAGCAACGCCTTCGTGATATTCGTTTTCGTGCTGGCGACGTCCTGTTGTTACAGGGTGGCGAGAGCGAACTCTCCGAGAGCTTGGCAACGCTGGGGTGCTTGCCTCTGGCGAGCCGCAACCTGGCGCTGGGCCAGCCTCGCATGCTGCTGGTATCACTGGGTATCTTTGCGGCAGGCATCCTGGCCATTCTGCTGGGGGCGCTGCCCGCGGCAGTGGCGCTTTCGAGTGCGGCACTGATCTCGCTGTTGGTGGGAGTGCTGCCGTTGCGTGACGGCTACCAGGCCATCGACGGCCCTGTGATCGTGCTGCTTGCCGCCATGATTCCGGTGGGGCAGGCGTTGGAGACCAGTGGCGGCGCGGCGCTGATCGCAGAGATGATGCTGGTGTGGGGGGGGGAGTGGCCCGCAGTGGTTACCTTGATAGGGCTCTTCGTGATCACAATGATGCTGTCCGACGTGATCAACAACGCGGCTGCGGCGGTGCTCATGGCGCCGATAGCCGTCAGCCTGGCCAACGGTTTCGACGCTTCCATCGATCCTTTTCTCATGACCGTGGCCATCAGTGCTTCCTGTGCTTTTCTGACCCCCATCGGGCACCAGTCCAATACCCTGGTGATGGGGCCGGGCGGCTACCGCTTCGGCGACTACTGGAAGATGGGGTTGCCGCTGGAACTGGTGGTGCTGGCGGTGGCGATACCGATGATACTGCTAGTCTGGCCTCTGTAAGCAAAAGCCCCGGCGCTGGGCCGGGGCGAAGGTTTGCTGCCGTCGAGAGCCGTTACGCCGCGTTATGGCGCAGAATATTGGCCTTGTCGGTGGCGAATTCGTCGTATTCGAAGTCGTCAACGCTGAGCAGCTCCAGCACCTCGGCCTCGAAGCGGCGCATGAAGTCGGCATCCTCCTCGCTGACCAGTCCCTTGTCCCGCGCTGCTTCCAGACGCACTTCGGGGTGCAGCGCCTGACGCGGCAGCTCGCCCTTGGCATAGGCCTTGTTGACCGTACGATAGAGCACCTCGGCGCGGTCGTAGTCGGCCAGCAGGGCGTTGTAGCGGGCCAAGGGGTTTTCCTTCACGCCATCATCTTGCTGCCAGGTCGCCTCGAGCAGCTTGGCGCGCAGCGCCGTATCGCGCGATACCGCCTGGGCGATTTCCCGGGTCAAGTGGTCGGCGGGGCGCTTCCAGCGGCGGCCTAGCGGCATCACCACCGCGCGTAGCACGCCGGCCAGCGGGCGGTTGGGCAGATTGTCGAACAGCTCGTCGAAAGCTTGTTCGGCGCGCTGCAGCAGGTGGGTGCAGCTGTAGTGGAGTAGGGCGGCCTCGCCCTCGACCTTGTCGCCTTCCTGCCAATTCTTGAGGACCATCGAGGCGAGGTAGAGATTGGAAAGCACGTCGCCCAAGCGTGCCGAGATCATCTCGCGCTGCTTTAGGGTCGAGCCCAGGCTCGCCATGGCGGCATCGGCGCACAGGCTGAAACCGGCCGACTGGCGCGCCATGTCGCGGGCGTAGGTTGCGGCGACCGCGTCGAAGGGTACGCTCGGTTTGCCGATGCCGAGCCCCATGGTAAAGGCGCGAGCGGCGTTGCCGAAGACTAGCGCGACGTGGCCGAAGAAGGCACGATCGAAGGCCGGCAGGTCGTTACTGTCCGAGGCGGCCAGTTCCTCGAGCACGAACGGGTGGCAGCGGATGGCGCCCTGGCCGAAGATCATAAGGTTGCGGGTCATGATATTGGCACCCTCGACCGTGATCGCCACCGGATTGGCGCTGTAGCCGATGCCCAGGTAGTTGCGCGGCCCCAGTGTCACCGCCTTGCCGCCATGGATGTCCATAGCGTCGGAGAGCACGATGCGCTGGAATTCGGTGAGCTGGCTTTTGAGAATCGCCGAGGGTACCGCCGGCTTCTCGCCGCGGTCGATGGTATTGGCGGTCTGGTAAACCGCGGCCTGGGCGATGTAGCCCAGCGCAGCCATACGAGCGAGCGGCTCCTGTACGCCCTCCATCTCCACTACCGGGACGTTGAACTGGCGGCGAATACGGGCGAAACCGCCGGTCCAGCCCAGCGCATAGCGCGAGGTGCCGCTGGCGCCGGAGGGCAGGGTGATGCAGCGGCCGATGGAGAGGCACTCCACCAGCATGCGCCAGCCTTGGCCGATCATCTCGGTGCCGCCGATGATAGTGTCGAGCGGCACGAAGACGTCCTTGCCCTTGATCGGACCGTTGAGGAACGGGCTGCCGATGGGGTGATGGCGGCGGCCGATCTCCATGCCGGCGGTATTGCGCGGCACCAGTGCCAGGGTGATGCCGCGGTCCTCTTCCTCGCCCAGTAGATGGTCGGGATCGAACAGGCGGAAGGCCAGGCCCACCACGGTGGCGATGGGCGCCAGGGTGATCCAGCGCTTCTCGAAGTTGAGGCGCAGGCCCAGCACCTCTTCACCGTCGATAACCTCCTTGCACACGATACCGGTATCGGGCAGCGAGGTGGCGTCAGAGCCGGCGCGAGGACCAGTGAGGCCGAAGCAGGGGATGTCACGGCCGTCGGCCAGGCGCGGCAGGTAGTGATCCTTCTGCGCCTGGGTGCCGTATTTGAGCAGCAGCTCGCCCGGGCCCAGGGAGTTGGGCACGCCAACGGTGACCATCAGCGTCTCGCTGATCGAGAGCTTCTGCAACACCAGCGACTGGGCCTTGGCCGAGAAGCCCAGGCCACCGAACTCCTTGGGAATGATCATGCCGAAGAAGCCTTCCTTCTTCAGGTACTGCCACAGTTCCTCGGGAAGGTCGGCGCGTTCCTTGGCGATCTCCCAGGCGTTGCACATGCCGGCAGCGACCGAGCACTGATGGTCGATGAAGGCGCGTTCCTCCTCGCTCAGGCCGTCATCGCGATAGCTCATCAGCCTGTCCCACTGCGGGCGGCCCGAGAACAGCTCGCCGTCCCAGGCTACGGTGCCGGCTTCCAGTGCGGTGCGCTCGGTATCCGAGACCTTGGGCGAGACGCGCTTGAACATGGCGAACAGGCGCGGCGTGAGCCACTGAATACGCAGTGCAGGCAGGCCGGCCACGGCGACTACCGCCGCGCCGAGCAGCAGCAGTACGCCAAGCACGGGGGCACCCAAAAGCACCCCGACCAGACCAAGGCCGCCGAACATGACCAGGGTCGGCACGGCGCCAGCTTCGCGCCGCATTATCGCCAGCAGGCCGACAATAGTGAAAATGAGGAGTATGAGGGTGAGCATTTCGTCAGCGCTCCCTTGGTTCATGTTTAGAACAGTTGTTTGAATGAATCAGCCTAGCCCATCTTGCGACAGGAGACCAGCCCAGGGAAAGGCATGAATGACTGCGCCCCGCTCGATGGCGGGGCGCAAGGGGTTAAAGTACTTTAGGGAAGTGCTGAGCAAATCGGCGAGCGAGATGAAGCGCAAGGAGCGCGGAGTACAGGAACCGGAGCCTATGGTGTATAGGTGAGGATTCCGACGGTCCGACGCTTCGGCTCCGCGCAACGCAGCGATTCGCTTGCGCAGGCATTTGTGCCGTGTTTCCTAGGTCAGGCGGCGCTGGGGCTCGCGTCTGGCCGGGCTGTCACCGGACACGAAGTAGGGCGCGTCGGAAGGCGACAGCGGTTCGCGATCGCGGATGCGGTCGGCGATCTTCTCGGCCAGCATGATGGTCGGTGCGTTGAGGTTGCCGGTGGGGATCACCGGGAACAGCGAGGCATCGACCACGCGCAGTCCTTCGAGGCCGTGCACGCGGCCTTGGCCGTCGACCACCGCGTCTTCGCCTTCACCCATGCGACAGCTACCGCAGGGGTGATAGGCGGTCTCGGCATGTTCGCGTACGAAGGCATCCAGCTCTGCATCGGATTGCACGTCCGGCCCCGGGGAGATCTCGCGTCCGCGATAGGCATCCATGGCGGGCTGGGCGATGATCTCGCGGGTCAGGCGAATGCCGTCACGAAACTCCTGCCAGTCCTTCGGCTTGGACATGTAGTTGAACAGAATGCTGGGGGCCGCCTGGGGGTCGCGTGAGGTGAGGCGGATACGCCCTCGGCTCTCGGAGCGCATCGAACCTACGTGAGCCTGGAAGCCGTGCGCCTGCACTGCGCTCTTGCCGTTGTAGCTGATGGCGATGGGCAGGAAGTGATACTGCAGGTTGGGCCAAGGTTCTTCGCCATGGGTGCGGATGAACGCACACGACTCGAACTGGTTGCTGGCGCCGATGCCGGTGCCCCGCAGCAGCCACTCGGCCCCGATCTTCGGCTGATTGAACCATTTCAGCGCCGGATAAAGCGTGATCGGCTGCTTGCACTCGTACTGGATGTACATCTCCAGGTGATCCTGCAGATTCTCGCCGACGCTGGGCAGGTCGTGGATCACGGGAATGCCGAACTCGCGCAGGTGCTCGGGGTTGCCCACGCCCGAGCGCAGCAGGATCTGCGGCGAGGCGATGGCGCCGGCGCACAGCAGTACCTCGCGGCGGGCACGAACCTGATGCTGCTGGCCGCGGCGCAGGTAGCGTACGCCTACGGCGCGCTTGCCCTCGAACTCGATCACGTCGGTGGTGGCGTGGGTCTCGATGGTGAGGTTGTCGCGCTGCTTGGCCTGGTCGAGGTAGCCGCGGGCAGTGGAGGCGCGGCGCCCCTTGGGCGTGACGAAACGGTCCATTGGGCCGAAGCCCTCCTGCTGGTAGCCGTTGACGTCCTCGGTCTCGGGATAGCCGGCCTGCACGCCGGCATCGACGAAGGCGCGATAGAGCTCGTTGTTGCCCTCCTTGGGCGTGGCCACGCTGACCGGGCCGTCACCGCCGTGGTAGGCGTTGGGGCCGATGTCGCGGCATTCGGCCTTCTTGAAGTAGGGCAGGCAATCGGCGTAGCGCCAGTCCGAGAGGCCGGCCATGCTGGCCCAGTTGTCATAGTCCAGCGCGTTGCCACGGATATAGCACATGCCGTTGATCAGCGACGAACCGCCGAGCCCCTTGCCGCGGCCGCACTCCATACGACGGCCGTCCATATGCGGCTCCGGGTCCGTCTCGAAGGCCCAGTTATAGCGCTTGCCCTGCAGCGGGTAGGCCAGGGCAGCGGGCATCTGGGTACGGAAGTCGAAGCGGTAGTCGGGGCCGCCGGCCTCGAGCAGCAGCACGCTGATCGCCGGATCCTCGGTGAGGCGGGTGGCCAGCACGTTGCCGGCCGAACCGGCGCCGATGATCACGTAGTCGAATTCAGGAATCTGGGACATAACCTCTCTCACTGGTAACGCGACGGTAGCGGGCCTGCTTGCATGCGCAAGGCGTGTCGGTATGACAGGAGCGGCTGGCGGTAGCGAGGGGCGTCGGGGCAAGCCAGCGGCTGAACCGCGGACAGCTCTACGAGGGGCGCTGTGAATTCTTCCCTGGACGCTACCGATGCCATCCCTGGCATCGGACCCCCTCTACGACTTGTCCCCGGTGCCGCTCATCTTGCTGGTTACACATCTCGCGGCCCGTAGCTCGAGATCTGTGGCTTAGAACACCGACTCGAACGGCCCCATCTCCACCTGCACCGACTTGGTCTGCGTGTAGTGAGCCAGGGTCTCGATGCCGTTCTCACGACCCACACCGGACTGCTTGTAGCCACCCACCGGCATCTCGGCCGGCGATTCGCCCCAGGTGTTGATCCAGCAGATACCGGCCTCGAGGCGGTGAATGGTGCGGTGCGCGCGGGCAAGGCTCTCGGTGAACACACCGGCAGCCAGGCCGTAGTGGGTGTCGTTGGCACGCCGGATCAGCTCCTCTTCGTCGTCGAAGACGAGAATCGACATCACCGGGCCGAAGATCTCCTCGCGTACGATGCGCATGTCATCGGTGCAATCGGTGAACACCGTGGCCGGGGCCCAGGCGCCATGGGCGAAATCGCCCTCGGCCAAGGGTTCGCCGCCGACCAGCACGCGCGCGCCGTCCTGCTTGCCGTATTCGATGTAGTCAAGCACCTTGGCCTGGTGTTCGAAGCTCACCAGCGGGCCGAAGTTGACGCTGGGGTCGAGCGGGTCGCCGGCGCGGATACGTCCCACGCGCTCTGCGATCTTCTCCTCGAAGGCCTGCTTCACCGAACGCTCGACGAAGACCCGCGTGCCGTTGGTGCAGATCTGCCCGCTGGAATAGAAGTTGGCCATCATCGCTGCATCGGCGGCGCGGTCCAGGTCGGCATCGGCAAACACGATCAGCGGCGACTTGCCACCCAGCTCCATGGTCACGTCCTTGAGGGTCGAGCCGCCGGCCGCCGCCATCACCTTCTTGCCGGTGCCCACTTCGCCGGTGAACGACACCTTGGCGATATCGGGGTGACCGGTCAGCATCTGGCCGACGCGGGCGTCGCCGTGTACGACGCTGAAAACACCGTCCGGCAGACCCGCCTCGGTGAAGATCTCGGCCAGCTTCATGGCGGTCAGCGGCGTCACCTCGCTGGGCTTGAACACCACGGCGTTGCCCGCGGCCAGCGCAGGCGCTGCCTTCCAGCAGGCGATCTGGATAGGGTAGTTCCAGGCGCCGATGGCGCCGATCACGCCCAGCGGCTCGCGGCGCGTGTAGACGAAGGAGGACTCGCGCAGGGGAATCTGCGCGCCTTCGATGGCCGGCGCCAGGCCGGCATAGTATTCGAGTGCATCGGCACCGGTGACGATATCCACCGCGGCGGTCTCGCTGATCGGCTTGCCGGTGTTGCGCGTCTCGTGCTCGGCCAACTCGTCGTTGCGTTCACGCAGGAGCGCCACGGCGCGCTGCAGGATGCGCCCGCGCTCCATGCCGGTCATGGCGGCCCAGCGCCGCTGGCCCGCGCGCGCGGCGGCAACGGCCTGATCGACGTCGGCCTGGCTGGCCTGGTCGACCTTGGCCAGCAGGCTGCCATCATAAGGGTTGATGACGTCAAACGATTCGCCGGACGTTGCCGGCTCCCGGCGGCCGTCGATGTAGAGGGGCTCGGTGTCGAAAGCTGTCATGCGGTCTCCTTTGAGGTCGCAGGGGAGGTATCGTAGCCGGCGAGCAGCTGGTCGAGATAGCCGTGGGCAATGCGACGTGCACGCTCGGTATCCAGCCCTTCGGGGCTGAGGGTGCCACGCAGCCACAGGCCATCGATCATGGCGGCCAGGCCGCGGGCGGCATCGCGCGCCGCGTGGCGTGGCATCAGGCGGCGAAACTGGCAGCACAAGTTGGAGTAGAGCCTCTGATCGTTGACCTGCTGCAGGCGCTGCAGCTGGGTCTTGTGCATGCTGCTGGCCCAGAAGGCGAGCCAGGTCTTGGCTGCCGGGCCGGAGATCTGGCTGCGGTCGAAGTTGCCGTCGATGATGGCGCCGAGGTGGTCGCGCGGAGAGCCGTTGACCAGTTTGCTTCGTCGTGCCGCTACGGCCTGTCCCAGATCGGAGAGAACCTGGCGCATGGTAGCTTCGAGCAGACCATCCTTGCCGCCGAAATAGTGGCTGATGATACCGGCCGATACGCCGGCATGGCGGGCGATACGCAGCACTGTAGCATCGGCCAGGCCGACTTCGTCGATGGCGGCCATGGTGGCCTTGATGAGCTGGCTGCGCCGGATCGGCTCCATACCTGTCTTGGGCACCGTGGGTTCTCCTGATGCCGGTTACGATTTGCAACTACGGCCTTGCGTAGTTACCTTTAAAATTAGCTTGGCATTTTTTCATTGAACGTTCAATCAATAAAAAGCACAAAGCCTGTCATGGCATCCCCTCGTCCAAACGATACTTCATCCGCAAGAGGAGAACCGAATGAACAAGACGACCGCCATGCATTCCACCGCACTGGGGCTTGGTATGCTCGCTTGTGGGCTTGCGTCTCCCGCCCTGGCCAACGAGCCGCAGAGCTGTGACACGGTGCGCTTTGCCGAGGTAGGCTGGACCGATATCACCGCCACCACCGCCATGGCCAGCGAAGTGCTCGAGGCACTGGGCTACCAGACACGAGTCGACACGGTATCTGTGCCGATTGCCTACTCGGGCATGCGCAACGGCGATTTCGACGTCTTCCTGGGGAACTGGATGCCTTCCATGGCATCGATCAGCGATCCATATATCGAGCGGGGCGAGGTCGATCGCCTGGCACCCAACCTGGAGGGGGCCAAGTACACCCTGGCGGTGCCGCAGTACGTCCATGATGCAGGGGTCACGTCGGTGGCCGACCTCGATGACCATGCCGATCGGTTCGAGTCCAGTCTTCATGGTATCGAGGCTGGCAACGACGGTAACGAACTGATTCAGCAAATGATCGATGACGATGCCTTCGGCCTGGGCGATTGGCAACTGATCGACTCCAGTGAGGCCGGCATGCTGGCCGAACTGCGCGCCCGGGTACCGCGGGAGGAGTGGATGGTATTCCTCGGCTGGGAACCGCATCCGATGAATACCAGCTTCGACATCGCCTACCTGGAAGGCGCCGACGATTACTTCGGGCCTGACCTGGGCGGGGCCACCGTCTATACCAACACGCGCGCCGGTTACGCCGAAGAGTGCGGCAACGTTGGCACCCTGCTGGAAAACCTCACCTTCTCCCTCGAGATGGAAAACCGCCTGATGGACGAGATCATGAACGAGGGGATCGACCCGCGCGAGGCCGCCCGGGCTTACCTTCAAGAGAATCCCGAGGTGGTCGATACCTGGCTGGAGGGGGTCAGCACGCGTCAGGGCGAGCCCGGCGCCGAGGCCGTAAAGGCTGCGCTGGGAATCGATGCCTGAACGCACTTGCCAAGGCCGCGGGGGGCGGGCATAATCCTGCCCCATTGCCGCGCTCAATTGCAGCAAGGTATGAAAAGGCTACGTAGCTCAGCCGGTTAGAGCACATCACTCATAATGATGGGGTCCCCTGTTCGAATCAGGGCGTAGCCACCAGATTGACAGCGACGCCCGTGTGACTTCGGTTGCACGGGCGTCGTTCTTCCGGGGCGTTGCGACATGCAGCGTATCTGTGCCCGACGAGATCCGCCCTTGACCTTATGTGGCCGATCCGTATACTACGCACCGTGTTCAGGGCCATTCCCGGATAGCTCAGTCGGTAGAGCAAGTGACTGTTAATCACTGGGTCGCAGGTTCGAGTCCTGCTCCGGGAGCCAATGAACACTAGCTGATCCTGACGCTCGTCATTCCTCGATAGCTCAGTTGGTAGAGCAAGTGACTGTTAATCACTGGGTCGCAGGTTCGAGTCCTGCTCGAGGAGCCATCAGCTCGCAAAAGTAGGAAAAATTAGAGGCTATTAGCTCTCAGGAAGAGCTACGGCTTTACAACGAAGGAAGTTCTCCACTTCCTTACAGTATCATTCCCGGATAGCTCAGTCGGTAGAGCAAGTGACTGTTAATCACTGGGTCGCAGGTTCGAGTCCTGCTCCGGGAGCCAGCTTCTTTCTATCCTTTTTCAGCCTTGCCATCGATTGTTCTAATCCTGCCGGAGCGTTGACTCACGTGGAGCCGGCCAAGGCATTGTCTTGCCGTATACTCGAGCGCATGTTGTTCGAACGCTTCCAACCCCTGTTGGCTCATCGGCGCAGCGAGGATGATTTGGTAACGGTTGACCTATAGGCCGGTGAAGCGATTCTGACGGGTCGACGCCCGTAGATTTCAGGTCTCGCATTGGCGAGACGCCAACAAGCGGCACGGTTAACGCAGCAGTTAACTCAAGCGCATGTGAGGAGGCCTCGGAACAAACCGTGGACGAGAGGGGTAGGGGCAAGGAGGGCGCCGCGAGGCTGAGCCTCTATCGAAGAGGTGCGGCACGGTACAGGCTATGGGCACCCAGTCAAGCCTTGTCTCTCTGGGTGCCCGGCGGACGTGTCATGGCTGGACCGACCAGCCCTGTTTAGAAGCGGCCGGCCAGGCGCCGTTCGGTCAGCTCGGCATAATCGGCGAGGATGGCGGCAGCTTCGGTCACCTGCACTAGCTCCACGGGCTCGTCGCTCTCGGTTTGCTCTTCGTCTTGCTCACTGCGTGCATCGGCCAGCTCTTCAAGCGGCTCCAGGCCCAGAGCCTTACGGCGGCGATTCTCCAGCTCCAGTTGCTGGGCATCGCGGCTTTCGACCTCTTGCTGGCGTAGCTCCCGATCGAGGCTGACACTGGTGTGCTCCTCGCGCATGCGTCGCGCCAGTTCCACGCGTTCCTTCAGGTAGACGAAGTTGGGGTGGGAGTCGGCCCGCTCACGATGCCGGGAACGCAGGGTCTCGAGATACTCCCACGGCTCGCCGTAATGGCGGTACTGAACGGCCTGGACGGTATCCCATTCCAGCGCATTGTCCAGACTGCTCTCGCCGATCCGCTCCGGGTCGACCATGTCGGGAAACAGAATATCGGGCTCGACGCCCCGATTCTGGGTACTCTCGCCCGAGATGCGGTAGAACTTGGCTCGGGTGAGCTTGATCTGGCCGTAACTGAGTTCGTTCAGGGTCTGCACGGTGCCCTTGCCGAAGGTGGAGCTGCCCAGCACCAGGCCGCGGCCATAGTCCTGGATGGCGCCGGCGAAGATTTCCGAAGCCGAGGCCGACAGGCGGTTCACCAGCACGGCCAGGGGACCATCGTAAATGGTGCCGGTTTCGGTGTCGCCATATAGGCTAATGCGGCCGCGCGCATCGCGCACCTGTACGGTGGGGCCGCGATCGATGAACAGTCCGAGCAGTGAGTTGGCTTCCTGCAGGGCGCCGCCGCCATTGTTGCGCAGGTCGAGCATGATGCCGTCGATACCTTCCGCCTTCAGTCGCTCGACTTCGCGAGCCACGTCGCGAGTGGTGCTGCGGAACTCCTCTTCACCGGCCTGCCAGGCGTCGAAGTCGACATAGAAGGTGGGAACAGTAATCACGCCGATGCGTTGTACGCCCTCGTCGCGCTCCACTTCGATGATCTCGCCCTTGGCCGCCTGATCCTCGAGGTTGACGGTATCCCGGGTGATTTTGACCTCGTGCGAGCGTGTCATGTCCACGGCTTCCGCTGGCACGACATCGAGACGCACCACGGTACCCTTGGCACCGCGGATCAGGGCGACCACTTCGTCAAGCCGCATGCCGACGACATTCACGGTCTCCTTCTCGTCACCCTGGCCCACGCCGACGATGCGGTCGGCGGGTTCCAGCACGCCGGCGCGATCTGCCGGGCCGCCAGGTACCAGGCTGGTGACCTTCACGTACTCGCCATCGGACTGCAGCATGGCGCCGATGCCCTCCAGCGACAGCCGCATCTGGATGTCGAACGATTCGCCCTGACGCGGGGAGAGGTATTCGGTGTGCGGATCCATGCTGCTGGTTACCGCGGCCATGAACAGGCCGAACACATCCTCGGCATTGGTCTGGCGCAGGCGCGAGAGTTGGCCTTCGTAGCGCTGGCGCAGGTTGCTTTCCACCTGCTCCTCGTCCTGGCCGCTGATATCGAGCGTGAGAGCGTCATTCTTCAGGCGCTTGCTCCACAGTTCATCGAGTTCGGCTTCGCTGCTGGGCCAGGGCTCCTCACGGCGATCCAGGTCGAGGCGCTCGTCTGTCTCGTAGGTGAATTCGAGGCCCTCATCCAAGGCGTCGAGCAGCCACTCGAAGCGGTTTTCCGCTCGGTCGTGATAGCGCTGGTAGAGCTGGTAGGCGGGTGCCAGTTCACCTTCGAAGAGCATGTCGTCGATACGCTCCTCTAGGTGGCGAAACTCCTCGACGTCACTCGCGAGCAGGAAGGAACGCTGACCGTCGAGGATGTCGAGATAACGTTCGAAGGCCAGCCGCGACCAGGCATCATCAAGGGCGGTGTCGGCATAGTGGCCATAGCGCAGAGACTCGGCCACCTCCACTGCGGCTTGACGTTGATCGTCGCCGGGCTGGATTTGGGCAAGCGCCAGTTGAGCGAACGACAACAGCAGCGCAAGCGTCAGTACCGCTGTGCGCCGAATAACGACAAACTGGCTCATCAATGAAGCACCCCTGGTTTCGTGTACACTTCCTTCCCTAGACAAGCTTATGCCCTATGAGTTGCCAAAGGCAGACAACGCATTGTAGCAGTTCTTGCCATTACCATGCCCCTTGATGAGGATCCTCATGTCTCGGGAAGCCCGTCTCGAGCGCCTGCTCGACTTTCTGCACCGTTCTCCAACGCCCTGGCATGCCGTCTCGACCATGGCCGAGCGGCTCGATGCCGCTGGTTTCCGCCGACTCGACGAAAGCCAGGCCTGGCAGCTTGCGCCCGGAGAGCGGGTCTACGTCACGCGCAACGACTCCTCCATCGTGGCCCTGCAACTGCCCCATGAAGGGCTCGAGGCGCTGCGCATGGTCGGCGCCCATACTGACAGCCCCGGGCTGCGCTTGAAACCGCATGCTGCCCAGACGGCTGGCGGCTGGCTGCAGCTCGGCATCGAGCTCTACGGTGGCGTGCTACTGGCCCCTTGGTACGATCGCGACCTGGGGTTGGCCGGGCGGGTGCACGTGCGCCATCCCGACGGCCGCCTCGAGGGTGTGCTGCTGCACGTTGACCGGCCGATTGCCATCATCCCCAGTCTCGCCATTCACCTCGATCGCGAGGTCAACAACGGGCGAGCGATCAACGCCCAAACACAAATGCCGCCCGTGTTCCTGCAGGGCGGCGACAAGGCCGACCTGCAGCGGTTACTGCTCGAGTGGCTGGAGGCACAGCACGGTATCGCCGGGGCAGAGATCCTCGACTTCGAGCTGGCGCTGCACGACGTGCAACCCCCGGCCCTGGTCGGTGTCGAGCAAGAGCTTGTCGCCAGTGCACGCCTGGACAACCTGCTCTCCTGTTTCGTTGGGCTGGAAGCGCTGCTGGAGAGCGACGGCAGTCAGGGCGTGGTGCTGGTCGCCAACGATCACGAGGAGGTCGGCAGCGCCAGCGCATGCGGCGCCCAGGGGCCGTTTCTCGGCGATGTACTGCGCCGCGTCAACGCTCAGCTCGGCGAGCCGGGCGATGAGGGCTTCATACGCTTGATCCAGGCCTCGCGCATGATCTCCTGCGACAACGCACATGCCTTGCACCCCAACTTCACCGACAAGCACGATGCCGCCCACGGGCCGGCGCTCAATGGCGGACCGGTGATCAAGGTCAACGCCAACCAGCGCTATGCCACCAACAGTGCTACTTCGGCGCTGTTCCGCGACGTTTGCCGCGAGGCGGGGGTGCCGGTACAGACCTTCGTGACCCGCGCCGACATGGGCTGTGGCAGCACCATCGGGCCGATCACAGCCACTGAGCTCGGCGTACCGACGCTGGACGTAGGGGTGCCGCAGTGGGCCATGCACTCGATCCGCGAAACGGCAGGCGCCAGCGACGTGGAGTACCTGACCCGGGCGCTGGTGGCCTTTGCCAACCGCCCGCAGCTGGCTTGAGCCGCCACCACGAAAAACCCGGCGCCAGGAGGCGCCGGGTTTTTTGATCTTTGGTGGCTACGCCCTGATTCGAACAGGGGACCCCATCATTATGAGTGATGTGCTCTAACCAGCTGAGCTACGTAGCCAATCAACGGGGGCGAAGTTTACGGATTCGCCCCAGCCGGGTCAAGCCTGGAGGTTACACATTGAAGCGGAAGTGGATCACGTCACCATCCTGGATGATGTAATCCTTGCCTTCCAGTCGCCACTTGCCGGCATCCTTGGCACCTTGTTCGCCGCCCAGTGTGACGAAGTCATCGTAGGCGATGACCTCGGCGCGGATAAAGCCCTTCTGGAAGTCGGTGTGGATAACGCCGGCGCCCTCGGGGGCGGTGGCGCCGACCCTGACCGTCCAGGCGCGTACTTCCTTGACGCCTGCAGTGAAGTAGGTCTGCAGGCCGAGAAGCTTGTAGCCGGCGCGGATCACGCGGTCGAGCCCCGGTTCTTCCATGCCCATCTCGCTGAGGAACATGGTGCGTTCCTCGTCGTCAAGCTCGGCGATTTCGGCCTCCAACTGGTTGCACACCGGAACCACCACCGCGCCTTCCTCGGCAGCGATTTCATTGACGATATCGAGGTAGGGGTTGGCGTCGAAGCCGTCCTCGTTGACGTTGGCGATGTACATGGTCGGCTTGAGCGTGAGGAAGCCGAAGCTCTTGAGCTGGCGTTTCTCGTCATCATCGAGGCCGAAGCTTCTCAGCGGCTGGCCCTCAGCCAGATGCGGCTGGATGCGCTCCAGTATCGCCTTGGTGGCGATGGCCTCCTTGTCGCCACCCTTGGCAACGCGTACCAGGCGCTGGATAGCGCGCTCGACCGTGTCGAGATCGGCCAGTGCCAGTTCCATGTTGATGATCTCGATGTCCGCGCGCGGATCGACCTGGTTGGCCACGTGAATGACGTTGTCGTTGTCGAAGCAGCGCACCACATGGGCGATGGCCTGGGTCTCGCGGATATTGGCCAGGAACTTGTTACCGAGTCCCTCGCCCTTGGAAGCGCCCGCCACCAGACCGGCGATATCGACGAATTCCATGGTGGTGGGGAGCACCTTCTGCGGCTTCACAATCTCGGCCAGCCTGTCGAGACGCGGGTCGGGCATCGGCACGATGCCGACGTTGGGCTCGATCGTGCAGAAGGGAAAGTTCTCGGCATCGATGCCGGACTTGGTCAGGGCGTTGAAGAGGGTCGACTTGCCAACGTTGGGCAGGCCGACGATACCGCAGTTAAAACCCATGATGGTGTCCTGAATGTGGTGGCGGGTAGCGCTCGCGAACTAGCGCTATTCTAATTCACCCTTGGAAGCTGTGCAGCCGGCTCATGGCGCGGGCCCAGTCGCCCGACACGGCGAGCGGCAGCGTCGCCAGGCACTCATCGAGCGCAGCCCCGATGGCCTCGAGCTCCGCCTTGCCGGGGCGTCCCAGCACGTAGTTGGTCACCTGGCGCGAGTCGCCAGGGTGGCCAATGCCGATGCGCAGCCGATTAAAGCCCTTGTCGCCCAGCGCGCTGACGATATCACGCAGGCCGTTGTGGCCGCCGTGGCCGCCACCCTGCTTGTAACGCGCGGTTCCGGGGGCGATATCCAGTTCGTCATGGGCCACCAGCAGCTCGTCGGGAGCGATCTTGAAGAATTGGCACAGCGCTGCCACGGCGCCGCCGCTGCGGTTCATGAAAGTAGTAGGTTCGAGCAGGTGCAGTTCGTGTCCGTCGAGCAGGACCTTGGCATAAAGGCCGAGGAACTTCTTTTCGGGGCGTAGCTCGGTGCCGGCCTGGCGAGCCAGGATCTCGACCAGCCAGGCGCCAGCGTTATGGCGCGTGGCGGCATAGTTGTCACCGGGGTTGCCCAGCCCGATGATCGCCTTGACCTGGGGCATGCGGGGCCTCCAAACGAAAACAAGCGCCGCAGCGCTTGATTGGATTGGGGGCTGCCCCAGGGCAGCCCCGACAGCGCGGTTTACTCGGCGCTGTTTTCGCCTTCCTCGCCTTCTTCGCCTTCAGTCTCTTCGCTGCGGACTTTCGGCTTGGTGATGCTCAGCACGGCGTTGTCATGGTCGGCGCCATGGGTCAGCTCGACCAGGGTGATGCCGGCCGGCAGCTTGAGGTCGGAGAGGTGCAGGGTGGTGCCCAGCTCGACTTCGCTGATGTCGACCTCGAGGAAGTCCGGCAGATCCTTTGGCAGACAGCTGATCTGGACTTCGTTGGAGAGCACATGCAGCTCGCCGCCATGGTCCTTGATGCCCTTGGACTTCTCTTCGCCCACCACGTGAAGCGGTACGCTGATGGTGATCTCGTGAGTGGCGTCCACGCGCATGAAGTCGGCATGGGTGACCAGCGGCTTGTACGGGTGACGCTGCAGATCACGCACTACGACCTGCTCTTTCTGGCCGTCGATGACGAGATTGAGCACTGAAGAGAAGAAGGCTTCGTCCTCGATGGCCTTGTAGAAGGCGGACTTCTCGAGGGCGATCGGCTGAGGGGCCTTCTCTCCGCCGTAGATGATTGCCGGAACTTCGAGGTTCGCACGACGCAGGCGGCGGCTCGCACCTTTCCCCAGGTCGTTGCGAACGCTGGCATTGAGTGTGAAATCGGACATGTTGTTGCCTCTTGCTGAAAGTAAGGGAGACGTGCGACCCGCGACCTGATCGCGACGTTCCCGAAAGCCCCGTAGGGGCGCTACACCGGCGCCATCTTCAGTGGAACATGGCGCTGACGGATTCTTCGTTGCTGACGCGGCGGATCGCCTCGGCGATCAGTCCGGCCACGCTGAGCTGACGGATCTTGCCGCTGCGACGGGCGACGTCGGACAGCGGAATGGTATCGGTGACCACCACCTCGTCGAGCACCGAGCCGGTGATGTTCTCCACCGCCGGGCCGGAGAGGATCGGGTGGGTGGCATAGGCCACCACGCGGCGCGCGCCATGGTCCTTGAGCGCGTCGCCGGCCTTGCACAGGGTGCCGGCGGTATCGATCATGTCGTCCACCACCACGCAGGTGCGGTTCTCGATCTCACCGATGATGTGCATCACCTGGGCCTGGTTGGCCTGGGGGCGGCGCTTGTCGATGATGGCGAGATCGGCGTTGAGTTGTTTGGCGATGGCGCGGGCGCGAACCACGCCGCCCACATCGGGCGACACCACCACCAGATCGTCGTAGTTCTGACGCTCGATGTCGTCGAGCAGGATCGGCGAGCCGTAGACGTTGTCCACCGGGACGTCGAAGAATCCTTGGATCTGATCGGCGTGCAGGTCCATGGTCATCACCCGGTCTACGCCGGCCTTGACCATCATGTCGGCGACAACCTTGGCCGAGATGGGAACCCTGGCGGAACGTACCCGGCGATCCTGGCGCGCGTAGCCGAAATAGGGCACCACGGCGGTGATCCGGGTGGCTGAGGCCCGGCGCAGGGCATCCACCATCAGGATCAGCTCCATCAGGTTGTCATTGGTCGGTGCGCAGGTGGACTGCAGAATGAAGACGTCCTTGCCGCGAACGTTCTCGTTGATCTCGACCGCGATCTCGCCATCGCTGAACTGCCCGACCGTGGCATTGCCCATGCGAGTATCGAGACTCTCGGCGATTTTCTGGGCAAGCTCCGGATTGGCATTCCCGGCAAAAACCATCAATTTTGACACGCGCATCCACCTATGCAGTGTTGGGGAGCTCTGTTTGCGATGAGCTGGGGGCAAGCGCTTCGAGTCGGGCGCTCGCTGGCATCATGTTCATCGACCTAGAGCAGCATGTAGCGGGGAGAGATTCAGGCCGCGAGCAATGAAAGCAGTATAGCGACCCGATAGGTCGGCCAATAGACGCCTGGCCGTGTCTTCCGAGTCCAGCCGAGCGAAGAGGCAGGCGCCGGTTCCCGTCAACATGGCGGTTGCCCGGCTGCCAAGCCAGTCGAGCGCTTCGGCGACTTGCGGATAGAGTGACCTGACCGTTGGCTCGCAGTCGTTGTCCCAGCTGGGTGCTCCCCCCTGCAGTGCGCGCGCCATGGTAATCGGGGGAGTGTTACGTGTCAATTGTGCCGCCCCGAACACGGCGGCGGTAGCCACTTCGATGCCCGGGTGCACGACCACGAACCAGGGGGTGTCGAGTTCCACTGGCGTGAGCTTCTCACCCACGCCTTCGGCCCAGGCGGCGCGGCCGCGCACGAATACCGGCACGTCGGCGCCGAGGCGCAGGCCGAGTTCGGCTAGCCGATCGAGCGAGAGGCCGAGCCGCCAAAGACGGTCGAGGCCAAGCAGGGTGGTGGCGGCGTCGCTGCTGCCGCCGCCCAGTCCGCCGCCCATGGGCAGGCGTTTGGTCAGGTGGATGTCGGCGCCCAGCTGGCAGCCGCTCTCGGCTTGCAGAAGGCGGGCGGCGCGCACGATCAGGTTGTCGGTATCGGCCAGCCCGGCGATGGATGGGGTCAGGCGGATCTCTCCGTCCGGCCTGAGACGCAGGCTCAACTCGTCCCCATGGTCGAGGAACTGGAACAGCGTCTGCAGCTCATGGTAGCCGTCTGCCCGGCGGCCGGTGATATGCAGCATCCGGTTGAGCTTGGCCGGCGCCGGCAGTACGAGCTCGCTCGTCGGGTCGATCAACGGCTCGTTGGTCGGTTCAGTCATCAACAACGGGGCGCCACTCGGTGACCACCAGCGTCACGCGCAGGTCATCGTATTCCATGACCAGGCGGCGCGGCAGCCACAACGACTCGACCTGCATCCAGTCGCGATAGACGATCTGCCAGCCATCCTGTTCGAGCTGTTGAGGGAAGCCTCGCTCGTCACGATCGAGCTGATAGCGGCTGTGGTCGGCGGGCAGGCCGCGGATCCAGTCGGCCAGCGAACTGACCGGTAGTGACCAACCCAACTGCTGCTGCATCAAGGCTTCGGGAGTCGCGGCTTCGAAGCGTCCTTCGGCATTGGTCAGCGAGAAGCGGCCTTCGCGCCCTTCCAGCAAGTTGCGGCCGCTACCGAAGGGGCCGCTGATCAGCATGCGGTAATAGTGGGGGTGCTGGCTCCAGTCGAGGTTGGCGCTGGTCGATTCCTGGGCGGTGCGCAGCCCGGTCTTGCCGATCAGGGTCCAGGTGTCCAGGGATTCCAGGCGCTCTTTCTGGGCTTCCCACTGGTCGGACTGGCGCTCACCGTCCGGGGCCGCGCCAGGGGTGGCGCAGCCGGCCAATAGTGTCAGTGCGAGGCTCATGGCAAGCCAACGTGTCGCGAAAATGGGGCGTTTCATGGCATCGTCTCGTTGACAGAGGGTGGTCAGGGTGCCAGTTCGGGAATGCGCTCGAGGAGATCGTCGATCATGGGATGCTCGTCGTGCTGGCGCAGGATGTGTGCCACGACGCGTCGGGCATCGTCATGTCGATCCAGCGTCCAGAGAACCTCGGCCAGATGAGCGGCGATCTCTTGGTCGGGCATGCTGGCATAAGCGCGCTCCAGCCAGGCCAGCGCGCGCTCCGGGTCGCCCATCCGATAGTAGACCCAGCCCAGGCTATCCATGATTGCCGGGCTGCCGGGTTCGAGTTCATGGGCGCGTTCGATGAGCTCGCGGGCCTCCTCCAGGCGCTCGGGGTCGTCGAGGTCCGCCAGCGTATAGCCCAGTGCGTTCAGGGCCGAGGCATTCTCCGGGTTGGCTTCGATGATGCGACCCAGGTCTCGCTCCATGGCTTCGAGGTTGCCATGCTCCCAGGCGCGCATGGCGCGCAGATAAAGTAGCGGTTCGTCATTGGGGGTGCGCGAGAGTTCGCGGTCGAGCAGGCTGTCGGCTTCGGCGCTCAGTCCGGCTTCGTCGAGCAGCTCCACCTCGAGGGCGACCAGATCGCTGAAATGCGATTCATGGCGCAGGCGCTCGATGCGCAAGAAGGCGCGAGCGTCTAGCAAGCGTTCGTCCTCGATCAGCATCTGGGCGGCCCGCAGGCGGGAGCGCAGGAAGTGGCTGCCTGGAGCCACCTGGCGGTAGTAGAGCAGGGCATTGTCGATTTCCCCTTCCTGTTCGGCAATAGTGCCCATCAGGTAGAAGGCCTCGGGAGGGGGTTCGTCGCTGCCGACCAGGGGCAGCAGCAGGCGTCGGGCGGCATCGAGATGGCCACCTTCCAGATAGAGGCGTGCCAGCGAGACGTGCAATTCGTGGTTGCCGACGTGCTCGTCCATCAGCGCCGCGGTGTGTTGCTCGGCGGCGGCGACGTTGCCCAGCATCAGCTCAGCCTGTGCCAACAGTAGTAAGAAGCGCGGATCGCCGGGGGAGACCTCGAGGCCGCGGCGAGCGGACTCACGGGCTTGGCGCGGGCTGTCGGCTTCCAAGGCCAGTTGGGCTCGCGTCAGCCACAGGGCGGGTAGCTCGGAGTGGTTACGCTCGAGCTGGTTCAGGCGCGTCTCGGCCTGCTGACGCTGTCCCGTGGCCGCCTCGAGGATCGCCATGGCCAGCACGGCATCGTGATAGTGAGGGTGGGTGCCAACCCCGGTACGGTCGAGATGTTCCCGCAGCCGCTCGCGCAGAGGCAATGGATCGACGCCTGACTCCAATGCAAGCTCGGCGAACAGTGCCAGTTCGGCATGCTGGCCCTGCTCGGCCAATGCCAGACGCCAATCTAGCGCCTGGGTCCAGTCGCCACGCTGCAGAGCCAAGCCGGCGAGCAGGCGTAGTGGCGCTTCTGCTGCGGGGGCGAGCTCCTGCCAGGTGCCAACGGCCTGCTCGAGCAGCAGGACGTCATTGCTGAAGCGGGCTGCCAGGGTGCCGCGCTCTGCCAGTGGCGCAGCGTTGTAGCGCTCGGCCATGGCCAGGTAGCCCAGTGTGGCGCGGCGATAGTCGCCGCGCTGTCCCGCAAACTCGGCTGTCAACAGCGTGGCCAACCCCTCCGCGTCAAGCCCGTGCTCGATGGGAGGTGCCGAGGCCATGGGGTCTTCTTGAGACTTGGCTGAAGGGATGGGGGCCAGGCCTTGGCAACCGCCCAGCAGAACGGTCAGGCCAAGCACTGCCAGTCCATGGCGTGAGGGGCGTATCAGCGTCGAGGGCATGCGTATCTCATCCGGTGTCCCGAGGTGCCAGCATACCGGCTAGCAGCCTAAGGGCAAAGGGATCGCTGCTTCGGCGATGCGGCTGGGTGAATGACCGCTGCCTTGTCGTGCGTCAATGGCAGGGGTCGTGGGCCTGGCGCCGAGCTCGGAAGGCTGTGATAGAATGCAGCGCCGCAGAGACGGTTTTTTCATTTACGGTGCCGCCGGCCGACATCACCGAAGACGCTTAACGCATGACGCTTCTTGCCCTTGGAATCAACCACAGGACGGCCACCGTCGCGGTGCGCGAACGGGTCGCCTTTACACCCGCGCAACTGGAGTCGGCGCTGGTCGAACTGCGTGGGCTGCCGGAGGTGCACGAAGCGGCGGTGCTCTCGACCTGCAATCGCACTGAGCTCTATTGCGTGACCGAGCCGAGCGGTGAGCGCATCATCCTCGACTGGCTGGGTCGTTTCCACGGGCTGGCGCTCGATGAGCTGACGCCCTGCGCCTATCACTATCTGGACAACGATGCCGCACGTCATCTAATGCGCGTTGCGGTGGGGCTGGACTCGATGGTGCTGGGTGAGCCGCAGATACTAGGCCAGCTCAAGGAGGCCTACCAGTCGGCACGCCAAGCGAGCGGGTTGGGCGGTGAGCTGGAGCTGCTGTTCCAGCATACGTTCGCGGTGGCCAAGCAGGTGCGTACACGCACCGGCATCGGTCAGAACCCGGTTTCGGTGGCTTACGCCGCCGTGAGCCTGGCCAGTCGAATCTTCGATGACTTCGGCCGCTCGCGGGCGCTGCTGATCGGCGCGGGGGAAACCATTGAGTTGGTGGCGCGGCACCTGCGCGAGGCCGGCGTGCGAAATATGATCGTGGCCAACCGCACGCGTGAGCGTGCCGAGGTGCTGGCCAGCGAATTCAATGCCGAGGCGATCTCGCTCAACGAGATTCCCGACGCCCTGGCCCGCGCGGACATCGTCATTTCCTCCACCGCCGCACCGCTCCCGATCTTGGGCAAGGGCATGGCCGAGCGGGCGCTGAAGAAACGCCGCCATCGGCCGATCTTCATGGTCGACATTGCCGTGCCGCGCGACATCGAGCCCGAGGTCGGCGACCTGGACGATATCTTTCTCTATACGGTCGACGACCTCAACGAGGTGATCCAGGAGAACCGACGCCATCGCCAGGCGGCCGCCGACCAGGCGGAATCGCTGATCGAACATGGCGTACATGTCTGGCTGCACGAACGGCGCATCCGCAGCAGTGGAGAGTTGATTCGCCGCTACCGCGACCAGGCGGCCGAATTGCGCGAGTATTCCGAGCGCCAGGCATTGGCAAGGCTGGCACGAGGCGAGGACCCCGAGGAGGTGCTTCGTCTGCTGGCCCACCAGCTCACCAATCGCCTGCTGCATCGGCCCACGGTGGCCCTGCGCGAGGCATCCGGGGGAGAGCGGCGCGATCTGCTCACCGCCGCCGAGGCCCTGCTGCTGGATTCCACATCAACGAAACCCTGACAGGACACGCCATGAAAGCGACCCTGCGCCAGCGTCTCGATGGCTTCGTCGAACGCTTCGAGGAGCTCGCCGCCCTGCTGGCGGAGCCCGAGGTGATCAGCGATCAGCCTCGCTTCCGCGACTACTCCCGTGAATATGCCGAGCTCGAACACCTGGTCGAGGCCTGGCGTGACTATCGGGCGATCGAAAACGAACTGGAGGATGCCGCTCAACTGGCCGATGACAGCGACGCCGAGATGCGCGAGCTGGTCCAGATGGAGCTGGAGGAGGGGCGGGAGCGTCTGGCGGAGCTGGAGGTGCGGCTCAAGCAGTTACTGGTGCCGCGCGACCCCGACGACGGCCGCAACGTCTTCCTCGAGATTCGCGCCGGCACCGGCGGCGATGAAGCGGCACTATTCGCCGGCGACCTGTTCCGCATGTACTCCCGCTATGCCGAGAAGCAGGGCTGGAAGGTCGAAGTGATCAGCGCCAGCCATGGCGAGCAGGGCGGTTACAAGGAGCTCATCTCACGGATAAAGGGCGACGGGGTCTATGCCCGGCTGAAATTCGAATCGGGCGCACACCGCGTGCAGCGGGTGCCAGCCACCGAATCCCAAGGGCGTATCCATACTTCCGCCTGTACCGTGGCGGTCATGCCGGAAGCCGATGCGGTGGGCGACGTCGACATCAATCCCGCCGATCTGCGGGTGGATACCTTTCGCTCCAGTGGCGCCGGTGGTCAGCACGTCAACACCACCGATTCGGCGATTCGCATCACTCACCTGCCCAGCGGCGTGGTAGTCGAGTGCCAGGAGGAGCGCAGCCAACACAAGAATCGGGCCAAGGCGATGTCGCTGCTGGCGGCCCGGCTCAAGCAGAGTGCCGTGGAGGGACGTCAGCGCGAGCAGGCCGATACGCGGCGCAGCCTGGTCGGCTCGGGGGATCGCAGCGAGCGTATCCGGACCTATAACTTCCCCCAGGGCCGGCTCACCGATCACCGCATCAATCTCACCCTCTACAAGCTCGGTGAGGTCATGGCCGGCGAGCTCGACGAGGTCCTCGATCCGTTGATTCACGAGCATCAGGCCGACCAGCTCGCGGCGCTGCAGCAGGAAGCCTGATGCGTCTCGATGCCTTGCTGGCGCGGGCGGCCGAGCGTTTGGCCCGGTCGGGTTCGGCCAGTCCGCGGCTCGATGCCGAGGTGCTGCTCGGCCATGTGCTGGGCGTCGATCGCACCTGGCTCTATACCTGGGGCGACAGAACGGTGCCAACGTACTCGTGGGCCCGCTTCGAGGCCCTGGTGGCTGCCCGCGCGGCGGGCCATCCCGTGGCCTACCTGACCGGCGAGCGGGAGTTCTGGGGGCTCGCCCTGGCTACCTCGCGGCATACCTTGATCCCTCGGCCCGATACCGAAACCCTGGTGGAAGTGCTGCTCGAGCTGGCGCATGAGGCGGCAGGCCGCCTGCTCGATCTGGGCAGCGGTACCGGCGCCATTGCGTTGGCCTTCGCCAGCGAGCGCCCCGGCTGGGAAGCGCTCGGCATCGACCGGGTAGCCGAGGCGGTGACGCTGGCCGAGTCCAATGCGCGTCGGCTGGGCATCGCCAACGCGAGCTTTTCGTTGAGCGACTGGTTTGCCGCCTTGGCCGACGAGCGCTTCACCCTGATCGCGGCCAATCCGCCCTACATCGATGCGCAGGACCCGCACCTGGCGATGGGTGACGTACGTTTCGAGCCCAGCAGCGCACTGGTCGCGGCGGAGGCCGGGATGGCAGATCTGCGTCACCTCGTCGAGGGGAGCATGGCCCATCTGCTGCCGGGAGGCTGGCTTGCCCTGGAGCACGGCCACGACCAGGCGGCTGCCGTACGCAGTCTGCTGGAGGACAGCGGTTATACCTCAGTGGCCAGTCGGCGCGACCTCGGGGGGCGGGAGCGGGTCACCTTTGGCCAGTGTCCTCGGCAGCGTTGAGTCAGGCGTATTGGAGGGAAGTGGTCGCTGTGGTACATCTGTTCAGGAAATAATTCCAAATGTCGGCATGTTTGTGCGACCGAACACCAGCACCGCGCCTGATTCCCGCGCTTTTTCAGGTCGATCTGCTGTCATGGCGACGCTTCACTCACTCTGACTCGGCTTCCCACGACACGATAATGAAAACCAAGACCCGCTCGCTCGACCGTATCGATCTCAAGATCCTGCGCTGCCTGCAGGACAATGCCCGTATCTCCTACGTCGACCTGGCCGCTCAGGTCGGACTTTCCACCACGCCGTGCCTGGAGCGCGTCAAGCGCCTCGAGAAGTCCGGCGTCATTCGCGGCTACAAGGCGATTCTCAACCCGCGCGCGCTCAAGGCCAACCTGCTGGTGTTCGTCGAGATCAGCCTCGAGACGCAATCGCCGGCTGTGTTCGACGAGTTTCGGCGTGCCGTGTCTCGCCTGCCGCAGATTCAGGAGTGCCACCTGGTCTCGGGGCAGTTCGACTACATTCTCAAGTGCCGGATTCCCGAGATGTCCGCCTACCGTCAGCTGCTCGGCGACGTGGTGCTGACCCTTCCCGGCGTCAAGGAGTCGAAGAGCTACGTGGTGATGGAGGAGGTCAAGGAGGAGTTCTCGCTCTACGTACCCGATATCGAGGAGCTCGAGGACAAGTAATGGCAATGAACGACGAGGCGCTGTTGCGTTACAGCCGGCAGATCATGCTCGAGGCGATCGATATAGAAGGCCAAGAGCGCCTGCTGGCCTCGCGTGCGCTGGTGGTGGGCGCCGGTGGGTTGGGTTCGCCGGTGGCGCTCTACCTGGCTGCAGCCGGGGTGGGCCACCTGATCCTGGCCGACGCCGATGAGGTGGAGCTCTCCAATCTTCAGCGCCAGATCGCCCATGGTATGGCCGACCTGGGGCGCAACAAGGCGGAGTCCGCCCGCCAGGCGGCGCTGGCGCTGAATCCGGGCTGTGACGTCCAGGTCATGCAAGTGCATCTGGACGACGAGAAGCTGAATCGGGTGGTCTCCGGCGTCGATCTGGTGCTCGATTGCACCGACCGTTTCTCCAGCCGCTATGCCATCAATGCCGCCTGCCAGCGTGTCGGGGTGCCGCTGGTCTCGGGGGCGGCGATCCGCTTCTCGGGTCAGTTGGCGGTGTTCGACCCCCGCGATTCCTCCTCGCCCTGCTACGCCTGCCTGTATCCGCCCGGAGAGGGCGGTGACGAGGAGTTGCGCTGCGCCGAGAGCGGCGTGGTAGCCCCCTTGGTGGGGCTCATCGGCTGCTTCCAGGCGCTGGAGGCGGTCAAGCTGCTCAGCGGAGCCGGCACGCCGCACCATGGCCTCTCGACCTTCGATGGACTGAGCGGACAGTGGCGTCACTTTCAGGTGCCGCGCGATCCTGCCTGCCCTGTGTGTGCCGTGCGCTGAGTAAGCTTATGATGGTTATTATTTAACATGAAAAACATTGGGGGACAGCTGAAGAGCTTTTTGTTGGGCCTGGGTTTTTTCGTAAACACTTCTTTTAAGTATATTTTTTTGCTGTCTTTGTGGTGTGGCCCATGAGGCTGCCCGTCGCTTTCGTTATTGGATACTTGACATTCCCTGCCGGTATGATGCCAGACTGAACAACATTCAATGAGCTGGTTTACCGCTTCAGGAATATGCAGCATGGCCACTGCCGCCCAGATCGACCAACCCGCATCCTACTACCGCGATTCGATCACGGTGCATCTCGAGCAGGCATGCCCCTCGCTTGTCGGGCATCGACGTGTCGACGTGTGCATCATCGGCGGTGGGATCACCGGCTGTTCCACGGCGCTGCACCTGGCACAGCGCGGCTACTCGGTGACACTGCTCGAAGCCCACGAGATCGGGTTTGGCGCTTCCGGACGCAGCGGTGGCCAGATCCTGCCCGGCCTGGGGACCGATATTGCCACCGTGGAGCAGGCCCTCGGCCGCGAGCGTGCGCGTGAGGTCTGGGAGCTGAGCCGCGAGGCGGTACGCTTGACTACCGAACTCATCGAGCGGCATGCGATTCCCTGCGACCTCGCCTGGGGCTACCTGCATGCCGCAGTGAAGCCGCGCCACGCACGCGAGCTCAAGCAGATGCAGGAGCGCCTGGCTCGCGACTACGGTTACGAGGCGCTCACCTGGCTCGAAGGTGAGGCGCTGCGTGAACGGGTGGCGACCTCGGAATACCCCGGGGCACTTCACGAGAGTGAAGGCGGCCACTTGCATCCGCTCAACTATACCCTGGGGCTGGCACGGGCGGCCCAGCAGGCTGGAGTGACGATTCACGAACATAGCGCGGCCCTGACCGTTCGCCGTGGCCAGCCTGCCACTGTGGTAACCGCGCAGGGCGAGGTCACGGCCGATTTTGTGGTGGTGGGCGCCAATGCCTATCTGGGGCGGCTGTTGCCGGAACTCGAAGGCCGCGTCATGCGCGCAGCCAACTATATCGTCGCCACCGAGCCGTTGGGAGAAGAGCGCGCCTCCCAGGTGCTGCCGCGTAACGATGCCCTTTCCGATGCCAACTTCGTCCTCGACTACTACCGCCTCTCGGCCGACAGGCGGCTGATCTACGGCGGTGAAGTCAGCTACGATGGTCGCGAACCGCGCGGCTTGCAGCAACGCATGGACGCCAAGATCGCGCGTCTGTTCCCGGCACTCGAAGGCGTGCGCATCGACTATCGCTGGGGCGGCGACGTGGCGATCACGCTCAATCGCGCGCCGGATTTCGGCCGCCTTGGCAGCAATGTCTATTATGCCCAAGGCTACTCGGGGCACGGCATGGCGCTGGCCGGGCTGGCCGGAAAGCTGGTCGGCGAGACCATTGCCGGGCAGAGCGAGCGTTTCGATGTCTTTGCCGCCATGCCCCATCGCCGTTTTCCGGGCGGAGAGCGCCTGCGCACGCCGCTGCTGGTACTCGCCACCGCCTTCTACAAGTTGCGCGACCGACTATAACGAACGTGACGCCCGGGACGGGCCACAATGAGGTTCCCCATGAAAGACCTGGAAAGCTGGCTGAAGGAGCGACGCATCACCGAGGTGGAGTGCCTGGTCAGCGACATTACCGGCATCGCTCGGGGCAAGATCACGCCGGTTTCGAAGTTCATGGCCGAGAAGGGCATGCGCCTTCCCGAAAGCGTACTGCTGCAGACCGTGACCGGCGACTATGTCGAGGACGAGCTCTACTACTCGCTGCTCGACCCAGCCGATATCGACATGCTCTGTCGACCCGACATCTCTGCCGTTTATCCGGTGCCATGGGCGCTCGAGCCCACCGCCCAGGTAATCCACGACTGCTATGACAAGATGGGCAATCCCATCGAACTCTCGAGCCGCAACCAGTTGAAGCGAGTGCTGGCGCTCTATGCCGAACAGGGTTGGAAGCCCGTGGTGGCGCCGGAAATGGAGTTCTACCTGACCAAGCGCTGCGAGGATCCCGACCTTCCACTGCTGCCGCCCATCGGCCGTAGCGGGCGCCAGGAAACCGGGCGTCAGTCGTTCTCGATCGATGCGGCCAACGAATTCGATCCCCTCTTCGAGGACATGTACGACTGGTGCGAGGTCCAAGGGCTGGATATCGACACCCTGATTCACGAGGAGGGGACCGCCCAGATGGAGATCAACTTCCGTCACGGCGACCCGCTGATGCTGGCCGATCAGGTGTTCCTGTTCAAGCGCACCCTGCGCGAAGCGGCGCTGAAGCATGATGTGGTGGCCACCTTCATGGCCAAGCCGATCACCAACGAACCCGGCAGCGCCATGCACATCCACCAGAGTGTGTTGGATGCGACGACCGGGAAGAGCATATTCGCCAACGAGGATGGCTCCATGAGCCAGCTGTTCCTCCATCATATCGGCGGCATGCAACGCTTCATTCCCGAGGCGTTGCCGCTGATGGCGCCCAACGTCAACTCCTTCCGCCGCTTCCTGCCTGACACCTCGGCACCGGTCAACGTCGAGTGGGGTGAGGAGAACCGTACCTGTGGCCTGCGCGTACCCGATTCCACGCCTCAGAACCGACGTATCGAGAATCGCCTGCCCGGCGCCGACGCCAATGCCTATCTCGCCATCGCTGCCAGCCTGCTGTGCGGCTACCTCGGCATGATGCAAAAGCTCAACCCTTCTGCCCCGGTGCAGGGCCGGGCGTTCGAGCGTCGTAACCTGCGCTTGCCGTTCACGCTGGAGCAGGCACTGGAGCGCATGGAGCATTGCGCCGAGCTGGAACGCTACATGGGGCATCGTTTCGTCACCGGCTACGTGGCGGTCAAGCGGGTGGAGAACGAGAACTTCAAGAAGGTCATCAGCTCATGGGAGAGGGAGTTCCTGCTGTTGAGCGTCTAGTGGGAAGAGAAGTGCCTGGCCGGGGTCATGGCCGGACTTACGACAACAATGCAAACAAGAGGTGTCATCATGTCACGTCAACGCAAGCTGACTCTAGCCGTCGCCCTGGGTTCCTTGGCCATGGTCGCCAGCGCCGCCCAGGCCAATGAAGTGCGGGTCTACAACTGGTCGGACTACATCGCGCCGGACACCTTGGAGAAGTTCACTGAGGCCACCGGTATCGAGGTGATCTACGACGTCTACGACAGCAACGAGGTACTCGACGCGGCGATGCTCTCGGGCCGCTCAGGCTACGATGTGGTGGTGCCCTCCAACTACTACCTGACCCGCCAGGTCAGCGCCGGGGTCTACCAGGAGTTGGATCACGAAAAGATCCCAAACATGAAGAACCTCAACCCCGAACTGATGGAGCAGCTGGAGTCGATCGATCCGGGCAGCCAGTACTCGATTCCCTACATGTGGGGCACCAACGGGATCGGCTACAACGTCGAACGCGTCACCGAGATCCTCGGCGAGGATGCGCCGCTCGACTCCTGGGCACTGATCTTCGATCCCGAGGTTACCACCGCATTGAAGGAGGGCGGCTGTGGCATCGCCATGCTCGATACCGGCGACGACATGCTCTCCGCCGGCATGGCTTACCTGGGGCTCTCGCCGCTCTCCAGTGAGTCCGCCGATATCGAGGCAGCTGGGGATCTGATTGCTGCGGTGCGCGACAACATCACCTACTTCCACTCGTCGCGCTACATCTCGGACCTCGCCAACGGGGACATCTGCGTGGCGGCGGGTTACTCCGGCGACATCTTCCAGGCCGCCTACCGCGCCGAGGAGGCCGGGCGGGATTTCACCATCGCCTACACCATTCCCAAGGAAGGCGCGGCGCTGTGGTTCGACATGATGGCGATTCCCGCCGATGCGCCCAATCCCGATAACGCCCACGCCTTCATCAACTTCATTCTCGAGCCCGAGATCGCCGCAGCCATCACCGAGTACGTGGTCTACGCCAACCCCAACATCGCCGCCAACGAGTTCCTCGACCCCGAGATCCTCAACGACACCTCTATCTATCCCGATGAGGAGGTGATGGATAACCTGTACGTACAAGAAGAAAAGCCTTTGGCAGTGCAGCGAGTGCGCACGCGCACCTGGAACCGGGTGAAGTCCGGCATTTGATCTCCGTGCCGGCCCTGCTGGGCCGGCAAAGCTGACCAACGCTTGCTTGCCACAGGAGATGCTGTGATGCCGCAAACCCGGATTCAAGCCTCGGAACCTGCGCGACGAACCGTCGAAAGCGCTGTGCATGCCTATGAGGCGCCCGGCAAGCCACGCCAGGCCCGCGGTGAGGAACTGATGGAGATTCGCCGCGTCAGCAAGCGCTTCGACGGCGTCTTGGCGGTGGATGACGTCAGCCTGTCGATTCGTCGCGGCGAGATCTTCGCCCTGCTGGGCGGCTCCGGCTCGGGAAAGTCGACGCTGCTGCGTATCTTGGCCGGCTTCGAGAAGCCCAGCGAAGGGCAGGTCGTGCTCGACGGCGAGGACATCACCGCCATGCCACCCTATGAGCGTCCAATCAACATGATGTTCCAGTCCTATGCGCTGTTTCCGCACATGACGGTGGCACAGAACATCGCCTTCGGTCTCAAGCAGGACAAGCTGCCGCGACGCGAGATCGACGAGCGCGTGGACGAGATGCTCAAGCTGGTCCACATGGAGGCATTCGCCCGGCGCAAGCCGCACCAGCTCTCGGGCGGCCAACGACAGCGCGTGGCACTGGCGCGTTCGCTGGCCAAGCGACCCAAGCTACTGCTGCTCGATGAGCCGATGGGGGCGCTGGACAAGAAGCTGCGTACCGAGATGCAACTCGAGGTGGTGCAGATCCTGGAGCGCGTAGGTGTGACCTGCATCATGGTCACCCACGATCAGGAGGAGGCCATGACCATGGCCGACCGCGTGGCGATCATGGCCGACGGCTGGATCACCCAGGTGGGTACGCCGATGGATGTCTACGAGAGCCCGGCCAATCGCATGGTGGCGGAGTTCGTCGGCACCGTGAACCTGTTCGAGGGCGAAATCGTCGCCGACGAAGCCGATCACTGTGTGATCGACAGCCCGGCGCTGGGTCGCTCGATCCGCATCGACCATGGCGTCAGTACCCAGGCCAACGAACGCCGCGTCTGGGTCGCCGTGCGCCCGGAAAAGACCTGGCTGACCCGCGAGCGGCCAACGGGCGAAGACAACTGGGCGGCGGGCACCATCGAGGATATCGCCTACCTCGGCGGCTTTTCGGTCTACTACGTGCGCATCGAGAGCGGCCAATTGGTCAAGGCCAGTATGGCCAATATCGAGCGGCGCGGTGACAGGCCGCACTGGGACGAGCCGGTTTTCGTCCACTGGGACGCGCACAGCGCGGTCGTCTTGCACGACTGAGCGAATGACTCCGGGAGATCTGCATGACTAACCTCACCGTTCGCCTGCGGCGGCTGCTCAAGCCTGGCCGTGGCTGGGTCATTGCCGCGCCGCTACTGTGGCTGACTCTGTTCTTTCTGCTGCCGTTCGGCATCGTACTCAAGATCAGTCTTTCAGAGGCGGCCATCTCGATACCCCCCTATGGGGCTATCTTCGACTACGCCAACCAGACGCTGAACGTCGTCGTCACCTTCGGCAACTACCTGTTCCTTGCCACCGACCAGCTCTACGTCCTTGCCTACTGGGGCTCGGTGAAGATCGCCCTGCTGGCTACCGTACTTTGCCTCGCGCTCGGCTATCCCATGGCCTACGCCATGGCCCGCGCTCCGGCTCGCTGGCAATTGGTGCTGCTGCTGCTGGTGATGTTGCCGTCGTGGACCTCGTTTTTGATCCGTGTCTACGCCTGGATGGGTATCCTCAGCAACAACGGGCTGGTCAACAATCTGTTGCTTTGGTCGGGGCTGATCGATTCGCCCATTCGCATGCTCAACACCAACTTTGCCGTCATCCTCGGCATCGTCTATGCCTACCTGCCATTCATGGTGCTGCCGCTCTATGCCAACCTGACCCGGCTCGACGGCTCGCTGCTGGAGGCGGCGTCGGATCTCGGTTCGCGCAAGCTCAACACCTTTCTCAAGGTGACCTTGCCGCTCTCCAAGGGCGGCATCATCGCCGGCTCGATGCTGGTCTTCATCCCGGCAGTGGGAGAGTACGTGATTCCCGAGCTGCTCGGCGGTCCCAATACGGTGATGATCGGCAAGGTTCTGTGGGAGGAGTTCTTCCACAACCGCGACTGGCCAGTGGCCTCGGCGCTGGCAATGGTGATGCTGGCGATCCTGATCGTTCCCATCGCCCTGTTCCATCGCTACCAGTCGCGCGAGCTGGAGGAGTGACCATGCGCAAGCCATCATTCACCACGCTGATGCTGGTCGCTGGACTGGTATTTCTCTACCTGCCGATGCTCATCCTGGTGATCTACTCGTTCAATTCGTCGCGGCTGGTCACCGTGTGGGCAGGCTTCTCGGCGCACTGGTACGTGGAGCTGTTCCGCGACGAGCAGATTCTCTCGGCCATCTGGACCAGCCTGCGTATCGCTTTCTTCTCGGCCTCCATGGCGGTGTGTCTGGGCACGCTGGCTGCCTTCGTGATGGTGCGTTTCGCTCGCTTCCGCGGCAAGACCGCACTCTCCAGCATGATCACCGCGCCTCTGGTGATGCCCGAGGTAATCACCGGCCTGTCGCTGCTACTGCTGTTCGTGCACATGGCACAGCTGACCGGTTGGCCGGCGGATCGTGGCATGGTGACCATCTGGATCGCCCATACTACCTTCTGTAGTGCCTACGTGGCGGTGGTCGTGGCTTCGCGTCTGCGTGAGGTAGACATGTCGATCGAGGAGGCCGCCATGGACCTCGGTGCCAGGCCGGTCCGCACCTTCTTCCAGATCACCCTGCCGGTGATGGCGCCGGCCCTGGCAGCAGGCTGGCTGCTGGCCTTCACTCTGTCGCTCGACGACCTGGTGATCGCCAGCTTCGTTTCCGGCCCGGGGGCGACCACGCTGCCCATGGTGGTGTTCTCCTCGGTGCGCCTCGGCGTGTCGCCCAAGATCAATGCCCTGGCCACGCTGATCATCCTGGCGGTATCGCTCGCCACCTTCATTGCATGGTATCTGATGCGGCGCAGCGAGGCGCGGCGGCGCCAGGCGGTGTTGCAGGATATGACGGCTAGTAGGTAAATCTATTACTCAAGTGAGGTGACATTATGTCGACCCGTGCTGCCACCGAGCATGTGGCGTCCTACTATGCCGCGACGGCCAACCCGGCACCCGAGCGTCCCGCCCTCGAGGGTGACGTCGAGTGCGACGTGTGCGTGATCGGAGCGGGCTTTACCGGCATCTCGTCGGCGCTGCATCTCGCCGAACAGGGGGTCGAGGTAGTCGTGCTGGAAGCCGCACGGGTGGGGTTCGGTGCCTCGGGGCGCAACGGCGGCCAGATCGTCAACAGCTACAGTCGCGACATGGACGTGATCGAATCCAGGTATGGGGCCGAGACCGCTCGGGCGCTCGGCGACATGGCCTTCGAGGGCAACCGCATCATACGTCAGCGCATCGAGACATACGGTATCGCCTGCAACCTGAAGGAGGGCAATCTCTTTGCCGCCTGCAACCGCAAGCAGTTCGAGGGGCTGCGCGAGCACAAAGCGCTATGGGAGCGCTATGGCAACCGTCAGCTAGAACTGCTGGAGGGCGAGACGTACAAGCGCGAAGTGGGAAGCGAGCGCTACGTCGGCGCGCTGGTGGATCACTCCGGTGGTCATCTGCATCCGCTCAACCTGGTGCTCGGAGAAGCCGCAGCCTGCGAGTCGCTGGGCGGTATCATCCATGAGCACACGCCGGTGCTCGAGGTGCGTCATGGCGATGCCGTCACGCTGCGCACGCCGCGTGGCAGCGTACGCGCTCGACGCGTGGTAATGGCCGGCAATGCCTACCTGCAAGGAGTGCTGCCGGAACTTGAGGGCAAGTCGATGCCATGCGGCACGCAGGTCATTACTACCGAGCCATTGCCCGATGAGCTGCGTCGTAAGCTGATTCCCCACGACATGGCAGTGGAGGACTGCAACTATCTACTCGATTACTATCGCTTCACCGACGATGGACGCCTGCTCTACGGCGGCGGGGTCAACTACGGCGGCCAGGATCCCTCGGACATCGCCGCGGTGATCCGCCCCAAGATGCTCAAGACCTTTCCGCAGTTGGCCGAGGTACGCATCGACCACGCCTGGAGCGGCAATTTCCTGATGACGCTCAATCGCCTGCCGCAGTTCGGCCGCCTCAACGACAACGTCTACTACGCCCAAGGCTACTCGGGGCATGGCGTGACCTGCTCGCACCTGGCAGGGCGGCTTGTCGCCGAGGTTATGCGCGGCGAGAGCGAGCGCTTCGATGCCTTCGCCGGCCTGCCGCATCTGCCGTTCCCCGGCGGAAGGCTGCTGCGAGTGCCATTCTCGGCTTTGGGGGCCTGGTACTACGCGACGCGGGATCGGCTCGGTTTGTGAAGTGTCGCCGGCGGCGGACACCGGGTCAGAAAATGTGGAAGCCGCTTTGCTGCGCTTAACGGGGGCCAACCTCAGCGTATACTGAAATTCTCTATCGGGTGGCACGGAACCGCTGCTCGTCACGTCTCTTCTCTTGCACATCGTATCGAGCCGAGTCCTATAAGCCCGGGGCGGCATATCGCCCTGCTGGAGGAGTGACATGAACAAGTCGATCGTGATCGGAACCACGCTGAGCGTGCTGGGTCTTGGCGGCCTGGGCTTCGGCGCCTGGCAGGTGCAGCAGGTGTCGAGCGAGAGTGGGCCGCAGTTCGCCGAGGTCGTCGCGGTGCAGCCGGTGACCCGGAGCGTCGAGACGCCGCGTGAAGTGTGCGAAGACGTGGTAGTGCATCAGCAGGCCCAGGCGCCCAGCCGCGATCCGCATCGCATTGCCGGCACCGCGGCGGGGGCCGTGGTGGGTGGCCTGCTCGGCAATCAGGTCGGGGGAGGCAGCGGCAAGACGCTGGCCACCGTGGCAGGCGTGGTCGGTGGTGGCTTTGCCGGGCGCGAGATTCAGGGGCGCATCGAGGCCAACCAGACTCAGACCTACGCCACCACGCAACGCCAGTGCCATACGGTCACGGACAGCTCGGTAGAGACCGTCGGCTATGACGTGACCTGGCGTCGCGGCGAAACGACCCAGGTTTCCCGTCTGGATCACCAGCCCCAGGGCAACCGCGTGCTGCTCGAGGAGGGCCAGCCGCGCTGGGACCTGCCGCTGGCCAGCACCGAGGGCTGACGTTCATCCCCGTGGCCGTCGCCCCGTCCCCGGTCGGGGCGACGGCATTGCATCATACGTTGCGTAGATACCAGGCGTATTCCACCTGGCTCACCATCTGCACCGTGATCGACACCCGTCAGGAGACCGAGGCTATGAGGTCACCTGGCGAGACGGTGGAGACCAGTCGCCAGGACAACCCGCCCCAGGGCGACCGGTCCTGCTCGAGGAGGGGCAGCCGCAGTGGAATGCCGTCTCCTCGCAAGGTGGCTGAGCGAGGTCCATCTCGTCATGAAAGACAGCGCCCCGGCCTGTGATGGCCGGGGCGCTGTCTTTGTCGGGGGCAAGTCGCCCCAGACGTCCGGAGCGAGGGCCGGCGTCGCCGGGAGCGCCGCCGGCCCAGGAGGTGTTCAGTGAGCGTCGTTCACGGCAAGACCTCCTCGTTCACAGATACCCGAGTACCAGGTAGGCGCCGGCGGCCAGGAGGCCCGCCAGTGCCGCATAGGGCAGCTGGGTGAAGGCATGCTGGAAGGGGGTGCAGCCGCTGGCCTGGGAGGTTAGCACCGTGGCATCCGAATAGAAGCAGGCATGGCTGCCGAAGGTGCTGGCCGATAGGGTGGCGCCGATCACCAGCGTCATGTCGGCGCCCAGGTTGTGCCCAAGGGTGGCGACGATGGGCAAGATGATCACGAACACGCCCCAGTTCGAGCCGGTGGCGAAGGAGACGAAGCCCATGATGGTGAAGATGATGAAGGGCAACAACTCGGCGGAGATCAGCGGCTCTACCGTGGTGATGATGTACTCATTGAGGCCCAGCGCCGTGTTGACCTCGTTGAACAGGAAGGCCGCCACCAGCACGGCCAGGGCATCGATCATCGACTTGAAGCCCTCGAGGATATTGTCGAAGGTCTCGCTGGCGGACAGCATCTTCAGGGCGATGAAGGCCACGATCATCCCGGCCAGGGTGACGAAGATGCCCATCAGGAAATCCAGGTCGAACCACCAAGTGAAGAAGGCCAGCGAGGCCATGGGCAGCAGGAAGGACCAGACGCTGCCCTTGTGCCTGGCATCTGCCTCGAGGTGGGCAATGTCCTCGTCGATGTGCTCGGCCCCGGGCGGCACGCATTGTCCCTGTCTTTCAGCGCGACGTTCCGCGCTTCTCATCGGCCCGATCAGAGGAATCTTGCCGTAAATGACCAGCGGCACCATGGCCACAGCAATCCATGGGTAAAACATGAAGGGGATGGCCTGGATATAGGTCATCACGCCCTGACCGTTCTCGGCAACACCGTTCTTCTCGATCAGGGCACCGAAGAATACCGCCCAGGTGGAGATGGGTATCAGCACACTGATCGGTGCCGCGGTGGAGTCGATGACGTAGGCCAGCATCTCGCGTGATGTCTTGAAGTGGTCCGTGATCTTGCGCATCGAGGTGCCCACAGCCAGCGAGTTGAGGTAGTCGTCGACGAACAGCACGATCCCCATGCACCAGCAGCCCATCAGGGCTCGTGGCTTGTCGGTGGTGTAGCGCATCATGGCCCGGGCGAAGGCCTGGGACGAGCCCGATTTCAGCAGCAGGGCGATGATGCTGCCCATCAGGCCGCAGACCATGATGACCCAGGCGACATCCTCATCAGTCATCACGCTCATCAGGCTCTCGGAGAGGCTGCTCAGCGCATTGGTGGGGTTCATCATCAGGGTGCCGGCGAAGGCGCCGAACACCAGCGGCTCAAGCGCGCGCCTGGATAACAGGGCAAGCAGCAGCACGAGGCCCGTCGGGACGAGGATCAAGGGCCCGTCGATAGATTCGGCACCGCTGGTGCCGACCACGGCGCTAATGACGGCGGCCAAGGCGCCGGCCAGCGCTATCATGACCATCCAGCGCTGCCACGGGCGGGCGCCCTGCTTGATCACCTTATCATTGGCTTCCATGAATACCTCCTCGATCTTGTCATTGTGTGAGGGTGGTGGGGGCTCAGCGCAGGCGTTCCAGCAGCTGGTAGTACCACATGCCGGCAGCCAGCAGGGTGTTACCGAGGCGGTCGCTGAACGGGACGCGCCAGTGACGGACATCGGCGAAGGCATCGAACTCCCGAAGGCTGCCGTCGATCGCCTCGGCGAGGATCTCGCCAACGAGATGCGAGGTGGCGATGCCGTGTCCCGAGTAGCCCTGGGCGTAGTAGACATGGGGGGAGAGCTTGCCGAGCATCGGCACGCGGTTGATCACGATCCCGGCGAGTCCCTGCCACTGGAAGTCGAGCGCCACGCCCTCGAGTTGAGGAAAGGTATGCTCCAGCCGCGGGCGCAGCTCGGCGGCAATGTCGGCTGATGTCCTTCCCGAGTAGTTGGCTCCGCCTCCAAAGAGTAGCCGCCTGTCAGCGGTGAGGCGGTAGTAGTCGAGCACGAAGCGAGTATCGTAGACGGCCAGGTCCTGGGGGTTGATCGCGTTGGCGGTGGCCTCGTCCAGCGGGGCGGTCGTGACGATGCCGAGCGAGGCGGGGAAGAGCTTGCCGCCGAGCCGCCGGCGCTCGAGGTGGTGGTAGGCGTTGCCGGCCAGGATCACGCTATCGGCTTCAACGCGGCCATGTTCGCCGATGACGGCGGGGGTTTCACCATGTACCACCTCCACCACAGGGGACGCCTCGAAGATCCTGGCCCCCAGGCTTGCCGCTGCTTGGGCCTCGCCCAGGCAGAGGTTCAGGGGGTGGAGGTGCATGTTGTAGTCGTTGCGGATGGCACCATGGTAGAGCCGCGTGCCGAGCACCTCTTCGACCTCTGCCTTGTCCAGCCAATGGACATGTTCGCCGATCCAGTGGGACTGGGAGGCTTCGTAGTCCCGACGCAATGCCTTCAGGTGGCTCGGCTGGTAGGCCGCCTGAAGATGGCCGTGCTTGAGGTCGCAGGGAATAGCGTACTTCTCGACACGTTCACGGATGATGCGCTGACCGCGCCAGCGCAGGTCCCAGATGAAGTCGGCGGCCTCATCGCCGAGGGTGCGACACATCTGGCGGCGCATGGCATCCTCGCCGGACAAGCTCCCGGTGACCTGGCCGCCGTTGCGCCCACTGGCCCCCCAGCCGATCTTGTTCGCCTCGATTACCGCGACCCGATAGCCCCGCTCGCTTAGCTCGACGGCCATGGCCACGCCCGTGAAGCCGCCACCCACGATGGCGACGTCGACACGGTGGTTGCCCTCGAGGACGGGGTAGTCAGATTCCCTGATGACGGACGCGGAGTAGTAGGAAGGGGGGCGCGATTGGGACATGAAAATACTCGCTAAAAGATGTGATCACATATGTGTGATCACATTAGCAGGGCCTTGCGAGAGTGGCAACCCGGCGCGGGGCGGAGCCGCACTGGGCCAGTTTGGGGTATGCTGGCGGGGTGTATGACAACGACATGGTAAGCCGATGGAGCTACAGACACAGGGCGAAGGGTTCTCGCCGGATACCGCCGCCACTCGGCTGCATCGAGAGCTGCGGAAGAGGCTCTGCGAGGGGGATTTTGCGCCGGGAGACCTGATCTCGATACGCCGTATCGCCACCGAGTACGGGACCAGCGCGATGCCCGCCCGTGAGGCCTTGCGCTGGCTGGTGACAGAGGGGGCACTGGTCTTCTCCGACAGCCGCAAGATCCGGGTCCCCGAACTGAGTCGCGAGCGCTTTCACGAGGTGCTGTTTGCACGCAAGAGCCTCGAGACCGAACTCTCCCGCCAAGCCTTCCCCTGGCTGAACGCCGAGGATCTGGCTGCGCTCGAGAGCATCGATACACGGATCAATGCGGCCATCGAAGCAGGCGATATGCAGGCGTACATGCGTGGCAATCATCGCTTCCACTTCCTGATCTATCGACGCAGCCGCTCCCGGGTCCTGCTGCCCCTGGTCGAGCTCCTCTGGCTGCAGTACGGGCCCAGCATGCGACAGATCGGCACTCGCTGGGGCGCATCAAGCATCGCTGATGACCATCATCGCGACGTGACACAGGCCCTGTCCCGGGGAGACAGGGAGGGATTCTGCAACGCCATTGCCGCCGATATCGAACAGGGAATGCGCCTCCTCGAATAAACCTTCCGCTTCGCGCGGTTGATGTCGCGATGACGCGACAATGCTCTTCCGGCGAGCATGGAGTAGAGGGCGCTCGACGTCACACGTGGCGCAGGTACCAATCGTACTCGAGCTTGCTGACAGACTGCATGGCCTGTTCCCGCTCGGCTCGTCGGTTGGCCAGGAAGACCGCGAGGAAGTCTGCGCCCAGTGCCTCGGCCAAGGGCTCGCTCTGCTCCAGCAGGTCCAGGGCCCGGCACCAGCTGTTGGTCAGGCTGGGCGCCACCTGCTCATAGGCATTGCCGGTGATGGCGGGCGGCGGCGTCAAGCGCTGCTGCAAACCGTGGTCGATGGCGCCGAGCAGGGTCGCCAGCAGCAGATAGGGGTTGACGTCGGCGCCGGCCACGCGGTGCTCGATGCGCCGTGCCGCATTTGGCCCCGAGGGGATACGCAGCGCCACCGAGCGGTTGTCGTAGCCCCAGGTCGGAGCCATGGGCACATAGAGTCCGGGCTGGAAGCGGCGGAAGGAGTTGAGGTTGGGGGCGAAGAGCGCCATGGAGGGAGGCATCAGCTCGAGCAGCCCGGCCACGGCGTGCTGCAGCAGCGGTGTGCCGAGCGGGGCTTCATCCGCGGCCGCGAAGACGTTGTTCCCCGCCTCGTCGAGCAGGCTGATATGGACGTGGGTGCCGTTGCCGGCCTCCTGCCCATAGGGCTTGGCCATGAAGGTGGCCTCGAAACCATGGTGCAAGGCCACTCCCTTGATCAGGCGCTTGAGCATCACCGCGCTATCGCTGGCCGCGAGGGCATCATCGCAGTGGATCAGGTTGATCTCGAACTGTCCCGGGGCGCACTCCTTGAGGGCGGTGTCCAGCGGCAGCTGCTGGGTCCGTGCGGCAGCATGGATCTCCTCGAGCAACTCAGCATATTCGTCGAGCTCGTTGATCGAATAGAGCTGGCTCTGCGCGGCGCGCTCGCCGGTCGCTGGCGAGCAGGGCGGCTGGACCATGCCCAGGGCATCGCGGCGGCGGTCGACAAGGCTGAACTCCATCTCCACGGCCACCACCGGCGTCAGTCCGGCGTGACGCAAGCGCTCCAGCACCCGGGCGAGCACCTGGCGGGGGTCGGCGAAGAAGGGCGCCCCGTCGGCCTCGGTCATGGTCATTAGCAGCTGCGCCTGGCGGCCGTTGCGCAGCCAGGGGCTCGGCATCAGGCTGCCCGACACTGGGCGGCAGACCCGGTCGCTGTCGCCGATTGAGAGGCCCAGGCCCGTGGCCTCGATGGTGTTGCCCAGGATATCCAGCGCGAACACCGAGGCTGGCAGGTTGACCCCGTCACGGAAGGCCTTCTCGAGGTTGTCGGGGGGAATGCGCTTGCCACGCAGCACGCCGTTCAAGTCGCTGATCAGCAGGTCGACGCTGTCCACGTCGGGATTACGGTCGAGGAAGTCGCGGGCTTCATCGGCAGGGGAGGACATGGGGGCCACCTATCGGCTTCGGTTCATTGTTCGATGGCTGTCATCTTTGAAGCACACTCCAATGTTGTCAAATCTTTTACGTATTTCGTTCGTTGCTGTCTGCATGAAGCGCCTTCTTGGTTAAATTTAATCAATTATTACAATCGCCTGAGCGATAGGCGTGGTGGTGGGGTGTCGGAAGGGGTTGGAAAGATTAATCAACGGCGATATGTTGAGCAAAGCATAACTATCATCTTGCGTGTTTCGAGGAGACCGCCATGCGTGCCCGACCCCTGGTAGGCGTGATCGCCTGCCGGCGTGATGTGGAAGGCCACCCCGCCCATATGGTCACCGACAAGTACCTCTCCGCCCTGCGTGCCTATGGCCTGGCGCCAGTGCTGCTGCCGGTATGGCAGGACGCCGTGGATGGCGACCTGCCCGCACATCTGGACGGTCTATTGCTGACCGGCAGCTACACCAACGTCGAACCCTGCCGCTACGGCGCCGAGCGGGCGCCGGAAAACACTCTTGATGACCGGCACCGCGACGCCGCCGCACTGGCCTGGATTCCCGCTGCTATCCGGCGTGGTCTGCCGTTGCTGGGGATCTGCCGCGGCTTTCAGGAGCTCAACGTGGCCTATGGTGGCACGCTGCACCAGGCAGTACAGAACGTGCCCGGCCTAGTCGATCACCGCGAGCCGGACGCCGACTACGCGACTCGCTATGCCCCGGCACATGACATCGAGATTCACCCTCATGGCTGTCTGGTGGCGCTATATGCCGAGCTGCATTCGACGGTCAATTCGCTGCACCAGCAGGGCATCGACCGCTTGGGTGATGGGCTCAGGGTGGAGGCGCTGGCGCCGGATGGGCTGATCGAAGCGATCTCCGTGAGCGAAGCCACGGCCTTCGCTATGGCCGTGCAGTGGCATCCCGAATGGCACCCCCGGGAACATGCTCTCTACGACGCCCTTTTCGATGGGTTCGCCAACGCCTGCCGTGAACACAGCGCCGATCGTGCGGTTGCACCGCAGCCGCTCTCGACCTGAGCTGGAGATCACCATGAACACTGAGGCCTACCGCCAGCTGGATCGGGAGCACCACCTGCATCCTTTCACCGATTTCAAGGCACTGGGCGAGGAGGGCAGCCGTATCGTCACTCACGCTAAAGGTGTTTACATTCACGACAGCGAGGGCCATCGCATCCTCGACGCGATGGCCGGGCTGTGGTGCGTCAACCTGGGCTATGGCCGCGAAGAGCTGGTCGAGGCGGCCACCGTGCAGCTGCGCGAGCTGCCCTATTACAACAACTTCTTCAAGAGCACACACCCGCCAGCGGTGAAGCTGGCCGAGGCGCTGTGCCGGCTGGCTCCGTCGCATATGAACCGCGTCTTCTTCACCGGCTCGGGCTCCGAGGCCAACGACACCGTACTGCGCATGGTGCGCCGCTACTGGACACTCGAAGGCAAACCCGACAAGCAGTGGGTCATCGCTCGCGAGAACTCCTATCACGGCTCCACCGTGGCCGGCATGAGCCTCGGCGGCATGGCGCCGATGCATGCCCAGGGCGGCCCGACGGTGCCCAAGATCGCCCATGTGCGCCAGCCCTACTGGTTTGGGGAAGGGCGGCTTGGCGAGGGGGGCGACGGCGAGGAAAGGCGATTTGGCCCCGAGGCCTTCGGTCGCGAGTGTGCCGCAGCGCTCGAGGCCAAGATCCAGGAGCTTGGCGAGGAGAATGTCGCCGCCTTCATCGCCGAGCCGTTGCAGGGCGCCGGCGGTGCCATTATTCCGCCGGCGAGCTACTGGCCGGCGGTGAAGGAGGTACTGGCCAGGTACAACGTCCTGCTGGTAATGGACGAGGTGATCTGTGGTTTCGGCCGCCTAGGGGAGTGGTTCGGCAGCGTGTATTACGACCTCGAGCCCGACCTGATGTCGATTGCCAAGGGGCTCTCGTCCGGCTACCTACCGATCGGGGGCGTGCTGGTGGGCGATCGCGTTGCCGAGACGCTGATCGAGCGCGGCGGCGAATTTGTCCACGGCTTCACCTATTCGGGGCATCCGGTGTGCGCCGCCGTGGCGCTGAAGAACCTCGAGCTGATGCAGGCCGAGGGCATCGTCGAGCGGGTGCGAGAGGACATCGGCCCCTATCTCTTCGAGCGCTGGACCACCTTGGCCGAACATCCCCTGGTGGGGGAGGCGCGTTCGCTGGGCCTGGTCGGCGCGCTGGAGCTGGTCGCCGACAAGACCCATGGCAAGCGATTTGCTAAGGACCTTGCTGTAGGCAACCTGTGCCGTGACATCAGCTTTGACCTCGGTCTGGTGATGCGCTCGGTGGGTGATACGATGATCATTTCCCCGCCGCTGGTCATCACCCGTGCCGAAATCGATGAACTGGTGCGTCTGGCCGGAGCAGCACTGGACGAAACCGCGCGGCGGCTGGCCGCACGAGAGCAGGCGGATGAGTCAACTTTAAGAGAGGAGTCCCGATCATGAGCCGTTCGCCATCCCCCCGTACCCGAGACGACTGGCAGGCCCTGGCCGAGGGCCTGTCCCTGGAGAGCCGGGCCTTCATCGATGACGCCTTCGTCGATGCCGCCAGCGGTGACACCTTCGAATCGCGGAATCCGGCCACGGGCGAGATCCTGGCTCAGGTAGCGAGCTGTGATGAGCCCGACGCCGAACGCGCCGTGACAACGGCTCGTGAAGCCTTTGTCGGCGGCGAATGGTCTCGCCTGGCGCCAGGCAAGCGCAAGAAGGTGCTGCTGCGCCTGGCCGACCTGATGGAGGCCAACAAGCATGAGTTGGCATTGATCGACACCCTCGACATGGGCAAGCCGGTTTCCAGCTCGCTGGGCGACATGGCCGGTGCCATCGCCTGTCTACGCTACCAGGCCGAGTGCATCGACAAGCTCTACGGCGAGGTGGCGCCCACCGGCGAGGACTCCCTGGCGCTGGTGCTGCGCGAGCCGATCGGCGTGGTGGCGGCCATCGTGCCGTGGAACTTCCCGCTGATGATGACCGCCTGGAAGATCGCCCCGGCGCTGGCCGCGGGCAACAGCGTTATCCTGAAGCCCTCGGAGAAGTCGCCGCTCTCGGCGCTGCGGCTGGCGAGCCTGGCTCGTGAGGCGGGCCTTCCCCGCGGTGTGTTCCAGGTGCTGCCCGGCTTCGGTCATACCGTGGGCAAGGCCTTGGCACTCTCCATGCAGGTCGACTGCCTGGCCTTCACCGGCTCCACCCAGGTGGGCAAGCAGCTGATGCAATACGCCGGCCAGTCCAACCTCAAGCGGGTCTACCTGGAGTGCGGTGGCAAGTCACCCAACCTCGTCTTCGCCGACTGCAGGGACCTGGACCAGGTGGCGAGCCACGCGGCCGCGGCGATCTTCCACAACCAGGGCGAGGTGTGCATTGCCGGTTCGCGCCTGCTGGTGGAGAACTCGATCCGCGAGGAATTCGTCGAGCGCGTCCTGAAGGCGGCGGAGAACATGCAGCCCGGCGACCCGTTGGATCCGCAGAGCTTCATGGGCGCCATCGTCGACGAGACCCAGCATCGCCGTATTCTTGAATACATCCGCCAGGGCGTGGAGGAGGGCGCACGGCTGCGCAGCGGCGGGAAGGCCATCGACGGCCCGGGGTTCTTCATTCCACCGACCATCTTCGACGGCGTGACTCCGGCCATGTCCATCGGCCGCGAGGAGATCTTCGGCCCGGTGCTGGCGGTGTTCGGCTTCGACACGGAAGAGGAGGCCGTGGCCATGGCCAACGACACGCCCTACGGCCTCGCGGCTGGGCTGTGGAGTCAGGACATCGACCGCATCATGCGTGTCACCCGGCGTCTGCAGTCGGGCCAGGTATTCGTCAATAACTGGGCCGGTGGCGATCAGACCATGCCCTTTGGCGGAGTCAAGCAGTCGGGCAACGGCCGCGACAAGTCGCACCACAGCCTGGAGGAGTACTCCGAGCTCAAGAGCGTGTGGATGTCGCTGTCTCTATAGCCACACGCTAAGCTGCAAAACGGGCCGACCGCGCACTTGCCGGTCGGCCCGTATCGTTTCCGCGGCTTGCTTTTCGCTCACGTCAGCCGAGCCTTGGGCTGTTGCTGGGTGATGCAGTGAATATTGCCACCGCCGAGCAGGATCTCCCGGGCCGGCACGCCGATCACTCGCCTGCCGGCAAACAGCCCCTGAAGAATGCCGCGGGCCTGTTCGTCGCGGGCCGGGTCCAGTAGCGGCATGACCACCACCGAGTTGCCGACATAGAAATTGACGTAGGAGCTCGCCATGCGATCCCCGGGACGACGCGGATGGGAGCTGTTGAGGCGATCCAGGCCGCTGGCTTCGTCCTCCTCGATGAACAGCGGGCCGGGTTGGGGCAGCGTGTGCACGCGCAGCTTTCGCCCCTTGGCGTCGGTCGTTGATTCCAGCACGGCAAGGGCTTCTCGGCAGATGGCATGCTGGGGATCGCTCTCGTCATCACACCAGGTCAGCACGACCTCCGGCGATAGAGATTGGCTTCGCTAAGGTGCGTGACCAGATGATCCAGGGTATCGAAGTCCCAGTTGTTGCTCTCGATGCCGGTCAGGGTGGCGGCCAGGTAGGTGGTGCCGTGGTAGGCATTATTGCGCGACAGGATGCGTTTCTTGTTTGGTTTGCCCAGGCGATTGAAGTAGTAGTGCACCAGGCGGATGGTGGCGTCGTTGGCTGCCGAGCCGCCACAGCTGTAGAAGACATGATTGAGGTGGGCCGGGGCCAGCTCGGCGAGCTTGGCGGCCAGCTCCGCCGCCGGGGCGTTGGAGAGGTTGTTGAAAGTGGAGAAATAGGCCATGCGGGTCGCCTGTTCCGCCATGGCCTGGCCGATCTCGGCGCGGCCGTGGCCCACGTTGACGCACCACAGGCCGGCAATGCCGTCGATGAAGCGGTTGCCATGGGCGTCCTCCACGTAGATACCGTCACTGTCGGTGATCAGGTCGCAGCCCTTGTCATGGAACTGGCTGAAATCCGTGAAAGGGTGGATGAAATGGTCCTTGTCCTTCTGCCACATTGCCTGGGCGTCATAGCGCCGCTTCGATTGGGCGGGGCGTGCGGAGGTCGTTGTCGTTGTCATGAGCTGGCTCCTCTCTCGGTGTCTCGGGGTGGCCGACAAGGCCAGCCTAATCAGGGCGAGGGGGCCGCCGGTATATCCTGATTGGGGTATATCGCCGCTGCGACCTTCCCGCCTAGGGTGGCAGGGAACAATCACAAGGGAGGCACCCATGACGGTTTCCATCGATGGACAGCGGCTCTGGTCGAGCTTGATGACCATGGCCGAGATCGGCCCCAGCCCCAACGGCGGCAGTCACCGCTTGGCGTTGACCGCGGAAGACGCCGCCGGGCGTCGCCTGCTGATCGAGTGGTGCCAGACACTGGGCTGTACGCTGCGCGTCGATCGGGTCGGCAATCTGTTCCTGCGCCGCGCCGGTAAGCGTGACGATCTCGATCCGATTGGTATTGGCAGTCATCTGGACACTCAGCCCAAGGGCGGACGTTTCGACGGCGTGCTCGGTGTGCTGGCCGGTCTCGAAGCGTTCCGCACGCTCGACGATCACGGCATCGTCACCGAGCGGCCACTGGAACTGGTGGTGTGGACCAACGAAGAAGGCAGCCGCTTTGCACCGGCCATGGTCGCCTCCGGTACCTATGCGGGGGCATTCAGCGTCGAGTCGACCCTGGCACGCCGCGACCGTGATGGCGTGACCCTGGGCGAGGCGCTTGCGGTCACCGGTTTCGCTGGTGACATGGCTGTGGGTGAGCCGCGCCTGGCGGGCTTCCTCGAGCTGCATATCGAACAGGGGCCCATACTTGAGGAGAATCACGAAGCGATCGGCGTGGTGACCGGCGTGCAGGGCATGCGCTGGTTCGACGTCATCCTGCACGGGCAGTCCTCGCATGCCGGCCCCACACCGATGCGCTACCGTCGCGACGCGCTGGCTGCCGCGGCGCGCCTGATCGATCGCCTACAGGGCCATGCCCTGGCGGACCCCAGCGGGGATACCAAGGTCACCTGCGGTACCCTGGAAATCGACGCGGCATCGCGCAACGTGGTACCCGGCGAAGTGCACCTCTCCATCGACCTTCGCCATGTCGACGAGGGTGAGCTGGACGCTCTGGAAGCGCGCTTCGAGCGCGAACTGGCCGCCGCCAGCGAGGCCTTTGGCGTCGCGACGCACAGCGAACGCATCTGGGCCTCACCAGTGGTGAGTTTCGATAGCGGCTGCATCGACGCTGTGGAGAGAGCCGCCAAGACACGCGGCGTACCTTACCGGCGCATGATGAGCGGCGCCGGTCACGACGCCGTTTATGTGGCTCGGGTCGCGCCGACGGCGATGATCTTTATTCCCTGCCGTGACGGGATCAGCCACAACGAAGCGGAGTATGCTTCCCCAGAGCACTGCGCCCTGGGGGCTCAGGTGCTCTGCGACGCCATGCTGGAACGGGCCAATACCCTGGAGGCGAGCCAATGAATGCCACGACTCCCACCACCAAGGCCGCCTGGCAGGCCATGGCCGAGACGTTGATCCCGCACTTGGAGAGCCGTGCCTTCATCAATGACACCTTCGTCGATACTGCCGGAGGCGAGACTTTCGCCACCGTCAACCCGGCCACCGGCGAGACGCTTGCGCGAGTCGCCAGCTGTGACGTCGCAGATGCCGAGCTCGCCGTGTCGTGCGCCCGGGCCGCCCATATCCGGGGCGAGTGGGCACGGCTGGCACCGGGGCGGCGCAAGCAAACGCTGCTCAGGCTGGCCGAGCTGATGGAAGCGCATCAACACGAACTGGCGCTGCTCGACACCCTCGACATGGGTAAGCCGATCTCCAGTTCGCTGGGCGATATCGACGGCGCCATCGGCTGCCTGCGCTACACCGCCGAGGGCATCGACAAGGTCTTTGGTGAAGTCGCGCCTACCGGCAACGACAGCCTGGGCCTGGTGTTGCGCGAGCCGATCGGCGTGGTGGCGGCCATCGTGCCGTGGAACTTCCCGCTGATGATGACCGCCTGGAAGATCGCCCCGGCGCTGGCCCCGGGCAACAGCGTTATCCTGAAGCCCTCGGAGAAGTCGCCGCTCTCGGCGCTGCGGCTGGCGAGCCTGGCTCGTGAGGCGGGCCTTCCCCGGGGTGTGTTCCAGGTGCTGCCCGGCTTCGGTCATACCGTGGGCAAGGCCTTGGCACTCTCCATGCAGGTCGACTGCCTGGCCTTCACCGGCTCCACCCAGGTGGGCAAGCAGCTGATGCAATACGCCGGCCAGTCCAACCTCAAGCGGGTCTACCTGGAGTGCGGCGGCAAGTCACCCAACCTCGTCTTCGCCGACTGCAAGGACCTGGACCAAGTGGCGAGCCACGCGGCCGCGGCGATCTTCCACAACCAGGGCGAGGTGTGCATTGCCGGTTCGCGCCTGCTGGTGGAGACCTCGATCCGCGAGGAATTCGTCGAGCGCGTCCTGAAGGCGGCGGAGAACATGCAGCCTGGCGATCCGCTGGACCCCGGGAGCTTCATGGGGGCCATGGTGGACGAGACCCAGTATCGGCGCGTGCTCGACTATATCGGCAACGGTCGCGACAAGTCCCTGCACGCCTTGACGGAGTACACCGAACTCAAGACCGTATGGATGGCGCTAGCGCCCTGACGACGAATCAATGGTCAGGCTCAGCCTGCCCGTTGCCGCGACACCAGCGCCACGTAATCGAGGAACTGCCGGAACAGCTGCGATTGGCTGGAGACCTCGAGTCGCTGGTAGATGTGCTTGCGATGCACCTTGACCGTGCCGTCGCTGATATCGAGCTCCCGAGCTGCCGATTTCGTCGAGTGGCCGGCCAGTAGCAGACGCACGATCTCCTGCTCACGCGCGGTCAGCACGCCAGCGCCGAAGCTGGCAAAGGCCGCTTCCACCGGCTCCTGATCCGCCAGACGCTGCTGAAACTGGCTTCCCTGCCATTTCCAGTATTCGACAAGGAGAGCTTCCACCATCGGTGAGAGGTGGCGCAGGGCCTGCATGGCGCGACGGGTCAGCGGCGGCGACTTGATGCCGAAACCGAGCGATACGGCAATCACTACGTCCTCTTCGACTCGGCAGAAGAGGCCCACCTCGTCTACCAGGCCAAGGGAGCGGTAGTAATGGGCATAGTAATCGCTTGCCTCGAAACGATCCGGGGCCAGTTCACGCAGGCGATGGGCGCCTTGATCGAGGCCTTCGCTCACGGCGGCAAAGAACGGGTCGAGCAGATAAGCCTCGCTCAGGTAACGCTCTATGCCCTGCTCGCGACGATGCGGGGGGTAGTCGTCATGGACCAATAACGGCCGACGGCGCCCACGATAAGCATTGATCAGTACGGTTTCGTGACCCACGAGTTCGCGCAGGCAGTGATCGAGCCGGCCGGGGAAGTCGGCCGCTCCGGCACCACGAAGCAGGCGCGCCAACTGCTGGTGCAAGGCGAGGCTTTCAGGGGCGTGCTAGGAAATCGAGCATGGTGGCATCGGGTCGGGAGACGTAGACCTCACCTTATCATGTCCCAGCGTTGGCACCCGTATGCGACGCGCAACGGGTGCAAGACAGCAGCATGACGATCGGAAGCAGGGCGTTTACCAGTAGGCCGTGACAAGCCGGTTCATTTTGAGGAGACTCTGGCTCGATCCTTTGCATACCGCCGTTGGAGTCCCCTTGACCGATCTTTTGACGCTGCTGGTTTCCCTTCCCACCGGATACGTCATGGCGCTTTCGGCGCTGCCGGCGTTCCTGCTCGCCTTCGGCTTGGCCGGTCTGCTTGCCGCCCGCCGCCAGCGTGCCGATGCGCAGCGTCACGAGGCGGCGCTGGGCGCGCTGCGTGAGCGTCTCGCCGAGCGTGAGCGACGCCTCGACGAGCAGCAGCGTACGCTTGGTGAGGTGCAGGTAAACGAGGCGCGGCTGGCCACGACCCTGGAGCAGAAGCAGCAACACTTCGACGCGCAGTTGGCCCTGCTGCGCGACAGTCGCGAGCAGCTGCGCCAGGAGTTCGAAAACCTGGCCAACGAGATCATCGAACGCAAGGGCCGTGCCTTCAGTGAACTCTCACAGCAGCGCATCAGCGGGCTGTTGCAGCCGATCCAGGCCGAGATGAAGGGCTTTCGCGAAAAGGTCGAGACGATTCACCGCCACGATACCGAGCAGCGTGCCGGGCTGCGCGCCGAACTCAGAAACCTGCAGTCTCTCAACCGCGAGATCACCGACCAGGCCGAGCGCCTGACCCAAGCGCTGCAAGGACAGAAGAAGGTCCAGGGCAACTGGGGGGAACTGATGCTGGAGAACGTGCTGGAGGGCTCAGGGCTGCGCCCCGGCAAGGATTATCAGCGCGAGGTCAGCTTCACCACGGCCGATGGGCGGCGCCGGCCCGATGCGGTGGTCTATCTACCCCAGGGGCGTCACCTGGTGATCGACGCCAAGACCTCGCTTGTCGCTTACGTGCGCTACGTCAATGCCGAGGACGAGTGCGAACGTGAGCTGGCCCTGGCGGCCCATGCCACGGCGGTGAGCGAGCGCATCAATGAGCTTGCCGACAAGCACTACTACGACCTGCCGGGACTCAACTCACCGGACGTGGTGATCATGTTCGTGCCGGTGGAGTCGGCCTACGTCGAGGCGCTGAAATACGACGAGACGCTCTACCAGCGCGCCATCGAGAACAACGTGCTGGTGGCTACCCCCACCACGTTGCTGACCAGCCTCAACGTGGTGCGCCAGCTTTGGCGTTTCGAGGACCAGAGTCGCCACAGTGCAGAACTGGCCAGCCGCGCCGAGAAGTTCTACAACAAGCTGCGTTCGTTTCTCGAGAGCATGCAGGAAGTACAGGCCCGCCTCGACGGCGCGCGCGACAGCTACGACCGTGCCATGAGCCAACTGGTCAACGGTCGCGGGAACCTGATCAAGCAGGCCGCCGAGTTTCAGGAGCTGGGTGTGGCGGTGAAGAAGGAGTTGCCCGCCGAGCTGGTCGAGCGGGCGGGACTGGAACTCGAGGCCGAGCGCCCCCGTTCGGCGTTACCGGACGGGGGCGATGCAAGCTGAGTCTCGCTCTGAGAGAGCGCGGCGTTAGAAGTTGGCCCACTCCGGCTGACGCTCCCTGGTGGGTAGCTTCAACTGAGCCATCAGCGGCTGTGACTCGCTTTCTGGCCAGCTACGGTTCGCGTGGTGGCCATGGGAGGGCAGCTGGAAAGCCGCCATGGCAGTCATCAGCTGTTGCGCATGCTCGCGCAGATTGCCAGCGGCCGTGGCACTTTCGTTCACCAGCGTGGCGTTCTGCTGCGTGACCCGGTCCATCTCGGCCACGGCGGTACCGGCTTCCTGGACACCGGCGCTCTGTTCGACGCTGGCCTGGCTGATCTCGCGCATCAGCTGGCTAACCCGTGCGATGGCTTCGACGATTTCCTCGGTGGCCTGGCGGGCCTCGGCGGCGCGGTTATTGCCACTCCTCACACGCTCCACGTTACTGGTGATCAGCTCATTGATCTCTTTGGCGGCATCGGCGCTCTTTTGGGCCAGCTTGCGCACTTCGGCGGCAACCACGGCGAAGCCGCGACCGTGTTCTCCGGCACGTGCCGCTTCTACAGAGGCGTTGAGCGCCAGGATATTGGTCTGGAAGGCAATGTCATCAATGGTCGAGATGATGCTGGCGATCTCTCCGGCACTCCTGTCAAGCTCGTTCATGGTGGACGCCATTTGTTCTACCGCTACGCCGCCCTGTCGTGCCGTATGCGAAGCGCTTTCCGCTTCGCGGCTGGCCTGGCCGGCGTTCTCGGTATTCTGAACGACGGTGCCGTTGAGCTCTTCCATGGCCGAGGCTGTCTGGGTCAGGGCGCTGGCCTGCTGCTGGGTACGCGAGGCGAGTTCGGTATTGCCTTCGGCGATCTGCTCGCTGTTGCTGGCCACTGCCTCGGCGGCGGCCCGTACTTGGGCAACGATGTCCTGTAGCTGGCGTGCCATGCCGACCTGGGCGGCCATGATGCTGTGTTCGTCGTTCTTGCGCAGGCGGCCGGCCGCGGCCAGCTCGCCACGGCCGATCGCCTCGGCGAAGGCGCGCACCTCATGCGGTTCGGCGCCCAGCTCGCGCAGCAATTGACTGGCGAGAAGATAGGCAATGCCGCCACCCAGGAGCAGTGCCGCGAGACACAGGGCCAGCATCAGGATCTGGAATCCGGCCGCGGTATCGCGTGCCAGGGCACTATCGGCGGCGCTTTCGGCCTCCTGGTGGTCGATGAAGGCGTTGATGCTGTCGAGCCAGGCGAAGAAGGCCGGACCGGCAGCATCTAATAGGCGCTCACGCGCGCCGCTGAGGTCGCTTTGCTCGCGGTTTTCCATCACCTCGTTCGCCAGGCGTTCGGTCGTGTCGGCTTGGCGCTCTATGGCAGCCAGCAGTTCCCGCTCGCGTGGCGTGACGTTTTCTCGGGTCATTTCGGCCATGCCGGAGGCAGCGAGTTGGTAGTCATCTGCCAAAGCCTGATAGTCGCGCTTGAGAGCGGCGAGGGCCGAGGATGACCCGACCAGGGTCATGTCGCGCAGCAGGATGGCGCGGTCATGCACGCTGCCACGCCAGTCGATGGCGTGACGCAGCTTGACACCGTTGATGTCGTTGATGGTCGTCAGGCTGCGATCAATGCGGTTGACCTGGAGGATGCCGATGACGGTGAGCAGGACGATCAGGATGAGTACGACAGAAAAGCCGCCGACCAGACGGGTGCGGATGCCGAGTCGGGAGAGGCCTGACGGAATTGCCTTCATGTTGTGGTTCCTTGTACTGGCGTGACGCTTCCCGCGGGGAGCGATGAAGTCACGAGTACGTTAATAATTGTACTTTACTTGTACAAACGAAATTTATCTTTGCCAAGCATCGAAAAAATCAATCGACGGTTCTTCTTATTGATATCAATGAGAGTTATCGATAACGGGGCCATGAAGCGCTTGTCAAGGAAGGTGCAGCTGACCTCTTCAGGAGGTATGCTGTCACGACTTGTACAAGAATTCTTGTGCAGATCATGACGAGGAAGAGGCGATGTTCGACTGGTTTCGGCGCGACCCGACGAAGAAGTTGCAGAAGGCCTATGAGCGCAAGCTCGAGGAGGCGATGGTGGCATCTCGAAACGGTGATATGCGCACCAACGCGACGCTGACGGAGCAGGCCGAGGCTCTGCGCTTGGAAATCGAACGCTTGAAGGAAGGTTGACTCAGAAGGTGCGGGCCGGCGTACAGCAACTCACCAGCCGGCAGGGATCGCTGCCGGGATTGCGAAAGCGGTGGGGCACGTTGGTATCGAAATAGTAGGCCTCGCCGGGGCCGAGCAGGCGGGACTCGGCGCCGATGGTGATCTCGATTTCGCCTTCCAATACCACGCCGGCTTCTTCGCCTTGGTGGGCGATCATCTCACGACCAGTGTCGGCCCCGGGGGGGTAGGTCTCGATCATGAAGGCCAGTGCACGGGTGGCCCGGTTCGCACCGACCAGCTTGTAGACGACTTCACCGCTGCCCATGTCGGCCAGTTCGTCGGCGGAGTAGAACACCTGGTTACGGCTCTCCAGGTCCATAGTGAAGAAGTCGCCGACGCTGATGGGGATGGCGTCGAGGATCTTCTTCAGTGAGCTGACCGAGGGGCTGACCTTGCCCTGCTCGATCAACGACAGGCTGGAGTGGGTTACGCCGCAGCGCTTGGCCAGCTCGCGCTGGGAAATACCACGCAGGGTGCGCAGGGCGCGCAGACGTGTGCCTACGTCGTCCGACATGCCGGTTTCCTCGTCATGGGGAGCCGGCGCTGTCGCCGCAGCGACAGCACCTCGTTACCTAGCAGAGAGCGTCGAGCTTCTGCTTGAGTAGCGCATTGACCTGCTGGGGGTTGGCGGTGCCCCGAGAGGCCTTCATCACCTGGCCAACGAAGTAGCCGATCATCTTGCCGCGCTTGTCCGGCTCGGCGTCGCGGTACTGTGCTACTTGGGCCGGGCTGTCGCTGATCACCTGGTCGATCATCGCCTCGATGGCGCCGGTATCGGTGACCTGCTTGAGGCCCTGGGCCTCGATGATGTCGTCCGCGTTCGTCCCCTGGCCGTTCCACAGCGCCTGGAACACCTGCTTGGCGGCCTTGCCGTTGATGGTGTCGTCAATTACGCGGGCGACCAAGTCGCCGAGCTGGCGAGCCGACAACGGGCTGTCCTTGATCGACAAGTTCTCGCGGTTCAGGGCACCGGAAAGCTCGCCCTGTACCCAGTTAGCGGCCTGCTTGGCATCGCCGCAGACATCCTTCACTTCCTCGAAGTAGTCGGCCATCTCACGGGTGGCGGAGAGCACGCTGGCGTCGTAGGCGGACAGGCCGAGTTCGCCCTCGAAGCGGGTGCGCTTGTCGGCGGGCAGCTCCGGCAGGTTGTCGCGCAGGTGGTCGATGTAGGCTTGATCGAGTACGACCGGCAGCAAGTCGGGGCAGGGGAAGTAGCGATAGTCGTTGGCCTCTTCCTTGGTTCGCATGCTGCGGGTCTCATCGCGCTCGGGGTCGAACAGCCGAGTCTCCTGGACTATCTTGCCGCCATCCTCGAGCAGCTCGATCTGGCGCTCCACCTCGAAGGCAATGGCACGCTCAACGAAGCGGAAGGAGTTGACGTTCTTGATCTCAGCGCGGGTGCCGAGCTTTTCCTCTCCTTCGGGCCGTACCGAGACGTTGACGTCGCAGCGCATCGAGCCTTCGGCCATGTTGCCGTCGGAGATGCCGAGGTAGGTGACGATCGAGTGGATCGCCTTGAGGTAGGCGGCAGCCTCCTTTGCCGAGCGCATGTCGGGCTCGGAGACGATCTCCAGCAGCGGCGTGCCGGCGCGGTTGAGGTCGACACCGGTCATGCCGTGGCCTCTTCCACTGGAGAAGAGTTCGTGCAGCGACTTGCCGGCATCCTCTTCCAGGTGCGCGTGGTGCACGCGGATCGGCTTGGTCGTGCCATCATCCAGTGTGATCTCGACCATGCCGGCGCCGACGATAGGCTGGTACATCTGGCTGGTCTGGTAGCCCTTGGGCAGGTCGGGGTAGAAGTAGTTCTTGCGATCGAACACCGAGATCTCGGGAATTTCGGCGTGTATCGCCAGGCCGAACTTGACTGCCATGGCCACTGCGGCCTCGTTCAATACAGGCAGCACCCCCGGCAGGCCCAGGTCGACGGCGCAGGCCTGGGTGTTGGGCTCGGCGCCGAAGGCGGTGGAGGCGCCGGAGAAGATCTTGGAGCGGGTGGCGAGCTGGACGTGGACCTCCAGCCCGATCACGGTTTCCCATTGCATCAGGCGTTCTCCTCGGCAAAGGCGGGGCGTTGACGGTGCCAGTCGGTAGCCTGCTGGAACTGGTGGGCGACGTTGAGCAGGCGGGCCTCGGTGAAGTGGCTGCCGAGAATCTGCAGGCCCACCGGGCGGTTGCCGACGAAGCCGGCCGGCACGCTCATGCCGGGAATGCCCGCCAGGTTGACGGCAATGGTGTAGATGTCCTGTAGGTACATCGACACGGGATCCTTGTTGGCGCCGAGATCGAAGGCCGGCGTGGGCGAGGCGGGGCCCATCAGTACGTCGACCTCCTCGAAGGCGTCGAGGAAGTCCTGGCGGATCAGGCGGCGCACCTGCTGGGCCTTCTTGTAGTAGGCGTCGAAGAAGCCTTCGGAGAGCGTATGTGTGCCGATCAGAATGCGGCGCTTGACCTCGTCGCCGAAGCCCTCCGCGCGGCTGCGCTTGTAGAGGTCGATCAAATCGACGGGATTTTCGCAGCGATGGCCGAAGCGCACGCCATCGAAGCGCGACAGGTTCGACGAGGCTTCCGCCGGGGCGATGACATAGTAAGCCGGAATGGCATAGTGGGTGTGCGGCAGGCTTACCTCACGGATGCTGGCGCCCAGCGACTCGAAGACCTTGATGGCGTCGCGTACCGCTGCCTCCACCTGTGGGTCCAGGCCGTCGCCGAAATATTCGCTGGGCAGGCCGATCTTGAGCCCCGCAAGCGCAGTGCCGAGTTCCTCGGTGTAGTCGGGTACGCCGCGCTGCACGCAGGTGGAATCACGCAGGTCGTGACCGGCCATGGCGTTGAGCAGCAGTGCGCAGTCCTCGGAGGAGCGGGCCATGGGACCGGCCTGATCGAGGCTCGAGGCGTAGGCGATCATCCCGTAGCGCGACACGCGGCCGTAGGTGGGCTTGAGCCCGGTGATACCGCAGAAGGCGGCGGGCTGGCGAATCGAGCCACCGGTATCGGTACCGATGGCGGCCGGCACCAGGCCGGCGGCCACCGCTGCCGCACTGCCACCCGAGGAGCCGCCGGGTACTGCGGCAAGATCCCAGGGGTTCTTCACCGGGCCGTAGTGGCTGTTCTCGTTGGAGGAGCCCATGGCGAACTCATCCATGTTGGTCTTGCCCAGGCTCACCGTGCCGGCGGCGGCGAGTTTCTCGACCACGCTGGCGTCGTAGGGCGAGATGAAGTTGTCGAGCATCCGCGAGCCGGCGGTGGTTTTAACGTCGCGGGTGCAGAAGATGTCCTTCAGCGCCAGGGGCAGACCGGTCAGCGGGCCGGCCTGGCTCGCGGCGCGAGTGGCGTCGGCGGCATCGGCCGCAGCCAGGGCCTGATCGTAGGTGACGGTGATGAAGCTGTTCAGCTTGCCGTCGAGACGATCGATGCGGCCCAGCAGGTGCTGGGTCAGTTCGCGGCTGGAGAACTCGCGGGTTTCGAGCGAGTGGGTCAGTTCGGCAAGAGTCTTGTCATGCATGCGGCATGGCTCCATGAAGGCGTGCCGTTAGAGAGAAATCGGATCCAGAGGTGGCTGGCAGCCACTCGAGCCGCCGGTTGAAGCTCATTCGACGACGCGGGGGACCAGGTAGAGCCCGTCTTCCACGGCCGGAGCGCAGCGCTGGAAGCGGCTGCGCTGGTCGCTCTCGGTGACCTCGTCGGCGCGCAGGCGCTGGGTAACGTCGAGTGGGTGGGCCAGCGGCGCGACCCCCTCGGTGTCGAGCGCCTGCAGCAAGTCGACCATCTCGAGAATGCGGCCAAGGTCGTCCACGTAGCGGGCGGCTTCGTCGTCGGTCAGGCCGAGGCGGGCCAGGTGGGCGGCCCGCTGCACGTCTGCGTGTTCAAGCGCCATGAGCTGAGTGTCCTCGCACGGAATGGAGTGTTATGCACAGCGGGAAAAGGTACCATATCCGACGCGTGGCGGGCACTCTTCTCGCACCCATGGCGGCACCATGTCGCTTGCTGCACGGGGGCCGCGATGATACCGTTTGCCTCCGCACTGCTCCCGGTCTGCACTAGGTAACGACGTCCATGTTCAAACGTTTGAGGGGGCTGTTCTCCAGCGATCTTTCCATCGATCTGGGTACGGCCAATACGCTGATTTATGTTCGCGGTCGCGGCATCGTGCTCGATGAGCCGTCGGTAGTGGCCATCCGCCAGTCCGGCAACATGCGCAGCGTGGCCGCAGTAGGCGCCGATGCCAAGCGCATGCTGGGCCGGACGCCGGGCAACATCACCGCCATTCGTCCGATGAAGGATGGCGTGATCGCCGACTTCACCGTTACCGAACAGATGCTGCAGCACTTCATCCGCAAGGTGCATCAGAGCACTTTCCTTACGCCGAGCCCGAGGGTGCTGGTCTGCGTGCCCTGCATGTCGACCCAGGTCGAGCGTCGGGCGATCAAGGAGTCCGCCGAGGGCGCTGGCGCCCGAGAGGTGTTCCTGATAGAGGAACCCATGGCCGCTGCCATCGGTGCTGGTCTGCCGGTAGACGATGCCCAGGGTTCCATGGTGGTTGACATCGGTGGCGGTACCACCGAGATCGCCATCATCTCGCTCAATGGTGTGGTCTACTCCGAGTCGATCCGTGTCGGTGGCGACCGCTTCGACGAAGCCATCTCCGCCTACGTGCGCCGCCATTATGGCAGCCTGATCGGCGAAGCCACCGCCGAGCGCATCAAGGAGGAGATCGGCTGCGCTTACCCCGGTGGCGAGCTGCGCGAGATCGACGTGCGCGGGCGCAATCTGGCCGAGGGTATCCCACGCAGCTTCACCCTCAACTCCCACGAGATACTCGATGCTCTGCAGGAGACGCTCTCTTCGATCGTGGCCGCGGTCAAGAGCGCACTGGAGCAATCGCCGCCCGAACTGGCCTCGGATATTGCCGAGCGCGGGCTGGTGCTGACCGGTGGTGGCGCCTTGCTGCGCGACCTCGACAAGTTGATTGCCGAGGAAACCGGTCTGCCGGTGATCGTCGCCGAGGATCCGCTGACCTGCGTCGCACGTGGCGGTGGCAAGGCGCTCGAGATGATCGACCGGCATACCTTCGAGCTGCTCTCGAGCGACTGACGGCGCGCTACCGGTTACCAGTGCGAACCGACGTATGAACAGGCGCGGCCAACTGGCATGCTGCGCCCGGTGCGGGGGGGGACGTCTATTAAACCGCTGTTCTCGCACGGTTCTGTGCCTGGCTACCGCATGCTGTTATGTGCGGTGGCTGCTTCTGCTCTAATGTTCGTCGATCATCGTTTCACCCGTATGGAAGAGGTGCGCGCACAGCTCACCACCATCGTTGCGCCGGTCCAGTGGCTGGTAGCCGTGCCTAGCGACGTACTGGCCTGGGGCTCGCTGGCGCTTTCCGATCAGCGTGCCCTGGTGGAGGAGAACCGCCGCCTGCGCGAGCAGATCCTGCATCTGTCCCATCGGGTACAGCACATGTCGAGCCTGACGGCGGAAAACGTGCGCCTGCGTGAGCTGCTGGGTGCCGCTGAGCGCGCGGAGGCGGAGTACATCACTGCCGAGCTGTTATCTCTGGATTCCGACCCGTTCACCCACCAGATGGTGATCGACCGTGGACGTCGCAACGGTGTCTTCGTGGGCCAGCCGGTGCTGGACGCGTCGGGCCTGGTGGGGCAAGTGACGGCCGTTTCGGCCTACTCCAGCCGGGTGCTGATGCTAGCGGATGCAAGCCATGCGTTGCCGGTCCAGGTCAATCGCAACGGGCTGCGTTTCGTGCTTCAAGGGAGCGGACAGTACGACTCCCTGCGCGTCGTGCACGTGCCTGACACTGCCGATATCCGTGAAGGCGACCTGTTGGTGACCTCGGGCCTGGCGGGTCGATTTCCACCAGGCTACCCGGTGGCGAGAGTCACCGAAGTGGTTCACGACCCGGGGCAGCCGTTCGCGCGGGTGACGGCCGAGCCCGTGGCGCGCCTTCAGCGGTCGCGCCATTTTCTATTGATCTTTCCGCCTGAGCCGGCACCGGTTCCCGACGACGAAATGTGGGATCTCGAACTGCCCGAAGAGGCCGAGGTCGACGCTCTCATCACCCCCGACATGGAGGGATCGGACTGATGCCGAGCGGACCTCGAACGCCTCTTGCCTGGGTGTGGCTCACGCTGCTGTTGGCGCTATGCCTGCAGGTGATGCCCCTGGCCGAAGGCTGGCAGATCTGGCGCCCCGACTGGCTCGGCCTGATGCTGATCTACTGGTGCATGACCACTCCCGATCGAGTCGGAGTCTTCCACGGCTTCGTGCTCGGCATTCTGCTCGACCTCATCGAGGGGGCGCCACTTGGGCAGAACGCCCTGACCCTGTCATTGCTGGCCTTTCTCTCGGCGCTGGTCTATCCACGCTTTCGTACCTACTCCCTCGTGCAGCAGGCGCTGCTGATACTGGTGTTGCTGGGGTTGGTGCAACTGGTCGAGCAGTGGTTGCGTACGCTGTTCGGTCCCTTCTCGATGCACCTTGCTTTCTTGCTGCCCTCGTTGATCGGGGCGGTGCTATGGCCCTGGCTGGTCACCATGTTTCAGGCCTTCGAGCGCCGTCTGGCACGAAACGACTGATGGAGCGCCGGCTATGATCGATAGTTCGAGCCCTGCCGTGCTGTGTCTGGCATCGTCTTCGCCGCGCCGACGAGAGCTGCTGGCCGGTATCGGTGTGGTGGTTGATGTGCAACCGGTTGATATCGACGAAACGCCTCTCCATGAAGAGCGTCCTGACGCGTATGTCCTGCGGCTGGCGCGCGAGAAGGCCATGGCAGGAAGTCGGCGCACGACGCTGCCGACGCTGGGGTCGGATACCGCCGTGGTGTGCGATGGGCGGATCCTGGGCAAGCCCGCCGATCAGGCCGAAGCCGCCGCCATGCTGCAAATGCTGTCGGGTCGCGCCCATGAGGTGCTCACCGCCGTAGCCGTGACGGGACCCGCCGGGTTGCTCGACGTGTGCGTGGCCACGCGGGTTTTCATGCGCCGGATAGACGATAGGGAAATGGCGGCCTACTGGGCGACCGGTGAGCCCGTCGACAAGGCGGGTGGCTATGCCATCCAGGGACTGGCGGCGGTCTTCGTCGAACGAATCGAGGGCAGCCACTCGGCGGTGGTCGGGTTGCCGTTGTTCGAGACGGCGCAGCTGCTGACGCGACAGGGCGTGCCACTGTGGCATGCAGTCGGAAATGCTGTCTAGCCGCATCACTATGTCATAATGCGGCGAGACGAAACTGGACAAGGATTTCCGCATGAGCGGCGAAGTACTGATCAACCTGACGCCGATGGAAACCCGCGTGGCGGTGGTGGAGAACGGCGTGCTGCAGGAGGCGCTGATCGAACGTACGCGTCGCCGTGGCATTGTCGGCAATATCTACAAGGGCCGCGTGGTTCGGGTGCTCCCCGGTATGCAAGCTGCCTTTGTCGATATCGGCCTCGACCGGGCGGCCTTCATCCATGCCCACGAAGTCATGCCGCCCGGCACTCCGCCGGAGGAGCAGGCTTCCATCGGCCAGTTGCTTCACGAGGGGCAAGCCCTGGTGGTTCAGGTCACCAAGGATCCCATCGCTTCCAAGGGCGCGCGGTTGACCACCCACCTGTCGGTGCCGTCGCGCTATCTGGTCTACATGCCCGACTCGCCTCATCATGGGGTTTCCCAGCGCATCGAGGACGAGCGTGAGCGCGAGCGATTGCGCGAGCTTCTCGAGCTCTGTCAGGGCGAGCAGGAGATCGAGATCACCGGCGGTTTCATCGTGCGCACGGCGGCGGAGAACGTGGGCAAGGACGAGCTCTACGCCGACATGCACTTTCTCTTGCGATTGTGGCGCAAGGTCAGCGAGCGCAAGGTGACCGCTCCGGCGCCCAGCGTGATCTACGACGACCTGCCGCTGTTCATCCGCACCCTGCGCGACTTGATGCGCGACGAGATCGAGAAGGTGCGCATCGACTCGCGGGAGAACTACGTCAAGCTGCTGGAGTTCGCCGAGGAGTTCATGCCCGATTCCTCGGCACGTATCGAGTACTATCCCGGAGAGCGCCCGATCTTCGACCTCTACAGCGTCGAGGACGAGATTCAGAAGGCGCTGGGGCGCAAGGTGCAGTTGAAGTCCGGTGGATACCTGGTGATCGATCCTACCGAGGCAATGACCACCATCGATGTCAATACTGGTGGTTACGTGGGCCATCGCAACCTTGAGGAAACCATCTTCAAGACCAACCTCGAGGCGGCCAACGCCATTGCCCGCCAGCTGCGATTGCGTAATCTGGGTGGCATCATCATCATCGATTTCATCGACATGGAGGACACGGAGCATCAACGTCAGGTGCTACGAGTACTCGAAAAGGCACTCGAGCGCGACCACGCCAAGACCAAGTGCACCGGTGTCACTGAACTCGGACTGGTGCAGTTGACCCGCAAGCGCACCCGCGAAAGCTTGGAGCAGACCCTGTGCGAATCGTGCCCCACCTGCGGTGGCCGCGGCACGCTGAAGACCGCCGAGACGGTATGCTACGAGATTTTTCGTGAGATCCTGCGCGAAGAGCGCGCCTACAGCGCCGAAACCTACATGGTGCTGGCCTCTCAGCAGGTGGTGGATCGCTTGCTCGACGAGGAGTCCGCGGCGGTCGCCGACCTGGAGGCGTTCATCGGTAAGACCATTCGCTTTCAGGTCGAGGGCCACTACTCCCAGGAGCAGTACGACATCGTGCTGATGTGAGTGGCCGATGCATCCTTTTCGTCAGGTAGGACGCTGGGTCCTCACCCTGCTGGCCGTAACGCTGGCGCTGGTGGCCGTGCTGCTGCTGGCGCTGCGCCTGGCTCTGACTCAGGTCGACCAGTTGGCTCCTCGCGTCGAGCGTCTGCTCGAGGCGCGCTCGGGGGCGGCAGTACGGCTGGATGAGTTCGATGCCAGGCTGGCCCGGCTCGATCCGATCGTGGAGGGCGGCGGTCTTACCATTACTACCCGCGAAGGAGATGCCGGCTTGCCACTGCTCGAGGTCGAGCATGCTCGCTTGCGTCTGGATAGCGCGGCAAGCCTGCTTAGCGGAGTGCCGGTAGTCGAGGATGCGCGCCTGACGGGGCTCACGCTTCACCTCTATCAGGATGAACAGGGCGGCTGGCACTGGCCGGACCCGGCCAGGATTCCCCCCGCACTGTTGGAAGGCGAGTTCAATCTCGAACAGCTCGATTCCTGGGTCGGAATGCTGCTGCAGCAGCGTGCCTGGGTAGAAAACGTTCGGCTGATACTGCACGGCCGCAAACGCCGGGTCGACATGCTGGCAACGCGTTTGTTGCTCACCGGTGACGAACGGCGAGCGCACCTGGAGGGTGAGGTTCACCTGGAGGGGCAGGAAGAGGCTACGCTGCAGGCCGTCCTGGAGGTCTTGCCGGGCCCTGCCGGTTTGCGTGACTTCAGCGCCGCGCTTCAGGCCGAAATGAAGCTCGGTACGCTGATCGATCTGGTCGAGGTCTTCACCCCCGACGACCCCCTGCGCCTGGAGGATGCCAGCGGTGACGTCACCCTCTGGGGGCGCTGGCATCGCGGTGAGCTGGCCGATGCGCGGATCGATGTCGACGTGCCTCGGCTGGCGCTGCGTCGTGACGATGCGCCGATCGTGCTGGAACCGTTCAAGGCACGTGGCCAGTGGCTGCGTAGCGATCAAGGATGGGAAGCCTGGCTGCAGGGTGATGCCTCGGCCGCCGACTGGGCTGAGCCGCGCGAGCTCGAGGAGGAAAAGGAGCCGGCATTGCCACATTTCTGGCATATTCGCAGCGATGGGGAAGGCTGGTGGCTGACGACCAGCCGCTTCGAGCTGGCTTCCCTTGCCGCCTGGCGCGAGCGCATCCTGCTTCCCGAGAGCCTGGTTCGAACCATCGATGCCCTCGATCCCCGCGGCCTGGTGTCTGGGCTCGGAGTCGGGCGGCGCAATGGACATTGGATCGCACAGGCTGCCGTGCACCAGGTCGAGGTGGATCCTTGGGAAGAAGTGCCGGGAGGTGGCCCGCTGGATGCCTGGGTCGAGGCACAGGACTTTTCGGGGCGTGTCGAATTCGTTGGCGTGGGTGAGCCGACGTTCAAGATACCGCAGCTCTACGAGGCCCCGATGGCACTCTCGCATGCCAGCGGTGAGGTGCGCTGGACCTATGAAGGGCCGCGTACTTTCGTCAGCGGGCGCCAGCTCAGGGCGGGTTGGCAAGGCGCCGAGGTGGCGGGAAGTTTCGGCCTGGCGCTTGGCGGCGATGTGCATGGTGGCCTGGGGCTCGACCTGAACTTCCGCAACGTCGATGCCTTGGAACGGCCGCTGGTGGATTGGTTGCCCGGCGACGTGATAGGAGAAGAGCTTTATGCCTGGCTGGCCGGGGGGGTAGCTGGGCGTGTGCCATCTGGCGATCTCAAGCTACACCTGCCGCTGCGGCGTGGCGGCAGTGGCCTCGGGCCTCGATTGCAGCTCGATCTGGCAATCGAGGACGGTCGACTGCCTTTCGATCCGCAGTGGCCGGTAATCGAGTCGATCGAGGGACGCCTGAGGGCGGGCATCGGTACTCTGGATGCCGAGGTGCGCCGTGCCGAGAGCCTGGGCGTCGAGGGCAGCAATGGGCAGGTCGTCATCGAGAATGACGTGCTTCGCGTGACCGGAGACCTGGCTGCCGATGGCGCTGCGCTGCGCCGCTACCTGCGGGCGCTACCCGTCGACGGCATGGAGCAGGTCGAGGACTGGCGCGGAGAGGGCGGAGCCGGCGGCCGGATCGAGCTGGCAACGAAGCTCGGCGAAGAGGAGGACTTTCGACTCGATCTCGACACCGAGGTGGCCATGGAGCAGCTTGCCTACCTGCCGCTGGAAGTGCCTATCGTGAACGTTCGCGGCCCGCTTGCGTGGCGGCAGCGCGATGATGAGGGTGGGCTTGAGGGTCAACTGGAGGCACGCCTGTTCGGCGGGCCGATCAATGCCGATATCGACACTCTCGCTGGATACATTGAACTCGACGGCGCTACCGAGATCGCGAACATACTGCAGCATTTCGAGATCGCCGATCTCGGTTCCAAAGTCTCGGGGCGCCTGCCTTGGCAGGGCCGGTTCTCGCTCGATGAGGCGGGCAATACCTTTCGTTTCGACAGCAACCTGCAGGGCGTGACCGTCGAGCTGCCTGAGCCGCTGGGCAAGGCAGAGGGAGAGGCACGACCGCTGTGGCTGACGGCAGATCTCGACCAGCGGCAGGTCGAGGCCGAGCTGGACGGGGATGCACGTCTGCGCTGGCGAGGCCTGCCGTGGTCGAACCTGGGCCAGGGTCAAGTGTGGTTGGGGCGCTCGCCCGACTCTCCCGAGTGGCCTGAGGAGGAGGGATGGTCAGCAACGCTCTATCATCCTCGGCTCGATCTGGTGGCGTGGGGTGAGGCGTTGGCGCCGCTGCTCGATGGAGGGACGTCGGGGTCCATTGAGAGACCTGCTTTATTACGCCTGTTGCGGGTGGAAACCGCTTGTCTCGCTGGTCCTGAAAGCTGCTTGGGAGGTATGTCCGCCGAGGCGCGTCCGCACGCCGGTGGCGGTTGGCGCGTGGGGCTGCAGGGCGATTTGCTCGAAGGGGGGCTCGATTACCGTCCTTCCCTCGCCGATCCGCTGGATATAGCGCTGGAGCGCCTGACCCTCGATGGCCTGCTGCCGGCCCAGGTGGAAGGCGCCGGCAATCTGCTCGAAGAGCTCGATGTGCCACCCGATCCGGCGCCGCTGCCCGACTGGCTAACCGAGCTGCCAGATGGGCGACTGCGAATCGCCGACATCCTCTACCAGGGGCGTCAGATCGGCCCGCTGACCGCGCACTGGGAAGGTGGGCCTCAGCAGCTACGGGTGGCCCCTCTGGGGCTGACCTTGGGGCAGGTCTCGGCGCGAGGGGAGATCGTCTGGGAGTCGGCCGGTGCCGGCGACAGCCTGACCCGCTCGCGGGTCGATCTCGATGGGCGCGATCTGGGCACTGCGCTGGAACGACTCGGCCAGCCGGTCTCGATCCGCAGCAGCGAGACGCGTGTTCGCAGTCAGTTGGCCTGGCCGGGGGCGCCCTGGCAATTCGCCCTGGCGCGCTCGCGCGGTAGCATCGAGGTCGAGCTGCGCGATGGCCGCTTTGCCAACCTCGAATCGCCTACGGCGCGGTTGGTGGGTCTGCTCAACGTCGATAACCTGGTACGCCGCCTGCGCATGGATTTTTCCGACGTGACCGGCCAGGGCACGGCTTTCGATCGAGTGAGTGGGGCTGCTACCCTTTATGAGGGCGTACTCGAGACCAATGGCCCGGTAACGATAGACGGCCCGGCTACTTCTTTCACATTGGACGGCACTGTCGACCTCGTCCGGCGGGAACTGGATCAGCGCCTGGGGGTCACGGTGCCCGTCAGCAGCAGCCTGCCGTTGGCCGCGGTAATCGCCGGGGCGCCCGTGGTGGGTGGTGCACTGTTCATTGCCGACCGTCTCTTCGGCAGGGCCATCGACAAGGTCACTCGAATTCATTATCGCGTGCGGGGTCCGTGGATCTCGCCGGACATCACACTGGAAACCGCCGAATGACGACATCTTCAACTCTTTTGCTCGATACTGCCGCCGAAATCCTGTTGCACCCGGGCGGGCTGGATATCGAGGCACTCGATGCAGGCCTCGGCCACGTGCTGGCGCCCGGCGTCGATTACGCCGATCTCTATTTCCAGAGGAGCTGGCACGAGAGCTGGGTACTTGAGGACGGCGAAGTCAAGGAGGCCGGCTACAATATCGACGGTGGCGTCGGCGTGCGTGCCATGGCGGGCGAAAAGACCGGCTTCGCTTATTCCAACCAGATTACCCTCGACGCCTTGGCCGAGACGGGACGCACGGCTTCGGGCATCGTGCGTAGCGGTGCCACCCTGCCGGTCGGCTCGCGGGTCGTGAGTCACGCTGCGCCGCGCTATGCCTCGATCGATCCTCTTTCGGGCCTTTCTGCCGAGGACAAGATCGCCCTGCTCAAGCAGGCCGACCGCGTGGCACGGGCCGCCGATCCGAGCATCAGCCAGGTTAGCGCATCTCTGACCGGCGTGCACGAAGTCGTTCTGGTGCGCGCCAGCGACGGCACCCTGGCGGCCGACATCCGTCCGTTGGTTCGCTTCAACGTCAGCGTTATCGCGGTGAAGAACGGCCGACGAGAGCGCGGCAGTGCCGGTGGCGGCGGGCGCTATGCCATGGCACGTCTGCGCGACGACAACGTCGCCGAGCGTTTTGCCAAGGAAGCCGTGCGCCAGGCCTTGGTCAACCTGGACGCCGTCGACGCCCCGGCCGGCCAGATGCCGGTGGTGCTCGGGCCAGGCTGGCCCGGCATCCTGCTGCACGAGGCGGTGGGACATGGCCTTGAAGGCGATTTCAACCGCAAGGGCAGTTCGGCCTTCGCCGGACGCATGGGGCAGCGGGTGGCCGCGCCTGGCGTGACCGTGGTGGACGATGCCACCCTGGCCGATCGGCGCGGTTCCATGAGTGTGGATGACGAAGGCACGCCGGGCCAGTACACGCCGCTGATCGAGGATGGCATTCTCACCGGCTACATGCAGGACAAGCTCAACGCCCGGATGATGGGCATGCAGCCCACCGGCAACGCCCGGCGCGAGTCGTTCGCACATATGCCGATGCCGCGCATGACCAACACTTACATGCTGGCCGGCCAGGACGATCCGGCGGACATCCTCGCCAGCGTCAAGCGAGGCATCTACGCGGTCAGTTTCGGCGGTGGCCAGGTGGATATCACCTCGGGCAAGTTCGTGTTCTCGGCAAGCGAAGCCTACCTGATCGAGGACGGCAAGATCACCGCGCCGGTCAAGGGGGCGACCCTGATCGGCAACGGGCCGGAGGCGATGGGCCGGGTGTCGATGATCGGTCACGACCTGGAGCTCGACACCGGTATCGGCGTTTGCGGCAAGGAGGGGCAGGGCGTTCCCGTGGGCGTGGGCCAGCCGACGCTCAAGCTGGATGAGCTCACTGTCGGCGGCACTGCGTCGTGAACGAACGTGCCTGCCGCCGGTTCAGCCACGAGCGGCGGGAGTCTTACAGCCCCGCCGTATCGCGGATCAGCTTGAACAGTTTGCGCGCATTGGCCGGGGGTTTGCCGCGTTCGCGCTCGCTCTTGGCGTTGCGGATCAACTGACGCAGCGCCTGGCGATCGACATCGGGATGCTCCTCGATGAAGGCCTCGACGGCGCCGTCGCCATCTTCGATCAGGCGATCGCGCCACTTCTCGAGGCGATGAAAGGCGAGGTCGCGATGGCGATTTTCCTGCTCGACTTCGTCGAATACGGCCTGAATCGCTTCGAGGTCCTCGCGCCGCATCAGTTTGCCGACATACTGCATATGGCGCCGGCGCCCTTCGTGGGAGCGGATGCGGGAGGTTTCCTCGACGGCTGCGAGCAAGTCTTCCGACAGCGGGAAGCGTGCCCGCTCGGTAGGCGTCATGGCGATGATCTGTTCGCCCAGTGCCTGCAGCGCATGCATTTCACGCTTGAGCTGGGACTTGCTGGGCCGTTCGTCGAAGGAAGAGGGAGTATCCTGGGTCATGCCGCGTCCAAGTGATGAGAGGTCAGAGTCATCCTGGCCAGTGAAGCGATCAGGCTCGAATGACAGCAGTATATCAGTCCGTCGCCGGGCGACGGGAAATGACATGTTGGAGGCCGGCGCGGTCGGTCAGTGAAGGAGAGACACATGAGCAAGGCTTTCGATGCCGCCGCCCAGCAGGCACTGCTTGAATCGCGGGCCGAGCAGGCGCTGGCCCTGGCGAAACACTTGGGGGCCGACGCCTGTGAGGTGGGGGCCAGCGTCGACCAGGGAACCGGTATCAGCGTGCGTGAGGGCGAGGTGGAATCCGTCGAACTCTCCCGTGACCAGGGGATCGCCGTGACGGTCTACCTGCGTGGTCACAAGGGCAGCGCTTCTTCCACCGATGCCGGTGAGGCTTCGATCCGTGAGGTCGTGGAGAAGGCCATGGCCATCGCGCTCTATACCGGTGAAGATCCCGCCGCCGGCTTGGCCGATCCCGAGCTGATGGCCACCGACCTGCCTGATCTCGACGTGCATCATCCCTGGCCGCTTTCCACCGAGCAGGCTATCGAATTGGCGCTGGCTTGCGAAGCGGCCGGTCGCAGTGAGCCCGGTATCCGCCAGTCGGAAGGAGCTTCGCTCTCCAGCGGTGAGGGAGTGCGAGTCTACGCCAACAGCCATGGTTTTCTGGGCAGTCAGCGTGGCAGCCGCCACTCGCTCTCCTGCATGTTGATCGCCGAGGACGAGGGCGGCATGCAGCGCGATTATGATTATACCAGCGCGCGCAACCCGCAGGACCTGCTGAACGCCGATGCGGTGGGCAGGAGCGCCGCCCAACGCACCCTGAGCCGGCTGGGAGCTCGACGGCCCGCCACCGGTCGCTTGCCGGTGCTGTTCGACGCCACCGTGGCCAGCGGCCTCGTCGGCCACCTGATGAGTGCCATCGCCGGCGGCTCGCTCTATCGCCAGGCCTCGTTCCTCTGCGATCGACTGGGTGAGCCGCTGTTTCCTGGCTGGTTCACTCTCGGCGAGCGCCCCATGGAGCGAGGAGCCATGGCCAGTTCGCCATTCGATAACGATGGCGTGCAGACCCGCGACAACGTCTACATCGAGGGGGGGCGGCTGGCGAGTTATATGCTGTCGGCCTACAGCGCGCGGCGCCTTGGCATGCAGACCACCGCTAACGCCGGCGGTGCACGCAATCTGCGCATCACGGCACCGCTCGACTCACGCGAGGAACTGCTCGCGCGCATGGGGCGCGGCTTACTGGTCACCGAGCTGATGGGACAGGGTGTCAATGGCGTGACCGGCGACTACTCACGCGGTGCGGCCGGCTTCTGGGTCGAGAACGGCGAGATTCAGTACCCGGTGGAGGAGTTCACCATTGCCGGCAATCTGGAGGCGATGTTCAAGGGGCTGTTGGCCGTGGGCAGCGATATCGATACCCGCGGCAGCATTCACACCGGCAGCTGGCTTGTCGACGAGATGACCGTAGCCGGCTCATGAGCTGAATGGACGCTTTACGCCTTTCCATCAAGTTGTCGGGGACGAGCGCAGCCATTCCCCTAGGTATCCTCTTCGAAGCGGGCCTCGAATAGTGCCTCGATGGCCTCCAGCACCGCCTCGGCATCCTCCCCTTCGGCGCTGACATCGAGTTCGGTGCCGCAGGGGGCGCCCAGCATCAGTAGCGCCATGATGTTGCTGGCATCGGCCTGCTGCTGCCCTCGGCTGACGAACACGCGCGCGTGAAAAGGCTGGCAGCACTGCACCAGCTTGGTGGCAGCTCGGGCGTGAAGGCCGCGTTTGTTGGTCAGGGTCAGCTTGCGGCAGGGCACGCTCAGGTTTCCTTGCGTTCGGGCGTCTCTTCGGTCACGTCACGGGCGGAGGTGACCGGTGTGTGGATGCCTAGCTCTCGATGGCGCAGGCGCACGTCGGGCTGTTGCCGGGCCAGATGTTTGGCGAGGCGCTCGGCCAGGTACACCGAGCGGTGCTGGCCACCGGTGCAACCGATGGCAACGGTCAGATAGCTGCGGTGTGTATCGCGGTAGGCGGGAAGCCAGCGTTCTACCCAGGCGACGATATCGTCGAGCATCTGCTGTACCAATGGGTACTGTTCAAGGAATGCCACAATGCTAGGTTCTCGGCCGGTAGCCGAGCGCAGGCGTGGGTCCCAGTAGGGGTTGGGCAGACAGCGTGCGTCGAAGACGATATCGGCGTCGAGGGGTACGCCACCCTTGAAGCCGAACGACTCCACGGTCAGGGTAAGTTGGTCCGCGCGATGACTGGCCACCTGTTCGGTGATTCGCCCGCGCAGGTCATGTACCGACAGCCGTGAGGTGTCGATGATCAGGTCCGCCAGGTTGCGAATGTCACTCAGCGTCACGTCTTCCGACTCGATGGCTTCGCCCAGGGTCATGTCCCGGCCACGGGTCAGGGGATGGCGACGCCGGGTAGCGGAGTAGCGTTCGAGCAAGATGCGTGCATCGGTGGTCAGGTAGATGACCTGACAGTCGACCTGCTTGATACGCAGCTCTTCCAACAGGCGTGGGAAGCGCTCCAGGGCATGGGGCAGGTTGCGCGCGTCGATACTGACGGCGATCGAGGTCTGGATGGTGGGCGAGTTGCGTAGCTCATCAACCAAGGACCCGAGCAGCATCGCCGGCAGGTTGTCGATGGCGTAGTAGCCGATATCCTCGAGCGCTTGCAGCGCGATCGATTTTCCAGAGCCGGAGCGGCCGCTGATGATCACAAGCTGCATGAGAGTTCTCCTGATCAGGGCTGGCCGAACGGCGAGGTGAGTGTCAGGCCGAGGACTGTCGTCGAATCGCTTCGATGAGACGCTCATGGAGCTCGCGCTGGCTTGCGCATTTGCGCAGTCGCGCCCGCGTCTCGGCGTCGTTCATGACGCTAGCCACCTGGCTCAGCAGCGACAGATGCGTATCGTCGGCTTCTTCCGGTACCAAAAGCACGAACACCAGATCGACCGGCTCGCCGTCGATGGCGTCGAAGTCGATGGGTTCGGCAAGTTTGAGAAAGGTCGCTACGGGGTTATGACAGTGCGGGCTACGGGCATGGGGAATGGCCACACCATTGCCGATGCCGGTACTGCCCAACCTCTCACGACCGACGAGTCTGCCGAAGACCTCCTGACTGTCGAGGCTCGGAGTATTCTGCGCAATGAAGGTGCTGAAGAACTCCAGCACCCTCTTCTTGCTGCCCCCGGGAACGTCGAACAGAGCGCGTTCCGGAGGCAGGATGGTTTCCAGTGTCATGGCAACTCAGCGAATGCCGGCGCCCTGGGCGCGAGCCTGGGCCTTTTCCTTGTGTTTAACCAGTTGACGATCGAGCTTGTCGGTCAGCGCATCAATTGCGGCGTACATGTCCTGATCGGAAGCTTCGGCATGCAGATCGGCGCCGGCGGCATGCAGCGTGCAGGCGGCCTGCTGACGCTCCTTCTCGATCGAGAGCGTGACTTGCACATTGGTAATGTTGTCATAGTGTCGCTGGACGCGGCTCAGCTTCTCGCTCACATAGTCACGCAGTGAATCGGTCAGCTCAACATGATGGCCGGTGATGTTGACTTGCATGACAAGCTCCTTCGTCCTTCGGGTGGTAGCTCGATTGTAACCCTTTTTACTGCCCTGCATACCCCCTCGAGCGGCGGGATTGTCGGGGATCAAGGTTGATTCGAGGCATCAGCGAAAACGCTTGCGCTCGCTCGAGGAAGGAATTCCCAGAGCTTCACGGTACTTGGCAACCGTGCGGCGGGCGACTTGAATGCCATCCGCGGCCAGCAGGTCGACCAAGCGGCTGTCGGAGAGCGGCTTGCGCGGCGTCTCTTCGGCGATCAGCTTGCGGATACGGGCGCGGATCGCCGTGCTCGAGTGGACGTCGCCGTCACCGTTGCCGCCGACATGACTGGAGAAGAAGTACTTCAGTTCGAAAACGCCGCGGGGCGTATGGATGAACTTCTGTGTCGTCACCCGCGAAATGGTCGATTCGTGCATCTCCACCGCCTGGGCAATGTCGGCCAGCACCAGTGGTTTCATTCCCTCCTCGCCGTGTTCGAGAAAGTCGATCTGGCGGGCCATGATCTCGCGCCCAACCCGCAGCAGGGTGTCGTTGCGGCTGGCGAGGCTTTTCATCAGCCAGCGGGCTTCCTGCAGGTGATCCTTGAGAAATTGGTTGTCCTGACTCTTGTCGGCACGGCGCACCAGCGCCACGTAGTCGGGCTGGAGGCGTAGCCGGGGCAGGGCCTCGGCATTGAGTTCCACGCGCCAGCCGGATTCATCGTGGTAAGCGACCAGGTCCGGCGTGACGTAGCTGCTGCCGACATCGGCATAGGCGCTGCCGGGACGCGGATCGAGCGAGCGAACCAGGGCAATGACCTCGTCCAGCGATTTGTCGTCCAGACCCAGACGACGCTTGAGCAGGCGACGATCATCAGCGGCCAGTGCCTCGAGAAACTGGCGCACCAGCCGACGAGTCTGGGGCAGCAGCGGTGTATCGTCAGGCAGCGCAGCCAGCTGTAGCATCAGGCACTCGCGCAGGTCGCGAGCGAACACGCCGGTCGGCTCGAACTGCTGCAGACGCAGCAAGACCTGCTCGACTTCCCGTGTGGGCAAGCCTTCTAGTCCTTGCCGGCGCAGGCCGTCGCGAATCTCTTCGAGGGGCTGGGCCAGGTAACCCGTGCCGTCGACGGCATCGATCAGGCTTTCGGCAATCTGACGCTGACGGTCGCTCAAGTCGGTCATCGCCAGTTGCCAGATCAGATGGCCGGTCAGCGTCTGCGCCGAGGCCTGGCGCTCGAAATCCGGGCCTTCGCCGGTGGCGCTGCCTGAGCTCGTACCATGGTCGGGATAGGTATCCGTCCAGTCGCTGTCGGTGGAAAGCTCACTGGGTATCTCGTCGGCCCAATCATCGCTCTGGATTTCGCTGGCGGCCTGCTCGCCGAAGCCGTCGTCGAGCTCCAGCATAGGGTTGGATTCCAGCGCCTGCTGGATCTCCTGGCGAAGATCGAGGGTCGAGAGCTGCAGCAGGGCAATGGCCTGCTGCAGTTGGGGAGTCATGGTCAGCTGGGTGCCGACGCGCAATTGCAAGGATGCTTTCATGGCCATGAGGGTAAGGGCTCATTTGCCGGAAAGACTCTACCCTAGACTGGCGGACGCTGACTTGCAAGAGGGGTGGGTGCAATAAGCATGCCATTGGCAATATGCATGCCTAATACAAATAATTAATTAGAGATCATGCGCTTGCATGATGAGAAAAAGTGCGTTATAGGCGGAAGTCTTCCCCGAGGTAAACTTCCCGGACCCGCCTGTTGGCCAGGATCGCCTCGGCGTCCCCTTCGGCAATGATCTGGCCGTCGCCGACGATGTAAGCCGAATCACAGATATCGAGGGTCTCGCGGACGTTGTGGTCGGTGATCAGCACACCGATGTCGCGCGACTTGAGCTGGCGGATGATCCCCTTGATTTCGCCCACCGAGATCGGATCAACCCCGGCGAAGGGTTCGTCGAGCAGAATGAAAGCCGGCTCGGTGGCCAGCGCCCGGGCGATTTCGACGCGCCGCCGCTCGCCGCCGGACAGGCTCATGCCAAGGTTGTCGCGAATGTGGGTGACATGGAATTCCTCCAGTAACTGCTCGAGCCTCGCCTGCCGCGCGTGGTGATCGAGATCCTTGCGCGTTTCGAGGATGGCCATGATGTTATCGGCCACCGAGAGTTTGCGGAAGATCGATGCCTCCTGGGGCAGGTAGCCGATACCTGCCCGTGCGCGCTCGTGCATTGCGCTGCGCGAGAGATCCTGGTCGTCGATATGGACTTCACCGGCATCCGCCTTCACCAGGCCGACGATCATGTAGAACGAAGTGGTCTTGCCGGCTCCATTAGGCCCGAGCAGGCCGACCACGCGGCCTTGTTCGATGGAGAGGCTGATGTCGTGCACCACGCGGCGGCGCTTGTAGCTCTTGGCCAAATGCCGGGCGTATAAGGTCTTCATCGGCACTCAACGCTCCGGCTGCAGGGTCATGCGAATGCGCTGGCTGCCTTCGACGCCCTCGCCCTGGGCGCGCGCCTGGACCACGCGACGATCGAGGAAATACTCGAGATAGCCCCCGTCGAAGGTGTCGCCACCCTGGTGCAGCTCGGCGCGGTCGATCAGTTCCACTCTGCGCTCGGCCACATGATAGATGATGGTACGCCCCCAGCCGCGAACCACGGGCTGGTCGGGGTCGGGCTGCTGTTCGATGTAGGCGCGTTCGCCGTGGGCCGTGGCACGCGAAAGCTCGCCGGCCGCATTGCGCTGAAACTCGACTCGGTCGCCGGTGAGTCGCATGCTGCCCTGACGAATATCGACGTCGCCTGTGTAGACCGCAGTGCCGGCGCGATCGTCGAGTTCGAGTTGGTCGGCCTCTACCTCGATGGGCTGCTCGGCATCACTCTGCTGCGCCATGATCGAACCGCTACCCGCCAGGCCGATCAACGCCATGCCAACCAGCGCCAGGGTGAGTGGCATACGTATGGTCGGGAGCCTGCATCGCTTCATGGCGTGAAATCCTCTAGGTTGGCGGCGTCGGCCTGCTCTGGCTGGGCGACTTCCGGGACATGGTGGCCGCGCACATTGTCGGTCAAACGCGCCCGATTGTCATGGATCCAGGCGTCGAAGCGCTCGCCGCGCATGCGCTGTGGCGGCTGCTGCAGCAGGGCGGGCGTGTCGCTCCAGGCGTGCCCCACATTGGCGTCGAAATGCAGGGTTTCTGTGTCGAGCTGCCAGCGCTCTTCGGGGGCGAACAGGCGGGCGTCACCCGAGAGCGTGAGTGGATTGCCGCCCGGGCCGAGGCGGCCTTCCGTGCCGCTTGCCACCCATAGCCGGCCCTCGCGGTCGATCAGATGGGCCAGCGGCGTGACGGCGCGGGTGACATCGTCGTGGGGCGTATGCACCAAACGCGGGCTCTCCAGGCGTTGGTGGGCTCTGCCTTCGGCATCGAAGCGGGTCAGTTGCGCCTGCTTCAGGTAGTAGTCGGGCTCGCCGGCTTCGTCGGTAGGTACCGGTCCGGGAGTGGGCTCTCGCCAAGGATCCAGCCAGGCGATCAGGCCGCCGAGCGCCAACAGCAGCAGGAATAGCCAGACTCGGAACGAGGGGCGTGGCAGCCGCTTCAGCATATCCGGACAGCCTCAGCGCTTACCGTGGAGGTAGGTATCGACCAGCGCGTCGCGATGCCCCTGCGCTTCGAGCAGCATGTCGCAGATCTCGCGCACCGCGCCATGCCCTCCGCGGCGCTCGGTGACGTAGTCGGCCAGCGCACGCAGGTAGGGTGGGGTGTCGGGGACGGTGATACCGATACCGGCACGCTGGATGGCCGCCAGGTCGGGCAGGTCGTCGCCGCAGTAGGCGACTTGCTCCAGCTCGATTCCCTTGCGCGTGCATAGCTCGCGCAGGGTGGCCAGCTTGTCTTCGCAGCTCTGGAAGACATGATCGATGCCCAGGGCGGCGGCGCGGTGGCTGACCATGGGCGATTCGCGACCGGTCAGGAAGGCCACTTGCAGGCCGGCACGCCTGAGCAGCTTGAGACCCAGGCCATCCTGGGTATGAAACGCCTTGATCTCGACGCCGTCGGCCTGGAAGTAAAGGCGGCCGTCGGTGAGTACGCCATCCACGTCCAGCGCCAGCAGGCGAACCTGACGCAGGTGGTCGACAAGGCGTGGGTCGATGGTAGGGGTGGCCAGAGCCATGGGCTCTCCTTGGTCAGGGTAATGTCAGATCACGCCGCTTCGCAGCAGGTCGTGCATGTGCAGCGCACCGATCGGGTGGCCTGCTTCGTCAACGACGGCAAGCGCCGTTATCAGACTGTCCTCCATTATGCGCACCGCTTCGGCTGCCAGCATATCGGGGGCGATGCGCTTGCCGGGGCGTGTCATGACGTCATCCACCTTCAGCTGGCTGAGGTCCTGATACTGATCGAGCGTGCGGCGCAGGTCGCCGTCGGTATAGACACCGATCAGGAGATTGTGCTCATCGACGACACAGGTGAAACCGAGCCCTTGGCGAGTAATCTCGAGCAGGGCGTCGCGCAGAGGGCTTCCCAGCGGCACGCTAGGCAGTCGCTCGCCCTGGTGCATCAAGTCGCCGACGCGGAGCAGCAAACGCTTGCCCAGGCTTCCTCCCGGATGCGAGAGGGCGAACTCCTCGGCGGTGAAGCCGCGCGCCTCGAGCAGGGCCACGGCCAGGGCGTCGCCCAGCGCCAGTGACGCGGTGGTCGAAGCGGTCGGTGCCAGGTCCAGCGGGCAGGCCTCGCGCTCGACGCCGGCATCGAGATGCGCATCGGCGTGGCGGGCCAGCGTCGAGTCGGGGCGTCCTGTCATGCTGATCAGCGGCGTACCGATGCGCTTGAGCAATGGTAGCAGCGCGGTGACTTCGGCGGTTTCGCCGGAGTTCGACAGGGCCAGCACCACGTCGCCCCGTGTGATCATGCCCAAGTCGCCGTGGCTGGCTTCGCCGGGATGCACGAAGAAGGCCGGCGTGCCGGTGCTGGCGAGGGTGGCGGCGATCTTGCCGGCGATATGTCCCGACTTGCCCATTCCGGTCACGACCACGCGGCCCTGGCAGGCGAGTATCAGCTCGCAGGCGCGGTCGAAATGGCTGTCGAGCCGCTCGAAGAGCGCTGCGATGGCCTGCTCCTCGACCTTGAGCGTGCGGCGTGCGCTTTCCCTCAGCGGTGAGGCACCTGGGGTGCCGTCGGAAGAGAGGGTGGATTCGTCTGAGTTCATGGCGATGATTGTTGCCCGATGTGAGGTTTCACTCAAGGGCGGCGCCGCCACTGAGGCCGAGCCAGACCAGATAGGCGGCATAGCTGGCCAGGAAGGCGGCGCCGATGGGCCGGCCGAGGCGGCCCTGGCGCTGCCATAACAGCAGGATGGCCAGGGCCAGTGTCAGCACCAGCATGACCCGGTAGTCGCGCCCTGCAGCGTCCGGATGGGGCGCGCCGGGTGCGATGATGGCTGGAATCGGCAGCACAGTCAGTAGATTGAAAAGGTTGGAGCCGATCACGTTACCGATGGCGAGGTCATGCTGACGCTTCAAGGCGCTCGCGACACAGGCGGCCAGCTCGGGCAGGCTGGTACCTACCGCCACGATGGTCAAGCCGATGACGAGTTCGCTGATCCCCAGGCTGCGTGCCAGTTCGCTGGCGCCCCACACCAGGGCGCGGGAGCTGAGTGACAGCAGCAGCAAGGTGCCGATCAGCCAGGAGAGTGCGCGCTGCAGCGTCATGTCGGGTATATCATCGGTCGGGACGGCGTCAGGTGTGTCGGCGCGCACCAGCCACCAAATACTGAAAATCATCAGTACTACCAGAAGCAAGGCATCGAAGCGCCCCAGGATGCCGTTGGCCAGGGCATAACCGGTGACGCCGGTCGCACCGAGCAGTAGCGGCAATTCTCGGCGTACCAGCGAGAAGGGGACCGGGATGGGGCGCACCAGTGCCGTTGCTCCCAGCACCAGGCCGATATTGGCGATATTGGAGCCCAGGGCATTGCCGATGGCCAGATCCGGCAGGTCATCCAGCGCGGCGAACACGGCGACCACCATCTCTGGGGCCGAAGTGCCCATGGCCACGACGGTCATGCCGACCAGCATCGTGCTCATCCCGGTGCGGCTGGCCGTGGCTGCCGCAGCATTGACGAAGCGGTCGGCGCTCCAGGTGAGCACGGCAAGGCCCAGGGCGACTGTAACGAGCGGAAGTAGCATGGCATCGATCTGAGCGATGAATGAGGTCGCATATTAGACGTGTTAGGCGGTTCGGGTGCAAGCCACGATGCGGGTCGGGCTGGCGCCAGGCGGAAGAGTTAGGATACGATGTTCGATAATTTTTCCTGGATTTTAGCGGCATGATCGATTCCCTCTTCGTGGAGGTGGACAACCTGCATTTCTCGCGCGGTGAGAAGGTCATCTTCGACGGCGTTGCAATGCAGATTCCCCGTGGCCGAATCACAGCCATCATGGGCCCCAGCGGAACCGGCAAGACGACACTGCTCAAGCTGATCGGCGGACAGCTGGTGCCCGATGCCGGGCGGGTCCGGATTGCGGGTCAGGACGTGCACGCCTTGTCGCGCAAGGCGCTGTTCAGCTTGCGCCGACGCATGGGCATGCTGTTCCAGAGCGGTGCGCTGTTCTCCGACCTCAGCGTGTTCGAGAATGTGGCGTTTCCGCTGCGTGTGCATACCGATCTGCCGCAGGCGATGATTCGCGACCTGGTGCTGATGAAGTTGCAGGCGGTGGGGCTGCGCGGGGCGCGGGAGCTGATGCCGGCGGAGTTGTCGGGAGGCATGGCGCGACGTGTCGCTCTGGCGCGTGCGATTGCGCTGGACCCCGACCTGGTGCTCTACGATGAGCCGTTCGTGGGCCAGGACCCGATTTCGAAGGGCGTCCTGGTGCAGTTGATCAGGAGGCTCAACGAGGCGCTCGGCCTGACCTCCATCGTGGTGTCGCACGATATCCAGGAGACGCTGTCGATTGCGGACTACGTCTATGTGATAGCCGATGGCCAGGTCATGGCCCATGGCACGCCCGATAGTCTCGATATCGACGATGACCCGCGCGTCACCCAGTTCGTGCACGGTGAACCGGATGGCCCTGTGCCCTTTCACTACCCGGCGCCGGACTACTTCCGCGATATCCTCAACCTGGAGGGGCGGCCATGATCGGTCGCGTCATGCGCCTCGGGCGGCGTGGCTGCGATGTACTCGAAGCCTTGGGTAGAGCGGGCTTGTTCCTCGTCCAGTCATCCATCGGTATTCCCTCCCGCGAAGGGTGCTACTTGTGGCTGCGACAGATGCACTTCATCGGCGTGCTGTCGCTGGCCATCGTGCTGGTGTCGGGATTGTTCATCGGCATGGTGCTGGCGCTGCAGGGCTATACCATCCTGGTCGACTTCGGTGCCGAGCAGGCGCTGGGTCAGATGGTGGCGCTGTCGCTGCTGCGTGAACTGTCGCCGGTGGTCGCGGCGCTGCTGTTCGCCGGGCGTGCCGGCTCCGCACTGACCGCCGAGATCGGCCTGATGAAAGCCACCGAACAGCTCACCAGCATGGAGATGATCGGCGTCGACCCGCTGCGCCGAGTGGTGGCGCCACGGCTGTGGGCTGGCTTCGTCGCGCTGCCGATGCTGACCCTCGGCTTCAGTGTGGTCGGTATCTATGGCGGCTATCTGGTCGGCGTCGAGTGGCTGGGGGTGTTCGAAGGCTCCTACTGGGGCAGCATGCAGGCCAGCGTCGATTTCGTCTCCGACGTCGGCAACGGCATGGTCAAGAGCCTGGTGTTTGCCTGGGTGGTGACCTGGATCGCGGTGTTTCAGGGTTACGACCTGGTGCCGACATCGGAGGGAATCTCGCGTGCCACCACGCGTACGGTGGTTTACTCCTCGCTGGCGGTGCTGGGCCTCGATTTCGTACTTACTGCGCTGATGTTCGGAGGTTTTTCCTGATGCTCGTTGGATACTTATCGCTTAATGGAGAGGCAGCATGAAGCGCAGCAAGACAATGGAGCTGGGTGTCGGGCTGTTCATGCTGGCCGGCATTCTGGGGCTGCTGATTCTGGGTCTTCGGGTCAGCGGGTTGGCCTTCTCGGCAGCGGACGAGAGCTTCCGCCTGGAGGCCAATTTCGCCAATATCGGCGCCCTCAAGCCGCGCGCGCGGGTTACCATGGCGGGCGTCACGGTGGGGCGCGTGAGCGGCATCGAGCTGGACACCGAATGGTACGATGCCCGGGTCCTCCTCGAACTCGATGCCGAGCTTGAGGATCGCCTGCCGCGCGATACCACGGCGGCCATCCTGACTTCGGGCCTGCTGGGTGAGCAGTATGTCGGGCTCACGGTCGGTGGGGATCCCGAGATGCTGGGCGATGGCGACACTATACGCGACACCCAGTCTGCCCTCGTGCTGGAGGAACTGATCCAGCAGTTCGTGTCCAATATGGTCAGCGACTGATTCGACTACTACTTCTTGTGTCCTTATTTCATTCGAGGTCGATCCATGCCCCAGATGACGCTTTCTCTCGCTCCGTTTCGCCGCTTGCTCCTCGGGTTGGTCCTGGCCCTGGCCAGCCTGGCCGTGTCGGCTTCATCCGAGCGCAGTCCCGAGCAGGTCATTCGGCACAGCATCGACGAGCTGATGGGCCAGCTCGATGGGCGAAAGGAGTATTACGCCGACCATATCGACGAGCTCAAGTCGCTGGTGGACGACAGCCTCGCGGATATCGCCGATTTTCGCTACATCGGCGCCAGCGTGATGGGGCGCTACTTCCAGAACGCATCGCCCCAGCAGCGTTCACAGTTCGTCGATGTCTTCCGTCAGACCCTGATCGATACTTATACCAAGGGGCTGGTGACTTTCGATTATCGTGAGCTGCGCGTGCTGGAAACCCAGCGTGCGCCGCGTCACGAAGACCAGGCTTCCGTGGCCATGGAAGTCGTGGCAATGGATGGGGCCGTCTACCCGGTCAGTTACACGCTGCGTCAGTCCGATGGCCAGTGGAAGGTAGTCAACGTCATCGTCAACGGTGTCAACCTGGGTCTCACCTTCCGCAACCAGTTCGACCAGGCCATGCGTAACGAAGGTCGCGACTACGATGCGGTAATCGCCAACTGGTCGCCGGAGATTGCCACCGAGGAGTTGGAGGAGGGCAGCGGCGCATGAGTCGGCTGCTCGAGCGAGGTGGCGTGCGGTTGGAGTCCGGCCCACAGGGATTGGCCGTCAGCGGTGATGTGGATTTCGACATTGCCGCACTATTGGCCGAGGCGGGCAGCACCTGGCTGATCGAGCAGCCCTCAGGGTCGGGCGTGGTGCTCGACCTGGGCGGTGTCGAGCAAGTCAGCAGTGCCGCACTCAGTGTACTGCTCGAGTGGACGCGTCAGGCGCGTATGGCTGACGTCGAGATTCTTCACGTCAGGCTCTCGGCGCCGCTGGTTCGGCTGACACAGGTGGCAGGACTGGACGAGCTTCTGCCGCTTGCTGGCGAGGCCTGATCCGCGGTCGGCAAAGCCCGGCTCCGGCATCGCCAAGTGCGATGCTTTTCTTTACCATGTAGGGATTCTTGTTCCCGGCACTGGCCCTTGGTGGGCCTGCGTGCCGCTCCATTCGTCCCACAGGAGTTCCGTTCTTCATGCAACCCAGTGACGTCAAGGCGCTGCTCGAGGCACGCCTCGAGGATTGCGATTTCTATATCCAGGGCGAAGGCTGCAACTTCCAGGTCATCGCCGTGGGCGATGCCTTCGAGGGCTTGTCGCCGGTCAAACGACAGCAGTTGATTTATGGCGCCCTTGCTGAGGAGATTGCCTCCGGTGCCGTGCATGCCGTCAGCATCAAGACCTACACGCCGGCGCAGTGGGTTAGCGCGCCGGAGAATGCGGCTTCACCCAGCCAGGGCGCCTGACGGTCGAAAACACATGGACAAGTTGATCATTACCGGCAGTGGCCCCGTCGATGGCGAGGTCTGGGCCAGCGGTGCCAAGAACGCGGCGTTGCCCATCCTGTGCGCTACCTTGCTGGCCGACGAGCCGGTAACCATCGGCAACCTGCCGCATCTCCAGGACATTACCACCACCCTCGAGTTGTTGGGGCGCATGGGCGTCGAACCGGTGATGGGCGAGAAGATGACCATCCAGCTCGATGGCTCCCAGGTGCGCGACTGCCACGCTCCCTACGAGCTGGTCAAGAAGATGCGCGCCTCGATCCTGGTGCTTGGGCCATTGCTTGCGCATTTCGGCCATGCCGACGTATCGCTCCCGGGCGGCTGTGCCATCGGCTCGCGGCCGGTGGACCTGCACATTCGCGGTCTCGAAGCCATGGGGGCGGAAGTTCGCGTCGAAGGCGGCTATATTCGCGCCAAGGTCGACGGCAGGCTCAAGGGTGCCACCATCTTCTTCGATACCGTCACCGTCACCGGCACTGAAAACCTGTTGATGGCTGCAACCCTGGCGGAGGGCACCACGATACTCGAGAACGCCGCGCGCGAGCCCGAGGTGGTGGATCTGGCCGAATGCCTGATCAAGATGGGTGCGAAGATTCGTGGGCACGGCAGCAACAACATCATCATCGATGGCGTCGAGCGGCTGCACGGCGCTTACCATGACGTCATGCCCGACCGCATCGAAACCGGAACCTTCCTGGTTGCCGCCGCTCTCTCGCGGGGCCGTGTGCGGGTGCGTAAAACCCGTGCCGACATCCTCGAGGCGGTGCTGGCCAAGCTCGAGGAGGCCGGTGCAAAGATAACTGTCGACGATGGCTGGATAGAGCTGGACATGGAAGGGCGTCGTCCGCGTCCGGTCAACATCCGCACCGCACCGTACCCGGGCTTCCCCACCGACATGCAGGCTCAGTTCGTGGCGCTCAACGCCGTGGCGGACGGTGCCTCCCATGTGGTGGAAACCATATTCGAAAACCGCTTCATGCATGTGCAGGAATTGAACCGCATGGGAGCGCAGATTGCGCTGGAAGGCAACACTGCCATGATTGCCGGGGTCGAGCGACTCTCGGGCGCCCCGGTGATGGCAACCGACCTGCGTGCTTCGGCCTCGCTGGTGATCGCTGCGATGATGGCCGAGGGCGAGACTTTGGTCGATCGTATCTATCACATCGATCGCGGCTACGAGTGCATCGAAGAAAAGCTGCAACTGCTGGGAGCCCGGATTCGACGCATCCCCGGTTGAGGGGGCAGGCGAAGCCCGCAGCTTCCGACCATAGGCGAGACCATGAGCAAGCAACTGATTCTGGCCCTGTCGAAGGGCCGCATCCTTGACGAGACACTGCCACTGCTGGCGGATGCCGGCATCGTGCCGGCGGAGGACCTTGGCAAGAGCCGCAAGCTGCTCTTCGACACCAACCTCGACGACGTCAAGCTGGTAGTGATCCGCGCCACCGACGTGCCGACCTACGTGCAGCTGGGCGCCGCCGACCTGGGCGTAGCGGGCAAGGACGTACTGCTCGAGCATGGTGCCGAGGGGCTCTACGAGCCGCTGGATCTCGAGATCGCCAAATGCAAGTTGATGACGGCCGGCATTGATGGCGCCGTTGCCGCCCGGGCTCGCCGCCGGGTGGCGACGAAGTTCGTCAACGTGGCGCGCCGTTACTACGCTGAGCAGGGCATCCAGGCCGAAGTAATCAAGCTCTACGGGGCCATGGAGCTGGCTCCCTTGATGAACCTTGCCGACGAGATCGTCGATATCGTCGACACCGGTAACACCCTGCGTGCCAACGGCATGTCGCCGCGAGAGCTGATCGCGCCGATCAGCACGCGTCTGGTCGTCAACAAGGCCGCCATGACCATGAAGCATGAACGTCTCAAGCCGCTGATCGCGCGGCTTTCTCAGGCGGTGGAGCGACGCCGCCCGGCGGTAGAGCTCCCCACTACCTGATCGGGGAGCACGACAACATTCTTACGTGGAGGCGAATGCCATCATGAGCGAAACCCTAGCTGATTCCGTCGACATGGCCCGTCTATCCACCAAGGATGCCGACTTCGAGGCGCGCCTGGATGCGCTGCTGGCCTGGGAAGGCGTTTCGGGTACCGAGGTGCAGCAGCGAGTTGCAGAGATCATCGCGGCGATTCGTGAGCGGGGCGACGCGGCCCTGATAGAGTACACCGGGCGCTTCGACCGTCTGTCGGTATCGACGATGGACGAGTTGACCCTTGGTAGCGAGCGGTTGGAGCGGGCCTATACCGGCCTTCCGGCTGAGCAGCGCGAGGCGCTGGCGCGGGCCGCCGAGCGCATACGGGCCTATCATGAGCGTCAGAGACCGACTTCTTGGTCCTACGTCGAAGAGGACGGCAGCGTTCTCGGACAGCAGGTCACACCGCTGGATCGGGCCGGCATCTACGTGCCGGGCGGCAAGGCGGCCTATCCCTCGTCAGTATTGATGAATGCCATTCCGGCTCACGTTGCGGGGGTGCGCGAAATCGTCATGGTCGTGCCTACCCCCGATGGGGTGCTCAACGAGCTTGTCCTGGCGGCGGCCCACCTGGCCGGGGTGGATCATGTCTTTACCATTGGCGGGGCTCAGGCGGTGGCCGCCCTGGCTTATGGCACCGAGACTGTGCCGCGGGTCGACAAGATCGTGGGGCCGGGTAACATTTACGTGGCAACCGCCAAGCGGGCAGTCTTCGGGCAGGTGGGTATCGACATGATTGCCGGTCCCTCGGAGATTCTGATCGTATCCGACGGTGGTACCGATCCGGAGTGGCTGGCCATGGACCTGTTCTCCCAGGCCGAGCACGACGAGGATGCCCAGGCACTGCTGGTCAGTTGGGACGAGCGTCACCTGGCCGAGGTCGAAGCGGCCATTGCCAAGTTATTGCCGACGCTGGAGCGGGCGGAGATCGTGCGCCAGTCGCTGGCGCGTCGCGGGGCCCTGATCCGCTGCCGCGATCGGAACGAGGCCGTGCGCCTGATCAATCGTATCGCCCCGGAGCACCTCGAGCTTTCCATGGCCGAGCCGGAAGCGTTGCTGCCAGAGGTGCGGCATGCCGGCGCCATCTTCATGGGGCGTTACACGGCCGAGGCGCTCGGCGACTACTGTGCCGGACCCAATCACGTGCTTCCGACCTCGGGTACGGCGCGTTTTTCTTCACCGCTGGGCGTCTATGATTTCCAGAAGCGCTCTTCGATCATCCACTGCTCCGAGAGCGGGGCATCGGCGCTGGGTGCGATCGCTTCGGTACTGGCTCGCGGCGAGTCGCTGACGGCCCACGCGCGTTCCGCCGAGTACCGCATCAAGCCTTAGTGCCACAAACATTAGTGCCCGTAGTGCCAGGCACTCGTCAGCGCTCGTGAAGCCGGCTGGGCGGTAGCGGGCGCTCACCCACCTCCAGGTCGACGGTGAACTTCTCGCCACTGCGCACCACGGTCAAGGGAAGCGTGGCCCCTGGCTCGATGGCTGCAATGTCGCTCATGGCGGCGCGGGCATCGAGGATGGGGCGACCATCGACCTCCAGCAGCACGTCGCCTGGGCGCAAGCCGACCTCGTCCGCGGGTCCGTCCGGCACCACACCGGAAATGACCACGCCGCGTGGTGCCTGCAGGCCGAAGGAGGCCGCCAGGTCCTGCGTCATCTCCTGTGCTTCGATGCCCAGCCAGCCGCGAATCACGCGGCCCTGGGTTATCAGGGCTTCCAGGATGGAACGTGCCAGCCGCGTGGGAATGGCGAAGCCTACCCCTTGCGAGCCTCCCGAGCGGGAAAAGATGGCGGTGTTGATCCCCACCAGTGAACCCTCGGCATTGATCAGCGCGCCCCCGGAATTGCCCGGATTGATGGCGGCGTCGGTCTGGATGAAGTCCTCGTAAGCACTCAGCCCCAGGTGGCTGCGCCCGGTGGCGCTGATGATCCCCATGGTGACGGTCTGTCCCACGCCGAAGGGGTTGCCGATGGCCATGGCGATATCTCCCACTGCCACATCCCCAGTATCGGCGAGATGAATGACCGGCAGTTGGTCCAGATCGATGCGCAGAACGGCCAAGTCGCTCTCGGGGTCGGTGCCAATCACTTCCGCGAGCGTCTCCCTGCCGTCGCGCAGGGCCACCTGGATCTCGTCGGCGCCATCGATGACATGATGATTGGTCAGTACGTAGCCATCCTCGCTGACGATGACGCCGGAGCCCAGGCTCGACAGCCGGCGCTGCTGGGACGGCAGATCATCGGCGAAAAATTGACGGAAGAACGGATCCGACATCAGCGGGTGCTCCTCGCGCGCCACGACCCGCGACGAGTAGATGTTGACCACTGCCGGTGCGGCTTTTTCGACTGCTGTCGAATAGCTGACCGGCCCCTGCTGGCGCGAAAGTGGAGGGGCCTGCTGAAGCTCGGGGGAGGGTCGCGACACTTGCTGCACTTCGGTGGGCGGCGCTGATTGGGTGGGGCTGTCCGGTGCCGACGAGCTTCGCAGCAACTGTGGAAAGGTGTTCAGCAAGACAATGGCCAGCAGCACGCCGATGAGGACGGGCAGGGTATAGGCAATGAGAGAACGACGCATGCGGCGTTTCCTGGTCGGCGGGCAGTCGATGATATCCCGCTCAGTCGTTACAATGGGGCCGATTGTAACACTGTCATCGAAGTGCTGTCCGGGAGGCAGGAATGATTTTGCGAACCGACGTGGTGCGGGCCTGCGATACCCTGCTCAACGCCCCCGCGTTCAAGGACTATACCGTCAACGGCTTGCAGGTGGCGGGGCGTGACGAAGTGCGGCGCGTGATGAGTGGCGTGACGGCCTGCCAGGCATTGCTCGACGAGGCGGTGGCGTGGGGAGCGGACCTGCTGCTGGTTCATCACGGCTACTTCTGGAAGAACGAACCGGTGGCGATCACCGGCATCAAGCAGCGGCGCATTCGTACGCTGCTGCTCAACAACATCAATTTGCTGGCCTATCATCTGCCGCTCGATGCCCACGCCGAATTGGGCAACAATGCCGAACTTGCCCGCCGGCTCGGCTTTCGGGTAGAAGGTTGTGCCGACGGTGAGCTGGGCCAGGGACTGGTGTGGCTCGGCAGCCTGCCCAAGGCCGCTTCCCCCTCGGTCCTGGCTCGCCTGGTCGCTGATCGTCTGGAGCGCGAGCCATTGCTCATCGAGGCGCCCGGCGGCGGTGATATACGTCGTGTCGCCTGGTGTACCGGTGGCGCGCAGGACATGATCGTCCAGGCCTGGGAGGCCGGCGCCGAGGCGTTCATCTCGGGTGAGATCTCCGAGCGCACCACGCACCTGGCGCGTGAGCTCGGCATTCACTATCTGGCTGCAGGTCACCACGCCACCGAGCGCTACGGCGTCCAAGCCCTAGGGGCATGGTTGGAGCAGGAGTTCGACGTTGAGCATCGCTTCGTCGATATCGACAATCCGGCCTGACGTGGGAGGGGCTGGCGATTAGTAGCGCGGAGGTTGCGGAGTCGCGCTCTTGTCGTCGCTGGGCTTGAGGCCGAAGTCCTCCGATAGGGTGCCGCCGGAGCCATCGGCGTAATCGCGCGGTGCCGGTATGTCGTCGCTACCGGTCAGTGCCGGTTGGTCGGCCGACTTGAGCTGACGGGCCGATTCGAGCTGATTGGACGACTTCGACTGGTTGTTGGTGGGAGCATCGCAGTGCAGCGTGCTGGCATCCTCGGTCAGGCGATGCTCGAGGGTGCGCATTTCGCGCTGGATGTTGCTTACCATCATGCCGACTTGGCTGAAGTGTTCGTTCATGCCTTCGCGAAGCTCGTTCAGCTCGCGTTCACGCTCAGCCGCCTGGCGCCGCAGCTCCTGCGTGCGGGTGGCCGAGGCGCCAAATGCCCGATAGCCGATGGCGCCGATGCCAAGGCCGATCAGCAGGCTGACGATAGCCACGATCCAGTTCACATTGCCGTAATCCACAAAATTCTCCCTGATACAGAAACACGCCGGTGCTTTGCCACCGCCCGGTTCGGGCCATGTCTGGCCGGCCCATTATAGAAGCGTTGGCAGTCGGCGGGTCAACGCTCGGTGATATCGCCTGTGCCCATTTTTCTGCGCGCGGCGCACGAGATGCGTATAATGCAGGGCCTGCAACGATACGAGCCAGATCAGCAAGGAATCTTCCATGTGCGCGACCGTGACGTCTGCGGGTTCCCCCTCGGCTGC